>CAZCOV010000196.1:0-11962 GCA_964499975.1 uncultured Thermoanaerobaculia bacterium
GGCCAGCGCCAGCTGGTAGCAGACCTCAGCATGCTGAAGTCGGCCCAGACAGCGGAGAGCCGTCCCTAACGCGCACCAGGCTCGCGCCACCGCGCAGTGGGAGCCCGTACGCTTGGCCAAGCGCACCGCAAGACTGGCTAGGCGCCGCCCTTCTTGCGGCTCTCTCGACAGCACCTCATCGATTTCCTCACAGAACCGGTGGAGGGCACGGTGGAGGGCTTTTCCGCTCAAAGCAGTCAGCGGATCGCCGAACTTGCTGGCAGATATCTCTGAAGCAGCCATGGCCTCAGCCTAACAAAAGGCGAAGGTAAGTCCAAGAGGGCTACTAAAAAGACCTTCGCCATCCCATCAAGCAGCTCCTGGAATGAAACATCCCCTAGAGGATCTTTGGGGTGGGCCGCGGTCGCCACAGGATGCCTGCTGGCAACTGGGGCCGGCCCACCCCTCCGGGACTCTACCCACCGGGTATGTAAAACCAACCTATCCGTAAAGGCATGGCGGGGGAAACCCATGCCGGACTCGCACACGTCTCTTCAAGTGGGTTGCACAACGCTTCGACCATGGAAGGACCTCCGGTAACCGCGGAGCGACATGACTCCGGCGGCAGAGGTCCATTTTCCTACGAGAAGGCCATCAAATAACAAAGTGATTCGGAGAACGGCGTTCTTGACGTTGCCAGCTCGATGCATGCTAGCGCGCTGGCCCACTCAGCCACCAGGTATGATGAACGAACCGATCCGCGGTCACCGCCAGGATGCCTGCTGGAGCTGGGGCGGCCTGCCGTTCCGGGTCTCTACCCATCGGGTATGTAATACAAACCAAACTGCAAAGGCATGGCGGGGCAAACCCGTGCCGGGCACGGGCACATCGCTTCAAGCTGGTTGCACGACGCTTCGACCATGGAAGGACCTCCGGTAGCCGCGGAGCGAGATGACCCCGGCGGCAGAGGTCCATTTTCCTATGAGAAGGCGCCCAAATAGCAAAGTGATTCGGAGAACGGCGTTTTTGCCGTGGTTAGCGCGATGCATGCTAGCTGGGTGTCACCGTCCACTGAGCCACCAGGTATGATGAGCGAACCAATCGGCAAAGGCACGGCTGGGCAAACCATGCCGGGCCGCGCAGCGAACCTGCCACGCAGGTCCGAGGACCAAAACCGTTCTCCTACCTCAAGCGGTGTGGATGATGCCCACCTTCGGTAAATCGGAAACTTCCTCTGCTGGGCTAAATCTGCACTTACGCTATTTACGCTATGTTCTGTCTTTGTTTAATTGCCTGCGGCCTGGAGGCACCACCCGCTGGGCCTCGCGACGCCAGCCCGATCCACCCGGCCGAACCCAGGACCCGCATAGATCTGGGATGACCGGCCAGCAATCTGAGGAGACCTCTATGACCTGTATCGTGGCCGAAACCGATGGCAGAACCGTCCTGTTCGGTGCGGATTCAGCGTGGACCCATGAGGATGAGATCTACACCCTCGAAGCGCCCAAGGTGTTTGCGCGGGGTCCCTACCTTTTCGGGGTTTGCGGCAGGTATCGGATCGCTCAGATCCTCCGCTACCAGGCGCAGCTGCCTGAGCCAGCGCCCAGCGCAGAACTCGAACCTTTTCTCGTCCAAGAGCTGGTTCCGGCGATCCGCCAGGCCGCCACAACCTGCGGCGAAACCACCGCTGGCCGTGCGATCCTCGGCGAGAAAACCGTGGTGTTGCTCGGTTGTCAGGGCCAACTGTGGACCATCACCAGCGACTTGGTGGCGCTGCGCGAGGACCGGTTTGCCGCAATCGGCAGCGGCCGGCTCAGAGCCTATGGTGCCCTACATGCCCTCCATGCGGCCCGAGTTGAGCCCAGTGTCCGCCGGCTCGAACTCGCACTTGCCGCGGCTGCAGCTTACACTGCGAGCGTCCGCCCACCCTGGCATTTCGTGGAAGCAGGTGGCCACATCAGACAGGTCAGCCAGGCCTGGCCGGCGCAGAGCGCCTCTTGACCCAATCTTCGGCAAAGCAAAACTCGCGCTGCGCCACGAGAACATGGCTTTGCGTCGGCCCGAGCCGGTTCGCCCCCCTCAGCGGCGGACCAGGTCCGTTCGTCGATCAACCAGCCTGGTCTCAGCAAGCATCAGCATCGCCATTCGCAGCTGATCCACGCCGCAAGATCTGAAACCCACAGCCGTCGGGGTACGTTAAAAGCAGCAGGCCCTGGAGATGAACGAGAACCCGCAACCCATTCAGGAAGGACCGCGCCATCATGATCAGCCACTGGATTCAAGATCTGCAACACGCTGGCCGCACGCTGCGCCGCACCCCCGGTTTCACCCTTTTGGCAGTTTTGACTTTGGGTCTGGCGATCGGCGTCAACACGGGAATTTTCAGCGTGGTCGACACCGTGCTGCTCAGCCCTCTGCCCTACTCCCAAACCGACCGCCTGGTGTTCATCGCCGGCGCGGCACCGGGATCGGATTTGCCTCCGGAATTTCCCCTGGCCCCAGAGTTTTTTGTGCAGTACCGCGAGCAATCCCAGCTGATCGAGGAGATCGCGACCTTCAATTCCTTCACTAACACCCTGCGCGCGGGTGACCGGATCGAACGGGTGCGGATGTCTAGCCCGACCGCCTCGCTGTTTGACACCTTGGGGGTCCAACCCATGCTCGGCCGGCTGCCCGTGCCCGAAGACGAAGAAGGGGTCATGGTGATCAGCCACGCGCTGTGGACCACCTGGTTTGGTTCGGACCCAGGCATTCTCGGCCAGAGGTTCTCCGCGGCTGGCGAGGACCGCACCGTGATCGGGGTGATGGGACCGAATTTTTGGTTCCCCAACCGTGGCACTTTGTTGTGGATTCCCCAAGTCGTGCGCAGCGCGGAGATCCAGCCGGGGCGTTTTGGTCAGCCCTTGGTAGCCCGGCTGGCACCTGGTACCAACCTCGATGCGCTCAGCCGCGAGCTCACCTCCTTGGCCCGCCGGCTGCCCGAGCGCTTTGGCGGGTCTGCCAACTATGCCCGCACGATCGAACAATTCCTGCCCGTGGTGCGGCCGCTCGCGACCCAGCTCCTCGGTGCGATTGCTGGACCGCTGTGGATCCTGTTCGGTGCGGTGACGATCGTCTTGCTCATCGCCTGTGCCAACGTGGCCAATTTGTTCATGGTGCGGGCAGAGCAACGGCAGTCCGAACTCGCGGTGCGGCGAGCGTTGGGCGCGGTCCGCGGACGCCTGATTTCAACGCAGCTGGCCGAAGCAGGGGTGGTCGCTGGGCTGGCCGGAACCCTTGCGGTGGGCCTCGCCTGGATGGGGGTGCCGTTGCTGCTCAAGGCAGCTCCCGCGAATATTCCCCGCTTGGACGAAGTCGCCCTCCACCCCAAGACCCTGCTTTTCACTCTTGCGGCTTCAGCGCTCGCTGCCCTGTTGTGCGGACTGCTGCCGGCAATTCGTTCCTCGGCGCCCAACCTGATGCAGCTGCGCGCGGGCGATCGCAGCGCAATCCGCGGACGCCATTGGGGACGCAACGCGCTGGTGACAGCGCAAACCGCCCTGGCCTTGGTGCTGCTGATCGGCTCGGCCCTGCTGCTCCGCAGTTTTGACCAGCTGCGCAATGTCCACCCCGGCTACGACACCCAGGATCTCTTCACCTTTCAGATCGCACCCGAGGGCGCACACCTGAAGGACGCGGTATCGTTCGCCCGCTTCCACCTGGACTTCATGGCGCGGCTGGCCGCCCTTCCCGGCGTCGAGCGGGTGGGGATCGTCGAGAACGTGCCGCTCGACGAAGGGGTTGCCCACGAGCGCTTCCAAACTGAGAACTCCCCAGCCGAGGACGACGCGGGAGCCTTGCTCGGCTACACCTGGTCTGCGGGCGACTATTTCCGAACCATGGGCATCCAAGTGCTCCAAGGCAGAGCGTTCACCGACGACGACCAGCTGTCGCAGCGCGGCAACATCCTCATCAGCCGCTCCGCCGCCAACCTCCTGTGGCCCGGCGCTGACCCGCTGGGGAAACGCTTGAAGATGCAAGGCCAAAAGACCTGGGAAACGGTCGTAGGAGTGGTCGACGACGTCTTGCAATACGATTTCCGGCGAGCGGCGGAGCCCATGGTTTATTTCCCACTGGTCGGTCAAGACCCGGAAAACAGCCGGCCGGTGTCATCTCCTGGCTACGTGGTCAAAACCTCGCGGGCCGCGGAAATCGCGCCCGAAGTCCGCGCCTTGGTGCGCCAGGTCGCACCCACCGCGCCGATGTACCGCATCTACACCATGGAAGAGCTGGCCGCAAGGTCCATGGTGCAACTCTCTTTCACCCTGCTGACGCTTGGCATCGCAGCACTTTTGGCGTTGATCTTGGGCATTGTCGGCCTTTACGGCGTGCTTTCTTACGTGGTTGCCGAGCGCACCCGCGAGATCGGTCTGCGCATGGCCTTGGGCGCAACCGCGCAGCGGGTGCGGCGGATGATCGTGGGTCAGGGCCTGCGCGTCCTCTTGATCGGCATCGCCAGCGGGGTGACCATTGCCTTGGTCGCGACTCGTGCCTTGACCAAGCTGCTTTTTGGCGTTCAGAACTTCGACCTCATCACTTACCTGGGGGTGTCCGCGCTGCTCACGCTGGTCGGCCTGGCCGCTTGTTACTTTCCCGCGAAACGGGCAGCGAGCGTTGACCCCATGGTGTCGCTCAGAGCGGAGTGAAGCTCATCCGCGCGCACCGGCCACCAGCTGGATCACTAGCTGTTCACGGGCGGTACGGAGTCGTGCCGCCACCTGGTCGCGGTCGGCGCCGGTGACCAAGAGGTGCCCCACGTCTTGTCCGGCGCCGATCCGCTCGGGGACCGCGGTCCCTGGCTGCACGCGCAATTCCAGACGCAGAACCCCCGGGCAAGCGCGCACAGCGTCAGCCCCGCCGACGCTCTCGACGATCCCCGCACCGGGATGGAGAACCCAAACGCCCGCGACCCGCTGGGCGGTGGGCAAGGGTCCGACTTCATGCCCCAAACTCGCGCGCAGCCAGATCTCCCAGGGATCAAAGCCATAAGCGAGCTCGATCAGGTCCATGAGGTAGCCGCCGGGCGGACGGATCGCCAGCTCGCCGAAGACCGGTCCGTCCGCCGTCCAGAAGAGCTCAAGGTGAACGAAAGCGTGACGAATCCCGAGCGCCCTGAGGACCCGTTCGTGGAAGTTGGTGAGGGCGGCCCAAGTGGTTGGTGGCAGGGCAGCTGGCACGATGTTGGCCCAACGGACCACCAGGTATTCGGTGGGGTTCAAAAATAAGGTCCGGCCATCGACCACTAGCGCTTCCAGGCTCATTTCCGTGCCAGCCACAAAGCTTTCAGCGATCCAGCCAGGGGGTAGCCCAGCCTCGACTTCGCTCTCTTGGCGCAAGATCTGGTTTTGCCGTCCGCCCGAGCTGGTCCGCCCCTTGAATATCAGAGGCAAGCCGAGCGTGGCCACGAGTTCTGCGGGCAAAAGTCCAGCCTCGGCAGCGACAAAGCGGGCGCAAGGGATGCCCGCAGCTACCACCGCCTGCTTCATCAGCAGCTTGTCGGTCGCGCGCAGCGCGACTTCAACCCCATCTCCTGGCAGGCCCAACCGCTCACGGATGCGGGCGGCTGGCACCACTGCGCGTTCGGTCAGCCCCAGGACGGCATCAATCTGGCTGCTGCGCCGAGCGCGCTCAGCGAGTTCGGCCCAGCCGTCTGGGTCAGCGTCCCAGTCGCAGCGGAGGTGTGCCACTTCGCCGGTTTCGCGGCAGCCGGACGGGTTGGCATCCACCCCGATGACCGCCAAGTTCAAGCGCCGCGCCGCTGCCCAAGCCCGACGACGACGTCCCAAAAGAAGCACGGTTTGCACGTTTGTGTGACCTGGGTTGCCGTTACCGCCCGTCTCAACTTCAACCCAAAATCTGCTCGATCGCCCCGCACAGCCGGGTGAGGTCGCACGAACGGACTTCCCCCATGTGACCAATGCGAAAAGTGTCGGACTTCCAGGCGCCGTAACCGCCAGCAACGACAAAACCACGAGCCGCCACCTGCTCGACCAGCTGCGGCGCGGTCCATCCAGCTGGCGGACGCAAGCAGCTAATCGTCGGTGAAGCGCTTTGGGGGGAGGAAGCGTAGGTCAAGCCATGCGCGGCGACCCACCCCGCCATTTGCTCGCGCAAGGCCCGGTGACGTTGCCAGCGCGGCTCGACTCCCTCGGCCAAAATGTGCTGCAGCTGCCAGCGCAGCGCGTAGATCTGCGCTTCTGCCGGGGTGGTGATGGTGCTGCCCGCGAGGTGCTGGTCGCGGTAGCGCAAGAGGTCGGTGTAAAAGCCGCGATAGGGGACGAAAGCCGCGCGTTCGAGGGCGCGGGGAGAGGCGGCGAAAAGGGCTAACCCCGGCGGCACGGCCAGGGCTTTTTGCGAGGCGGTCAGCACGAAGTCGAGCCCCCACGCATCGGTTTCAACCGGCGCACCCCCCAACGACGACACCGCATCGACCAGAATCAAGGCGTCGCTTTCAGCGCGGACCACTTGCGCGATTTCGGCGATCGGGTTGAGCGCGCCCGTTGAAGTCTCGCTGTGGACCACGGTCACGGCGTCGTAGGTCTTGCGGCGCAGGGCTTGGCGCACCAGGTCGGGGGAGAGGATCTCACCCCATGGCACCGACACTTCGTCCGCCGACCGCCCAAGCGCGCGGCTGATCGTGTGCCAGCGTTCCGAAAAGGCGCCGCAAGTCAGGTTGAGGACCTGCGAGCGCACCAGCGAGACGATCCCGATCTCCATGCCCAACGTGGCGCTGCCGGTCGCGATGAAAACGTCGCCGGCCGTGCGGAAGACCGGTCGGAGACCCTGGCTCACGTCCGCATAAACCGCTTTGAAAGCGCGCGAGCGGTGGGCGATCGGGGGTTCGCGCATCGCCGCACGCACGGCTTCTGGCACGTAGCACGGACCGGGAATGAAATGGTGAATGGGTTCCACGCTGGGTTTGTTGCCCGATTCAGTGGCTGCAGGCGGAGCGCGCTTTGAGTGAAGTGTCGGGTGAAGTGGCAGCGCAAGCCGAACCGTGGGCAGCACGACAGGGTGCTGCCCACAGCAAAGAACGGACGCTTACGGGACGGTCTTGCCCGCGGCGTAGACGTCGATCGAGTCGGCCGCACCGCCACCTTCGTTGCGGTTGTCGGTGAAAATGCTGATTAGCTGGGTGCCGATCACATCGAGGCCGTTGTAGTCGCCCCATTCGAAGCTGTCATCGACTTGGGGAGAAGTCACGCTGGTCAAACGCGCGGGCGCGGACCAGGTCTGGGCACCGTCAGCCGACACAGAGTAGTAAATGTCGACGCCGACGCGGGTCGGGCTGTTGCGGGTGTCATAGTAGATCACGTAAACCCGACCGTCCGGTCCCACGCCCAGCCAGGGATGGAAACGGTCGACCGAGTTCTGATCGACGGTCTCGTGAGGGGTGGTCACCGTCCAAGAGGTGCCAGCGTTGCGGGTGTAGGCTACTTGGATCCGGCCGTGGTTGTTGGCCGGACTCGCCTGCTCGGGCGCGGTAGTGTCGGTCCAGGCCGCGTACACGCTGTTGGCATAGGTTCCGTTCGTGAGGTCCGCATCCGCCGACACGTAAATGAAGGCGCGGCGGGTTTCCATCGCCGGGATGGCGAAATCGTAGCCGTCCTGGGTAGTCGACACCGTCACGGCGGTTACAAAACTGCCACCGCCGTCGGTCGACTTGCGGACCCGGATCGTCTTGGCCGAGATCGCCGGCCAGAAATAGAAGATGTTGCCGTTCTTGTCGGTAGCGATGTCGCTGCCAATACCCTTGGTCGAGTTGGTCGAAATGTTGATGGTCGCGCTCCAGGTATTACCGAAATCGGTCGAGCGCTTGAACTTGAGCACGTTGGCGTTATGCCACGTCATGTAGAGGTTGTCTTTGAAGGGCGAAGTCGCGAACTTGTCGACGTGGAGATATTCTTTGTCGCTGCCATTGTTGGTCAGTTCGCGGCGCGGGTCGCCTGGGGTCACGGTCTCGAGGTTGTTCCAGGTTGCCCCGTTGTCGGCCGAGCGGTAGAACCACACGCCGCATCCGCTGACAGTGCAGCTGCCGAGGGTGGCGGCATAGGCATACTGACCGTTGGACGACCAGTCAACGGTAGGGTCACAGCAGGTGCTGCCCAGGGGTAATGCCGCCGACTGCGTCCAGCTCGAACCCCCATTGCTGGAGTACCACATCTTCTGCCCAGAACCCGGACCGTTCGACCCCGCGACCACCAGGTTGGTGTTGCTGGGGTGGATCTTGACCGCGGATTCCGCCGCGCCGGTCGGGGAAGTGACCTTGACGTCCGAAGTCAAGGCACGGTCGAACTCTTCGAGGGCTTGGCCCTGGTCCAAGGCGAGCTGGAAGTTGCCGAGATCGTCGACCGTGACCTTGCGATAGATCTTGCCCTCATGGAGGTAGCCGCGATACAGCTGCTGGAAAATCTGGAGAGCGCTGCGCGGATAGATCGCGCCGGGTTCGGACAGGGCTTGGTTCCGCTTGCGCATTTCGACGCGGAAGAAGGCGGGGATGGGATCGCGCAGTTCGCGCTCGTTCGAGGCCAGGAACGTGAGATCTTCGAGACGCAAGTTGTAATTGCGGTCGTCCCAGGGGCCGAACTGGGTCAAAGCGGCGTAGTCGACGCGCTGGTCAACCCCGCGCTCTTGGCGAATCCCTTGGGCATCAGCAACGCTCACCCCGAGCACAACCGCGACGAGTAGGACGGTGATCGGCAAGACTTGCCACATCTGTTTCTTCATCTGCTTCTCCTCAGACAAGACCCCGGTTGGCGAACCGGTGGTCGGGTTAACTTCCTCAGCTGTCTTAAGTAGGGTCAGAACCGGCGCTCAGAAATAGCCTTTTGTGGGACAAGATAGTCTGATTCTAGGAAAGTATCATTTTAGGATAGCATCGTTCTAGCTGATCATATGGCAATTGTACACCATCGGGACCACCCGAACCATTCCAACGCGCCACGGTCTTCCCGGCACTTTGTCTTCGCCGACTCCATTCTCTCCTGCAGGTCGACTTCTACCAGGATCAGTTGATCACGATCAGTTGATCACCAAGACATCCCCATTGGGCTCCTCGCGCGGCTCTTCCTCGGGTTCTGGGCTGGGGGCTTCACCGGGCAAAAGCAGGTGCTGCTGGACGTCTTTGCGGCGCAGCTGGAACTCGTACAGCGGCCGGCGAATGGGCTGGACGGAGTGGTCCACGTGGTAGACCAGGCCACCGCCAGCCGGAATGCCATAGCCGCGGGTGTGCTCGCCGAAGTGGCGGACCAACTGCTTGAGCGGCTCCCAGCTCTGGCTCTCTTCATGGGCGCCGATCACATGGGGGATGATGCGGAAGGTGCTGATCATCTTGCCTTTGGCCGACCAGCCGGCGAGTCCGAGCTGGACCGCGCCGGCCGAGATCCCGATCAACAGCGCGCCTTCGTTGTAGCGCCGCGCCACAATGCGCTTCAAGCCGTTGTCTTCAAAGACCCGCCAGCCGCGCTCGACATCGCCGCCCGCGAGCAAGATCAAGTGGGCGCGTTCGACGCTCTCGAAGTCCTCGGCGGAGAGCTCCGCCGGGATCATGCGCCGCTCGCTGATGCCGACTTGCTCCATCGCGGATTCGAAAATCGAGTAATACGCGGGATCGTCGCCGTTTGAAGCGCCGACGTAAACCGCGAGGGGTGCTTGCGGCAAAAGCGCGCGCACGGAGCGCAAGAACAGCTCGCCATCGTCTTGCTGCCAAAACAGCAACTGGCTATCGGCAAAAAGGTAGAGCGGCTTGATGCCCGGGCTGGGTGCCGCATATTCAATCTTGGGGATGACGTCTTCTTCGTCTTCGGGCAGGGTTCCGTTCACGTTTTCCTCCGCGCCACAGCGGTCTCTCAAGTCAAGGATACCAAGAATACCATCGCCTCAAGCCAGCCGGACCCAGGTCGCACCCCAGCCACCGGCGAGCGCGGGCAGATCCCCGCAGCCGATCACCCGCGGATCTTGGGCGAGCAAGGAACGCACGATTTCGCGCTGCACCCCCACTCCCTTGCCATGGATGATCCGCAGCTCGCGCAGTCCCTTTTCATAGGCCAAGTCGAGGTAGTCGGCAACCAGCGCGCGGATCTCGGCCGGGGGAAAGCTGTGGAGGTCGAGCACATCGGTGATCACCAACTCCAAGGGCTGCTCCCCCAGTTCCTCGCCCTCCTCCTCTTCAGGCCGATCGCGCTCGCTCGGTGGGCTGCTCATCGCCCAATTGTACTCGGCGATACTTTGAGCAGCCAACTCTTATAGAATCTAATTCCCGTCGTTGCGGCGGTGCCATGAACCCGCCGGGGACGATGAGCGTCCGAACGGCGTTGGAGGTTGCCATGAATGATCACACGGTCAAGAGCAAGGTCCGTTCCGTGGAGCGGACAGCAGATCAACTGAGGGACACCATGAGTGAACGTTTAGACGATGCTCGGGAAGGTTTCGAGCAGATCGCTGAAGACTTGGGCGATCGCCTCAAGGATGCGACGGTGTCGGCGCAGCGCACCGGCCGTCGGGCCACCAAAGAGTTACGGCAGAAGGCCGAACGCGTCCGCGAACGCGCGCGGGAAAAGTACGACGACGCCATGGAACATTTGCGCGCCGGGTATTCCCGCTTGCAAACCGACGTCGGCAGCGCGGTCGACGACGTCAGTGATTTCGTCCGCGAGAACCCAGGTAAGTCGATCCTGATCGCCGCGGGCGTGGGCTTTCTCCTCGGGCTGTTGATCCGCCGTCGCCGCGACAACTACGACGATTGACCGGCGCGCTGATGAGAGTGGATAAAGCCGACCCCGGGTTGGTTGATGAGCTTTTAGACGAGCTCTTGCCCGAGAGCTTTGACTGGCGCTACATGGTGCGCACCTATCCGTTGACCGCGCTCGCCGTGGCCGCCACCGGTGGGTATTGGCTGGGTCGCCGTCATGGCCCAGCCGTGGTTTCTGCGGTTTCGGCTTTTGCCGTGCGCGAGGTGACCACGCAGCTCGACGCCGTCCTCGGGAGTCGGCTGGGGGCTTCGCTTGACGAGCCGGATCGCGAGTTCGATCCCCGGTTGGATGCCGACGTGGATGCCGATGACCTCGCCGCCGAGCTGGAAGATTAGGTCCGACAGCGGTGCGCCGGAGCCCTGGTTGCGTCAACTGCTTCATGTCTCGGATGTCCACTTCGGGCCGTTTCATATTCCGGAAGCGGCAGCTGCCCTCCATGAGCTGATCGCGCGCCAACGTCCGGACTTGGTGGTGATTTCGGGCGATTTGACCCAACGCGCCCGCCCGGAACAGTTCCGCGCAGCGCGCGCTTTCGTCGATCAACTCCCGATGCCGAGCCTGGTGGTTCCCGGCAACCACGATGTGCCGCGCAACCGTTTCTGGGAACGCGCCCTCGATCCCTATGGCGCTTACCGCCGCCATTTCGCGGCCGACCTTGAGCCCTGGTTTCAAGATGACGAGATGCTCCTGCTCGGGATCAACACCGCGTGCAACTGGCTGAGCAAGGAGGGGCGAATTGCCCGGACCGCTTTGCAGCGGGTCCGCGCCCAGCTCGCAGCTGCCCCGGCACACCTCTGCAAAGTAATCGTCGCGCACCACCAGATGATCCCTGCCCCGCGCTTCGACCATCAACGGGTTTTGGGCAATGCCCAAGAAGCGATCGACCTGTTCTCGCAGTGCGGGGTCGAGTTCGTGCTTTCCGGGCACCTCCATCAGGCTTATATCGGAAGCTCTGAAGCCTACTACCCGCAGGGACGCCGTCCGATCTGGCTGGTCCATGCCGGAACCACCACTTCCGCACGGGGTCGGGGCTGCGAACGCGGCCGCAATACCTGCAACTGGATCCGGATCGAGCCGGACGCCCTCACCATTTCCTGCCTCGACTGGCAAGTTGCAGCGGACGGCAGCCGTGCTTTCTGCGAAATCAGTCGCCATAGGTTTCCTCGCCGATCGGCTGTGCCTTATGCCCTGAG
>CAZCOV010000197.1:0-11913 GCA_964499975.1 uncultured Thermoanaerobaculia bacterium
TGAATTGAGCCGAGTTTCCGCGTAATTGCGCAACCAGGCGATCACGGCATCGACTTGGTCGGGCAGCTCTTGGGTAGCGGTGCTCTTCACGGTCACTGCTTCCGGTCGCCCGGACGCCGGTCGCCCGGACGCCGGGATCTCTGCTCTTTCCCAGCGCGCAACTGCGGTGAGCGTGCCATTGAGGTAAGCCTCACGGCAGGCTCGCCGTTGCACCTTGCCGCTTGAGGTCCGCAGCAGAGTGCCAGCCCTGAGCAAGACCACCGCCGCGGGTTCTACCTCGAAGGCTTCGACCACAGCCTGACGAATTGCCCGGAAAACGGTTGCCCAATCGACGCCTGGCTGACGGCTGACTTCGTGGAGCAGCACGAGTTGCTCTTCGCCGTTTTGCGCGAGGGTGGAAAATGCAGCACCACCGCCGGTCACTAGGCTCGGATGGCTGCATAGAGCGGCCAGTTCGAGATCTTGAGGATAGAGATTGCGCCCGCGCTGGATGATCAGATCCTTGCTGCGACCGGCGATGAAGAGGCGCTCCGCGCGCAAGAACCCGAGGTCGCCGGTCCGCAACCAGGCAGCTCCCTCTCGCGGCTCACGCACAAACACAGCGGCGGTTTCAGCCGCGCGTTGCCAATAACCTGCGGCGACGCTCTCTCCCCTGACCCAGATTTCACCGATCTGATTGCTGCTCAGCAACGCTCCAGATTCCGGATCGTGGATCTCTATCCGTTGACCACCCCAAGGCTGACCACAGCTGATCAGGCGACGCCCCCCCGGCATCGGCACTGCCTGGCCGCGTTCGAGCGCTGTGGGGTCGAAGCTTTCGCAAGACGTCGTATTCAGCGCTTCGCCTGTGGTCATCAAAGTGTTTTCAGCCAAACCATAGCATGGGAAAAATGCTTCGCGGCGAAAACCACAACGAGCGAAAGCAGCAACAAAGCGGTCCAGCGTTTCAGCGCGGATCGGCTCAGCGCCATTGAACGCTACCTGCCAGCTTGACAAGTCGAGCTGATCCTTTTCGGCAGGAGAAATGCGTTCGAGGCACATCTCGTAGGCAAAATTAGGACCACCGCTGCTGAACGCCCGATACTGAGAAATTGCAGCGAGCCAGCGCCAAGGCTGCCGCACGAACGTCATCGGGGACATGCAAATACACCGACCGCCGACATAGAGGGCTTGCAACACTTGACCGATCAGCCCCATGTCATGATAGACGGGTAGCCAGCTCACCAAAATGGAGCTTGCTGAATGCCGATGGGCCTGGCAAATCGCTTCTTCGTTGTGGAGCAAATGGCGATGCTCCACCATTACCCCTTTGGGTGCTGCCGTCGACCCCGAGGTGTACTGCAAGAAAGCCAGGGTTTCCGGCAAGATCTCGGGGCTGCGCCAGGTACTGGCCTCCTCGGTCAAAGTGTCCGTTGCGAGCAGTTCCAGTGCAAAGAGCGCTGGCAGCTGTTGCGCCATGCCCAGCAGACGGGGATGCAGCGTGCTGCTGGTCAAAACCAGCGCCGGCAGAGCGTCTTGCAAGACCTGGGCGACCCGGTCGAGACCGCGGTGCGAACGCGGAGCAGGAAGGGGTACGGCCACCACTTTGGCATAAAGGCAACCCATGAAGCCCGCCACGAACTCCAGACCTTCTGGATAAAGCAACAACGCGCGTTCGCCGCAAAGACCACGGCGAGTGAGTTCAGCCGCGATCTGGCGGGCCCGGCCGTCGAGCTGGCCATAGGTCAGGCGTTCGCGCTCATGTCCCGCAGCATCGAGAAAGACGTAGGCTTCACGGTGCGGTTGATGTTGCGCTTGCAACCGCAGCACATCGACCAAGCTGGCAGGGGTACTCATGGCTGCTGCCATCGCGCTGGCCTGACGATGACGAAAAAACATGACGGCTTACCTCCTGGGTTTTGGGGCGGTTTCAAGCCGCAGTGGGCGACTGCACTAAGCCGAGCAGACGCAAGCGCGCCAGCTCACGGAAAGTAGTCTCCGGTGCCAGCTGGTGGCTCAGATTCCTGATCAACTGCTCCAGGGTGGTGCCCTGGTGCAACTGCCGCAGCACGGCGCCGCTGCTTTTTGCCGTCACGAAAAAGCGAAAATGTCGGCGATCGATCAACACCCACCGACCGCGCACCCGCAAAACGAAAGCATCCCGAGGATCTACTCGCAGCGGGGTAGCAGGGTTTTGGGTCAAGGCTGCTTGATAATCAGCTAAAATCTGTCGCAAGTGGTGCTGAAAATTCGCTTGATCCTCGCACTTCTCCCGCGGGCTGATCCATTTATAAAAGAACGGCCACATCTCCCACTGCTCAGGATGTTCAACCAGAGTGCCCTCCAACAGTCGATAAACGCTGCCAAGTGCGCGTTCGGTAAAGGACTCACGCGTCTCCCCAGCGTGAACTTGCAGCGGATCGAAAAAATGAAGGGTGGGGCGCCCACTGCGGGCCCACAGGCTGATCACCGGCACGATCGGCGCGCCCGTGCGATACGAGAGATAAGCCACCCCTGACCGCACGTGAACTTCCTGCCCGAGGAAAGGCAGGGTCAAAGCCTCCTGGAGCGTTTTCTCTTCCCGGCCGACCCCCAGATTGCCATCCACATCAAAGCAGACGACCTCTCCCCGTTTGAGTGCCCGCACCATCTTCAAGGCGCAAGTGGGATCTTCGGCCCGCAGTAACTCGATGCGCTGGGCCAGCCGTGCATCCTCAGGGTTGTGGGCATCCTGCTGCACCCGATCGAGCCAGGAACGCAAGCGTTGCCAGAATTGCTCGGTGATGGTCACATGAACCTTTTGACTCACCCGCGCCAGCTCGAGTAACAAGAAGCGCTGCGGACCTAAGTGCTGAGCCGCGACCACGACTCCGCGCCCATGGGCCAAAGATGTGGTCAAAGCGGTCAAATTCTCAACCCGGAAGCCGCCCCAGGCGCGCGGTATCAGATAGCAAGCAGCATTGCGCACGTAAGTCCACACCGTCGCTCGGGCAATCCGCCGAAGCTCGTGCTGGGAGCGTGATCCGTGGAAGGCCAATGCCAGGTTGATGTAGTTGCAATAGTAAGTTGTGATCAGCGATTGAAGGAAGCTTCTCTTGCCGCGATGGCGAAGTGCGCGCCAGATCAATCGAGGCAACTCGGAATGCCAGTGGTGGAATATCTTGTCAAACAACATGCCGTGCCTCCATTTTATTATTTTCTCAATTATCTGCATTTGCGTGGTTTGCGTGGTTTTGCGCCAGCGTCGGCATCAGATAGTTGTCGAGGTCTGGATGAGGTCCATGAAGGTGTGAATTATTGCCGGGGCGATCATGTCTTGTTGGCGGTAAACCAAGTAAATGGCAGCTACCGCAACGAAACAACTCACGGCAATTGCACTGGTTGCCTGTTGCCAATCCATGCCCAACTGGTTCATGTAATACGGATATTTCACCAAGCCGTAGATCAGGCCACAAACCAAGCTTCCCTGCAGGCGTCCAGCAACTCCGATAACCCGCACCAGGAGAAAACCGAGTCCAAGGTACTGCACCAACCCCTGAAACAAAATCAGGGGATGCCAGCTGGCCAAGCCAGCTATGGCCCGGGGCAAGGCGTCAGCATCACCATAGGAAAGCAAATAAGTCAGCACAGCCAGTCCGGCGCCGGCAAGACCCCATAGAATCTTCTTGCCTAAACCACGCAAAGAGAACAAGCAAGTATCGAGCCCCTGTTGCCGCAGGAGCAGAACCAAAAGCATGGGTGACCAGATCAGTACGACGTTGAGCAGAAAAATCAGATCACGGCGCAGGCCGCCAGAAGGTAAAGGCAAGAGCCCGCCGCCGGTGTAGACAACATTGAGCCCCAGAACCGCGAACAAGGCAAGGACACCCCAGACGAGCTCGACTTTGGGTCGAGCAAAGCGTAGCTCAGACCGCTCGGTCCACAGCACGGGAAACGTCTGGGTAAAAAAGACCCAAGTGCCAACTCCGATGGTGTATCCCAAGAAAATGGCGATAATCGCATTCCCACTAAGTTCCATAAGCAACCTCCTCGAGCAAACCCCAAGTTTTGAGACGGGCCAAAGCCGCGACAATTTCTCGCTGAGAGAATTGTGAGTGCATTTTGCCTGCCAACTTATCGAGCGAAGTTCCACGGGTCAGGTAACGCAGTAATTGTAAACTGAGCCCCTCAGCGACCAGCATGCGACCACTGTCACGATCGACCAGCAAAGGTCGCTGATCGACTGCCAGCAACAGGACCCGGGCTGGGTTCAAGCGAAAGTGACGTTTGGTGTCCACGGTGAGTTCTTTCGCGGTACTCTCCAGTAGCTCGCTAGAATTGCGCGGACCGCAGTTGGGAAGGCGCCAGCGATGCACATGCATCCACTCTTCATACTGGTCAGGATAACGGCTGATTGCTGCCTCGCTGAGTTGGAAGAGCTGCTGCATTCCTGCTTGGCAAAAGGCCTCGACGGAAATTCGCGGCTCAAGTTGACAAGGCGCAAGGAATTCGATCACCGGCGAGTGATCGGGCTCCCAGTGCGCAAACAAAGGCAACAGGCCGGCGCCAGTTGCGTGGGCAATCTGGCAAACTCCCCGCCGGACGCGAATGGGTTGACCAAAGAATTGAACCATCACGCTGTTAGTAGGCGCCTCGGTCGCGCTGCCCGGGGCACTGACCCCAGTATTCCCATCGAGATAGACCAAGAGCAGTTCATTGTGCTGCAAAGCTGCAAAGACCTGGCGCACCGCAGCGGGCTCTTCGGCGTTAATGACCTGCAATCGCTTCGACCATCCAACGATCGCTTGCTCAGGAAAACCTTGCCGCCGAAGTTGGTCCACCATACTGACGCGAAAGGTCGCGGCAACCTTTTGATCCACCAGCACGTGGACCCGATAACCGCGCACCAAGAGTTCAAAAAAAATGCGGCGGTAGGGGCCCAGGTGTTGGGTGCAAAGAATGGCGCCCCGGCCCCGTGCGAGGGTTGCGTCAAGATGATCGAGCCCGCAAACCTGAAAGCGAGTCCACGGCAAATGGGCAAAATCCAGATCGTTCAGCAGACGGTACCCGGCAACTTTCCAAGCAAGTCGTGAGAGCTGACGCCTGCTCTGCAGTTTTGCCAGGGCGAGAAACAGGTTCACCTGAACAATCGGCTGCATTTTTTGCAAGCTGCGCAGGTAGCTGGTGAGCATGCCTTGCCGGGCCAGAGCGAAAACGCCGACCATGCCGGCCCAGGCGATCCGTAACCCAACGGTGATCCTGCTCATGCTTTCCCTTTTCGTCCAGTAAAAAGTCCGCCGAGGAATGCCAGCAGCAGTTCGACACCCGTAGCCACCGTCAACTCGCCGGAGTCACGTTTTGGGTTGATTTCGACCAGATCAAAGCCGATGCAACGGCGTTGCTCGGCGATCGCGGTCAGCAGGTCTTGAACTTCTTCGAAGGAGAACCCTCCAGGAACTGGTGTGCTGGTCCCTGGCGCGTGGATCGGATCCAAGGCATCGATGTCGAGCGACACATACCAGTCGACATCCGTCGGAAGTTGTGCGAGCAAGGCGCCAACCCCTTGTTGGCGGACCCGTCGCGGTGACCAGCACAGCGCCACTTTTTCACGGGGTAAGGCTTGCGCCACTGGGGTGGTGCCGCGAATGCCAACCTGATAAAGGCTTGTTACTTGCGGTAACTGCAATGCACGAGACATGACGTTGCCATGATGGTTCTCGATACTCGGCTGATAGGGGGCAAGATCAGAATGCGCATCGATTTGCAGCACTGCAAGCGGTCGCTTAAAAGCGCTCAAGCTGGCATACGTGATGGAATGATCCCCCCCCAAGACGACCGGGAAAGATCCCTGCTCGAGCAGCTTGCTGAGCACTCCTCCTAACTTGGCAAAAACCCGCTGCGGATTCTCGTTCGGTGCAATGAAGAGGTTTCCCGCATCGGCCAGCCGAACTCCGGCCAGAATCGGACGCTCCAAGCGGTTGTCATACCAGCCTTGAGGTTGCGCTCGGTGATCGACCGTATAGTAAAGCATGTTCGCCGCAAACATCCGGAGTGCGGTCGGACCGAAACGAGCCCCGGGTTCTTTGTGGTTCCCGTAGTCGAACGGTACCCCGAGAAACACGACGTCTGCTGGCGTCTCGCCGAGCAGCAACGGGGCTCCAAAAAATCCTGGTGATGTCCGTTGTAAAACCTTGTCGGAAATGGTCTCCTGATAGCCCGCCTCGATCAAGAAATTTGCTTGCAGAAGCCGTTCAAAGGAGGGACGAGCTTGTTCAATTGCAGGTGATGAAGCCAGTTCTTCCAGCGTACGCGGTACGACGAAGAGCCGGAGAAACTGTTCGGTTCGCCGATTCACTTGCAGCCGATTACCCAACAGCTGATGCACCAGGATCAGGTCATCTCCTTGTGCTTTTTCAATTTCGAGGTAATGAGAGAGTTGATAGCGAGTCATGCGATTGTTCCCCCTTCGATTTGAGATTTCACCGCGCCGCATACTGCTGCGAGAACAGGGAGCGCAGCCAGCGCAGGACTGCTAGGGCAAGGTTCCACGCTAATGAGAGAACAAAATATGAAAAGAGCAGTGAGATAGAGAGCTGCGCCAGCAGTTGCAGGAAGACGAGGAAATCACCACCGGAAAAGCGCAGGCTTTGCCCCATGGCGACCAGCAGCCGAGGAATCCCAGGGATCAGGTCTCTGACGATGCGCCATGCCATCCAGCCGACCATGTAGGCGGTGAAAACGACGGTCACCACCGAATAAATATAGATTGTCCAGCGCGACTGAGCCGGCATGTCCATGAGGATTCGACTGGGCTTGGGCGATCGCCGCAACAGCCACAGAGCACCGCCACGCAGTACTTCCAGGCCAGCTTCTCGCAGCCGTGCTTGTCCTACAAGGTCGGCTAGTAGCCAGTACCCATCCCGCCGCAAAACTGGGTTCAATGAGCCGAAGATGCTCAAATTCAGAAATAGTACGGCGTAGATGAGAATGGGCTCTCGGTTGAAACAGTAGGTTACAATTGCCGCGAGCGCTACCAACATTTCCATGTACATACCAGCAAAGTCCACCATGGCACGTTGCCAGCGCCCGAGACGCCAGACCGCGCTGACGTCGGTGTAGAAAACGGGGAAGTAGAGATAAATACCGAAGCCGATCTTGCCGTGCTCGCAGCCATAGTAGCGGCAAGCAGCCGCATGCCCAAGCTCGTGGAGCATCGTGGTCAACTGTAGAGCCACACACAGCAGAAAATACTGTGAAGTAGGTAAAGAGAAAGCCGACCATGCAAAACCGGGAAGTATTTTCCAGTAGAAATAAGCATGGAATGCCAGGATGACGAGGAGAATTGTTGTGAATATTCTTGGACGGAAAAGGGGCAGCAGAAGGTTGACAAAGGGCCGTACGCTTGCGGAACTGAGTAAGGGGATTTTAAATCGCAGGTAGTTGCTATTGCTGGCAGCGAGCGGCGGCGGAGGCGACCCGTCCACAGGCTGCACGATTCCACGCGGGACTAACACCTTCTCAACTACTTCCGCGACATTCTCCGAAGTTGCGCGGGGTAACCCATGATGGCGCAGACTTTCGGCGATTTCCTCAAACGTACGGCCTGCTTTGAGGAGCTCGATGATCTGAACTACTCCGCGATTCACTTCAAATCGCCTTTGGTTGCCGACTTCCACAAGATATCGCTCATCTTTCGTGCTGACATCGAGTGGCCAGACTTGTATGGCGGGATCAAGCGAATAGCAAAGCGATTTCACCGAGCTCATACAGCCTCCAAATTATCTGCAGGTACGCTGCTGACCGCTACTTCAAGCCGGTGTTGTTGTCAGCGATACTGACGGTAATGCGGTCTGCGGCAATCGGGCCGGCCAGGTTGCTGTCCGGAGGCAACGGACGAACACTGCCGTCGTCAGCGAAAACTCCGTCCACTACGCAAGTGTTAGCAGCGTCACAGTGATACAGGACTCGTGACACTTCATTCCCTCCGGAAATGCGACAGACACAGCGATTGGTCGCGAGTTCCAGGCGATCTTCCAACTCGTTGACCGTCAGTTCTTCGAACAATGAATCCATTTGGTTGTTCTTCTCGCTCATGATTTGTTCTCCACTATTGGGTTAAAATGGCTTCTCTTCACTGCTAGGATGGATACCTGAGCAGTACTACCACAAGAGCTCTTGCATGCGTTAATTGTGAACAGCAAATAGCGTGCCACCAACTGGGATCGGTTGAATTCAGCTATTTCTGATGTGGTGACAGGTGTGTTATGAGTAGTGACTTACCCAGGTTGAGTAGTGATTTACACAATATTAAATTTTTATCCGTTGATAGCGAGACATGTGTTGCTGGGGGACGCGGCTGGAGCTCGTTTTGTCTTGGTATAGTGCTTGCAGACTTTACCGTGGGCAAAGCTGACTCGACCTGGGCAGAACCGGGTCGGGACCCAAAGAGCAATTGACGAGGATAGTTTGTATGATGAATGTCTGGACCGACCTCAAACGCGGCTGTCTTACTCTCCGTAAGAAACCGGGTTTTGCTGTGGTTATAGTTGTATGTTTGGGGCTGGCGATCGGTGCTAATACTGTCTCGTTCAGTCTCGCCAATGCGATTCTCTTTCACCGTCTGCCAGTTGATCGACCTGAGGATTTGGTGCGCGCATTCGTGAGCTACGAGGGCGGGCTTCGGTGGGGGACTTTCTCCTATCCGGACTTCGCGGATTACGCGGAACAAGGTCGTGGTGTGATCGAGCTCGCCGGAGAGAAAATTCAACCGGTGAATCTCAGCGTCGACGGCCACGGTGAGCGGCTCTTCGGGTCGTTAGTTTCCGGCAATTACTTTCAAACTCTAGGACTTCGAGCTGCTGCCGGTCGCCTGATTTCTCCGAGCGACGCGGGTGCCGGAGACGTGGCAGTCTTGAGCCATGCCTTGTGGCTGCGCCGTTTCAGCGGGGATTTGGGGTGGATCGGCCGGACGATTTTGCTCAATGGGCGGAGCGTTACGATCGTCGGTATTGCTCCACCAGCGTTTACGGGCGCGTACGTAGGTTTTCAGCCGGCTTTGTGGCTGCCCATCTCGTTGGAACCTCAGCTCAACTTGGGCTCGCAGCTGCTCCAGGACCGGAAGACTCGCTCGCTGCTCGCGCTCGGACGCCTTGCCCCCGGGATCAGCCGGGAACAAGCCCAAGCCGCGATGAAGGTGGTCGCCCGTCAGCTGGCCGCAGCGCATCCGGAAGACGAGGGGATTTCAATCACGCTGATCCCGGAAGCTGAAGGTGCGCTGTATCCCACCTACCGCGGCGCCGCGCAAGGGGCTTTAGGTGGGCTGCAAGCGGTGGTCTTTCTCGTGTTGCTGATCGCCTGTGCCAATGCTGGCATGCTGCTGGCCGCGCGCGCTGCGGAGCGCCAACGGGAAGTAGGAATCCGCCTGGCCTTGGGGGTGAGCCAGAAGCGTTTGGTCTGCCAGTTCCTGGCCGAGAGCTTGGTGCCCTCGATCGGGGCTGGTGCTTTGGGGTTGGCCGTAGCGGTGACGCTCTTGCATTTTTTGGCAGCGTTTAAGCCGACCCTCGACTTGCCCCTAGCGATCGAGGTCGGCCTGGACCAGCGCGCATTGCTCTTCACCGTCGGCATCTGCTGGTTCACCTGTTTGCTTTTTGGCCTGTTGCCCGCGTGGTTTTCGACCCGCGTGCGCTTGGTGGCAGCGCTCAAGGATGGCAGTGTGTCCAGCTTCGAGCGGCGCTCGCGCCTGCAAAGTGGTCTGGTCGTGCTCCAGATCATGAGTTCCTGTGTGCTGCTGGTCGCAATCAGCCTCCTGCTTCAAGGTTTAAGACGGGCGCAGACGGTGGATTTGGGGTTCCAGCCAGATGGCGTCATGGTGGCCACGGTCGACCTGGGAAGCCACGGTTATGACCGGAGCCGGGGGCGGAGGTTTTATCAAGGGGTGCTGGACGAGGTGCAGAAATTGCCGCAAGTCCAAGCCGCAGCTCTGGCCACGATCTTGCCGCTCAGCCCGATCGGGAATCAGATCGAAGCCGTGCCCGAAGGATTTGTCCGGACGGCAGTGCGCGATAGCTTGTTGGTGGACTATGCCATCGTCGGTGCGGGCTACTTCGAAGCGCTGGGCATTCCGATCCTGACCGGACGCGGCTTTGCAGCCTCAGACCGGTTTTCCAGCTCGCTGATCCTGATCATCAACGAGGCGCTCGCACAGCGTTACTGGCCGGGAGAAGATCCGCTCGGCCGGCGTCTCACCCTCGGCGGAGTCAGTGCAGAAGTGGTCGGGGTGGTCGGCAACAGCAAGTACACGAGCTTGGGCGAGACGGCCAAAGGTTATGTGTACCTACCCTTTGAGCAGCACTACCAGGGGACGATGAATATCCTCGTCAAGTCGTCTTTGGACCTGTCCGGCTTGCAGCAGAGTGTCCAGGAGATCATCCGGCGACAGGACCCGGCATTGGCGGTTTTTGGGGCGCAAACCTTGCTGCAACACCTAGCCGTATCCCTCTTGCCCGCGCGGGCTTTGCTCGCGGTTTTGAGCAGCTTTGGTCTTCTGGCGATCGTCCTCGCCGCCGTCGGTCTTTATGGGCTGCTCGCTTACCACGTCAGTCAAAAGCAGCGTGAGATCGCCATCCGGATCGCGCTCGGAGCCCGACGACGCAATGTGCTCGCCGCGACTTTGCGTCCGACTTGCTGGATCATCGGGGTGGGCACGGTGCTCGGCTTGGTGGTCGCTGCGGCCGTGGCGCGGTTGCTCACCGTGTTTCTCTATGGCGCGAGCCCGTATCACCCGACCGCTTTTGCTCTGGGTGGCTTGCTGATGGTAGCGATTGCGCTGCTCGCCAGTCTGTTTCCGGTGCGGCGGATCTTGGCCATTCACCCAGCTTCGACGTTGCGCGGTGAGTGAACGGCTAGGTCCGGAAAAGGCGGCAGCAGGGTAGAATGGTTTTTATGAAACCCCACACCTGCGCGGCAACAGACAGCAACGCGCCCAGCGACGATCCCGAGCGGGTCGCCCACTGCGTGACCCGGCACGAGCTCGGTCAGCCCGGAAACGATGCCGCCTACTGGCGAGCGCAACCCCCGGCGGCTCGCCTCGCTGCCCTCGAACAAATCCGCCAGGAATATCACCGCTGGAGGTACGGTGCTGAACCGAGACTTCAGAGAGTTTATTCAATCATTGAACGATAACCAGGTCCGCTACTTGGTGGTTGGTGGCTATGCAGTCGCCATGCACGGACATCCCCGCTATACCAAAGATCTTGATGTTTGGTTGGAAATGACCGCGGAAAATGCCCACCAAGTGGTTGCGGCCTTGGATCAGTTCGGTTTCAGCTCCTTGGGACTGGCGGTGGACGATTTTCTTGCCCCTCGGCAAGTCATTCAACTGGGCTATCCGCCTAGCCGTATCGACCTTCTGAGCACCCTGCCGGGGGTCGACTTTCCCACGTGTTATCGCACGCGGATCCAAGTCGAGATGGATGGCGTGGTGGTCAACTTCATCGACCTCGAAAACCTCAAGAAGAACAAGCAAGCTTCCGGGCGACATCAAGACCTGGCCGACCTGGAGAGTTTGGGTTGAGCTTCGTTCGTCTGCCCGCAAATTTCCACAATTTGCCCTGATTTTTCCCGCAAACCACCGCAGAAAAGATCCGCGGCTCAGCTGGAATTTCCCAAGTGGGCTGGCCCAGTTCCGATAGAGTCTTTTGGTAAGACTCGCCCGGAAAAGGCGCGCGCAGCCCGGAAGTCGGGTCTTGGCAAGTTCAGGCTGCGGCCTGCAGGAGGAAATATGAGGGTAGGTATCTCGAGCATTTCGCGCAAGGATTTCAGGATCGCCAGCATCGGTATCGTCAGTTTCAGCCTTCTCTTGAGCGCGTTGTTGACGGGCTGCGGGCGGGATCAGGACTCGCGCGCGAGTTCGCCTTCAACCGCGGTTCAAACCCCGACGCCCCAAGAGCCGCCGCT
>CAZCOV010000198.1:0-11909 GCA_964499975.1 uncultured Thermoanaerobaculia bacterium
AACCTCGGCCTGCGTTACGAATGGACCGACGTCCTCGAACTCGACCAGACTTCAAGCGCGATCTGGCGGACCCTGTCCACCCAAACCACTTACAACGAGTCCTACCTCAAGGACTTCCAAGGCGGCAAGGGCGGCAAGATTCAACCCGATGACGATGACTTTGCCCCGCGTTTGGGCTTCACCTACGACCTCAAGGGTGATGGTCAGCGTCTGCTCCGCGGCGGCTTGGGAATTTTCTACGACTTCCCCTACATCAACGCCACCGTCCTCTTCCCGGCGGCTGCCGTGCAATCCGTGTTCGGCACCGCTTACATCCACAACAACCCGGACGGCATTCGCAACGCCAATGGCACCCTGTTCCAGCCCGGCGACCCGCTGCCGCCGAACCAGGTTCCCAACACCAGCCTCGAACCCGCGCCGAACGAGATCGCGTCACCCACGCTGGAAACCCCCTATGCGACGCAGCTGTCCGTGGGCTACTCCCACCAGATCAACAACTGGCTGGGACTGACCGTGGACGCGGTTTCGATCCGCTATCGTTCGCTGCCCTTCCGGTTCCGCATCAATCCGCTAGCGACGGACAGCAACGGCGATGGCAGGCTGGACACCCGCCGCTTCCCCGAGTTCGGCAACTTCCGCCTGTGGTATGGCGATGGTGAGGCGGATTACGACGCCCTCAACTTCACTTTCCGCGGCCGGCTTTCGAACCGGTTCGAGTTCCAGGCTTTCTACACCCTGTCGAAAGCTGACGGGAACGTCCTGGCTGGTGCTGATGAATTCCGGGTCACCGATCGCGACTACCAACCCGAACTCGGCGGCTCACTGCGCGACGTGGTCACCGATGTCACCGATCCGCTGTGCGACCGTTGCTTCGGTCCGCTCAACACCGATGCTCGCCACCGCGTGACCTTGAGCGGTGTTTACCAAGCCCCTCATGGGATCAACGTCTCCGGCATTTTGCGCTTCCGCACCGGGACTCCCTACATTGAGCACGCTGGCACCGACCTCAATGGCGACGGCCTGGGCCTCGACATTCCGGCAGATGTTCCCCACGTCAACAACTTGCGCGGGAGCAGCTTCTCGCAAGTCGACGTGCGGGTTTCGAAGGAGTTCAAGCTGGTCAGCGACGTCGGTCTCGAACTGACCGCTGAGATCTTCAACCTCTTTAACGACGACAATCCGGCCGGCTACAACGGCTCGCGCAACTCCGCCAACTTCAAGAAGCCCTCCGTGTTCGCAGGGGATGCGCTGCAAGGCGAACAACGGGTCGCCCAGCTCGGCCTGCGCGTCCGCTTCTAACCCCTGACCCAACGGGAGACGCGATCTCCCGGTCAAACCAGAACGGCGTCGGTTGCGAGACCGGCGCCGTTTTTGTTTTTGCGGAGAAAAACGCGAGTTGGATCAAGTGAAAATGCGGGCGGGCTCGCGGCGATGAGCGAGCAGAGCCGAGCGCAGAAAGGCCGCGGTCCGCGCCGCTTGACCGCTGCGCGGTTCGGCCAGGATCATCCGGGTCCCGAGCAGGATGGCGCCGAACCAGTCGTCAAAATGCCAGAACCCTTCGCCTTTCAACGTCAGCCGCTCGAGAAAGATCGGGGGCGCATCCGGTCGCACAAAAAAGTAAGGCTCATCGTAGGTCGTATCGCCGGGACTCATCCCGAGGGTGATCAGGCGCGGAGATTTGCCGTCCTTGCCCATTTCGAGGATTTGCGTGCAGAGCGTCAGCGTCTCTGCTCGGCAGAACACTGGGGTAGCGGTGGGCTCCTCGCGACCCAGTTCCAGGAGCGCTCCCTGCGCATTGATGAACCAGCGCTCCAGCTCGGCAAAAGCGGCGAGCGGTTGGCCCGTGAAGTGGCCCGCAGGCAATCCATCAGGCGCGAGCTGCTGGACGGGCGCCTTCAGTTCTCCTCCGCTCAACTCGCGGAGGGTGGTTGCCAGCCAGTCAGCAGCGGCTTCCGGCGTTTTACCGGCCAGTGCGACCTCCGCGTGTGAGCCTGCTGAAGAAAGCACCAGCAGAGTCAAATCAGCGAGACGCACCCCTGCCTGGCAAGGCTGCTTTTGACCGACCAGCGGTCCGATCAGCGCGTGGTGCGGGTAACTCCAGATCAGCTCGTCCCCTCCCCAAGCCGCCGCGATGCGGACCGCTGCCTGCAGCTCCCGGCGCGGCTCACCCAGCTCTTCCGGACCAGGGTTCCCGAGTTCGAGCCAAGCGTGGGTAATGGGGGCGAGCGGTTGGACGGTCATCTATTTCTCCCTGAGCTTCTCGCTGAGCTGCAAATCCAATTTCCTTCGCGGCGCAGTCTAACAGATTGCGCTGGGCTGGCGTCCGGTGGACCCTCGGTGGCGCTGCGCCAGCCTTGGTGGCCGCGCTGATCCATGTCGACACGCTGGCGGTTCGGCCCCAATAATGAGCATCAGCAACACTGCACGGGTGGATGGGCAGGATTTCAGAGTTAGTGCCAAGTTTAAAGGACCAGGGCATGTTCCGCTCAGGCTCTTTGCTTCAAACGGACAAATTTGGTATACAGTAAAGCAGGAATTCTATACTTTCGGGGAGCAAATTCTGTATCTTATGTACAAATCGCGATATCCAAGCGAGTCGCTTGCAGCAGCGATTTTGCCCGCCGAGAGGCCATCTTTGGCTGACTTGGGCGTTCCGGTAAGACTTCGAGTAATGATAGGCTGTTATGACTTACGGTCAAGAGATGGTGGAGACGATTCTGGGGTGGACCTTACACCCTGGGTTGAGGTCGCAGTGGGCAGACTTCTAGGCAGGATTAAGTGCGCTTTTTAGTTGATCTATCAATCCGCAACAAGATTGCGGGGATCATCCTGATCACCACAATTTTGGCGCTGATCATCGGCTTCACCGTGGTGATGACGACCAGCGTCCAGAACTTCGAGCGCGAGCTGGTCACCCAAACCGGGCTACTCGCCCGAGTACTGGGTGAGTACAGCGCCATCCACCTCTCCTTCGACGACGTCGACAGCGCCAAGGCAGATTTGCGCAAACTGCTGCGCGGAGTGCCAGACTTCGTCCACGCCTGCTTGTTCGACGATCAGGATCGCGAATTCGCTTGTTACAGCGCCGGGGAGCCGGCGCCAGCAGCACCCATCCTGCCCCGGAATTTGTCGACCCAGGTGCAAACCGAAGCAGTGGTCGAGATCCGCGGGCGTGATGTGTTTGCCTACCAACCGATTTTCAATCGCGATGACGCCGACGAAGACAAGATCTGGCTGGGGACCATCTACTTGCGCGCCACCACCGGAGATTTGCCGCAGCAGATCCGGCAGTTCCAGTTGTTCATGGGGGGGTTGACTGCATTCCTGGTCGCTGCTGCCATCATCTTCGCTTACTTCCTGCAGGGCTTCATTTCCAAACCGATCTTGCATTTAGCCGCCCAGACCCAATCCATTTCGCAGCATGGTGACTACTCGATCCGGGTACAAAAACCGGGCAATGACGAGATCGGCATGCTCTATGACAGTTTCAACGAAATGCTGACCCAGATCCAGCGGCGGCAGGAAGATCTCGAACGCAGCAACCGCGACCTCGACCAATTCGCCTACGTGGCCTCCCACGACCTCAAGGCCCCGCTGCGCGCGATTGCCACGCTCTCAGGCTGGATCGAGGAAGACTTGGGCGATGGTTTGTCCGAGGAAGGCCGGGAACAGCTGAAGTTGCTGCGCAGCCGGGTTCGCCGCATGGACGGGCTGATTGACGGGATCTTGCGCTATTCCCGGGTGGGGCGGACCAGCGTGCAAGATGAAGAAGTGAACGTCGAGGCCATGCTCCACGAACTGATCGAGATGCTGGCGCCACCCACGCAGTTCAAAATCACCATCGGTCCGGGAATGCCGGTCCTCTTGGCGCCGCGATTACGGCTAGAGCAGATTTTTTCCAACTTGATCAACAACGCGATCAAGTATCATGATCGAGAAGATGGTCGCATCGAGGTCACGGTGAGTCGACAGGAACGCTTTTACGAGTTCACAGTGGCCGATGACGGCCCGGGCATCGCGCCGGAGCACCATGAGCGGGTGTTCAGGATGTTCCAGACCCTGCAGCCCAGAGACAAGATTGAGAGTACGGGTCTGGGGCTGGCTCTCGTCAAAAAACTGGTGGAGGAAGAGGGAGGCCGCATCACCTTGGAATCGGACGTGGGACAAGGTGCCAAGTTCCGCTTCACCTGGCCGCTCGATAGAGCCAGCCTTTCGGCACCGCGGCAGGGCTAGGATCTGCTTGCAGCTCCTCGGCAGCGGCCCTCCTGCGGCGCAACCCTCGCCCAAGGCTGGATAAGCTAGACTACCTTCAGCGGTCGGCTCCGGTTAGGCTTGACAGGTTGGAGTGATGAGAACGAAAAGACCTATACTCTTGTTGGAAGACGACGAAGTCGATGTCATGACCGTCAAGAGAGCGCTCGACGAGCTCAAGGTCCGCAATGAACTGGTCGTCGCGAGCAACGGCGAGGATGGCCTGGCGATCCTCCGTGATACTGCGCGACCGCGGCCCGGGATCATCCTCCTCGACCTCAACATGCCGCGCATGGATGGACTCGAGTTCCTGCGAACTTTGCGGCGAGAGAAAGAAGCCGTGGGTGTACCCGTCGTGGTGTTGACCACTTCGCGGCAAGATTGTGACGTGATCGAAGGTTTCAACCTCAACGTCGCGGGATACATGGTCAAGCCGATCGACTACAACAAATTCGTCGGGGTTCTGAAGACGATTGATCTCTACTGGTCGACGAGCGAGCTTCCGCGCTAGGAGTCCGTGCCCGAGAGCTGCGTCGGCAGTGGCGACGACGATAGTGGATTCCCATAGGGTTATGGTTGCCAAGGAGAGAACAAGTTTGACTCGGGGTTCGCCGCTCGATTTTGATCCAGCGCGCCCGATCCGCCTGTTGCTCATCGAGGACGATGCGATCGACCGCATGGCCTTCGAGCGCTTTGTCAAGGCAGAGCAGCTGCCCTATCAATATCGTTTGGTGACTTCCTTGAGCACCGCCCGCGAAGCGCTCACCGTGGCTGAATTCGACATCGTGGTCACCGATTACCACCTCGGCGACGGCACCGCCGCCGAGGTTTTCGGTTTCGGGCTCGATATCCCGATCATCGTCATCACCGGCGCTGGGGACGAGGAGATCGTGGTTCAGGCGCTGCGCGCTGGCGCGTTCGACTACATGATCAAGGATACCGACCGGCGTTACCTCAAGATGCTGCCGGTGACGATCGAGAACGCAAGACGCCACCATCTGCTCGACAAGAAGGCGCGGATGCTGTCACAGGCAGTGACGTGCATCAACGACAGCATGTACATCACTGACCTGGAGGATTGTTTCCTCTTCGTCAACGAGACTTTTCGTCGCACTTATGGCTACCGCGATGAAGAAATCCTCGGACAGTCGAGCGAGATTCTGTTCGTGCCAGATGCACTCCCCCAAGACTTGCCGAGCAGCCCGCGGCGATTACCCCTTGAAGGTGAGTCGATCGAAGGCTGGCATCGCACCAAAACCGGCGAAAAGTTCGTGGCGCTGCTCAGCCGCTCGGCTATCTATGACGCCAATGGTCAGCCGGTGGCCGTGGTCGGCGCGGTGCGCGACATCAGCGACCGTCGGCGATGGGAAGAGAAGCTGCGCGAGAGCGAAGAGCGCTATGCGTTGGCGGCAGCCGGTGCCAACGATGGGCTGTGGGACTGGAATCTGCGGCGCAACGAGATCTACCTGTCCCCGCGCTGGAAATCGACGCTCGGTTACCTCGAACACGAAATCGGCAACCGCACGGAAGACTGGTTCAGCCTGGTCCATCGCGAAGACCTGGAGCTCTTACAAGCGCAAGTCGATGCCCATCTCGAAGGGCGGACACCGCATTTCGAGAATGAGCATCGGATGCGCACTAAAGAGGGCGACTTCATTTGGGTGCAAACCCGTGGCCTTGCGGTCCGCGACGCCGAAGGCAAGGTCTATCGCATGGTGGGCTCGCAACGCGATGTCACCGACCGCAAGCAAGTGGAAGAACAGCTGACCCATGCGGCCCTGCACGACTCGCTGACCGGCTTGCCCAATCGGGCGCTGTTCATGGATCGCTTGAGCAGCGCGGTGAAGCGTTCCAAACGCCGCGAGTGCTATCCCTTTGGCGTGATTTTCCTCGACCTCGACCGCTTCAAGGTGATCAACGATGGCCTCGGGCATTTGGTCGGCGACCAATTGCTGCGAGAAATCGCACGACGGCTCGAGTCCTGCATTCGCCTGGGCGACACGGTCGCGCGGTTGGGTGGCGACGAGTTTGCGATCCTGCTCGAAGATCTGGAGGACGCTTCCCAGGTCGAGCGGGTTGCCGAACGGATCCACCAGGAGCTGCGGGCTCCTTTCAATTTGAATGGCTACGAGATTTTCAGTTCCGCGAGTTTGGGTATTGCCTTGGGCTCTGAGCTGTACAGCCGTCCCGAAGAGATCCTGCGCGATGCGGACACCGCGATGTATCGCGCCAAGTCTTTGGGACGGACCCGGCGGGTGATCTTCGAGCCGACCATGCATACGCGCGCGGTCGAGCTCCTCAATTTGGAAACGGATTTGCGGCGCGCGGTCGAACGGGAAGAGTTTTGCGTGTACTACCAACCGATCGTGTCGCTCAGAACCGGTGAGCTGCGCGGTTTTGAAGCGCTGGTCCGCTGGCAACATCCGGAGCGGGGCCTGGTGGCGCCCGGCGATTTTTTGCCGGTAGCTCAGGAAACGGGGCTGTCCGTGCCCATGGGCAATTGGGTGTTGCGCGAAGCTTGCCGGCAGCTGCGGACCTGGCAGCAGAAATATCCTGCAGCCGCGGAACTGGTGGTCAGCGTCAATTTGGATGCGCGGCAGCTCTCGAGCGCGGACCTCACCCAACAAGTCGAGGGCAGCCTGGCGCGTTCGGGCCTGGATCCGACCCGCCTCGAGCTCGAAATCACCGAAGGCATGATCATCCAGAACCCCAAAGTTGCGGCGACCACCCTGGAGCGCATCCGGGAACTCGGGGTCAAGCTCCACATCGACGACTTTGGCACGGGTTACTCCTCGCTCAGCCAGCTGCACCGTTTCCCGATCGATACCCTCAAAATTGATCGCTCGTTCGTGGGTCAAATGAGCTCAGACGATGAGAATTTAGAGATCGTGCGGACGATCGTCTCGCTGGCGCACAACCTCGAGCTCGAGGTGATGGCCGAAGGCGTGGAGACCACCGAGCAACTCGCACAGTTGCGGGCACTCGGCTGCGAGTTCGGTCAAGGCTATCTTTTCTCCCGGCCGATTGCGCCTGAGGCCGTGGCCCAGCACCTAGCCGCCGGCAACTGGTCGTTCGCAGGATTCGCCAATCCCAGCGAGCGGATCATGGAAGTCAATCCGGTCGAGCCTTGAGCTAGTTCGTCCCCCCCCTCCGTCGTCATGCTGCCGCTGCCACCAGGTCAGACCCTGACCCAAAAATTTCCGATCGTGGGCGAACAACAGCCGGCGCCAGAAGCGCTTGATCTCGAGCGCTGGCGATTGGTGGTTGCGGGACTGGTTGCTGCGCCTTTTGCCCTGACGTATCCGCAATTCCTGGCCTTGCCGCAAACCGAGTTCACCGCTGACATCCACTGCGTCACCGGCTGGACCCACCTGGCCACCCGTTTCACCGGCGTTCCGCTGACCGCCTTGCTGGCCCGCGCGGAGCCGCGGCCGGAAGCGCGATTTGTGCGCTTGATCGCCTACTCCGCGCGCGACCATGACACGTCGCTACCCCGCGAACTTGTCGCTGAGACCTGGCTCGTCCATCAGCGCAATGGCGAGCCGCTCACTCCCGAGCATGGGTATCCGCTGCGCGCCGTGACCCCATCGCGCTACTTCTATAAAAGCCTCAAGTGGGTCCACCGGATCGAGCTTTTGGCCGCGGATCGTCTCGGTTATTGGGAGCGAGAATCGAGCTACCACAACGTGGGCGATCCCTGGCCGGGCGACCAACGCTTCACCACCGGCTCTTGGCGTCCGGAGCAGCTCGCGCGGTTTTGCGACGCGGTCAGTTTTGCCCCTTACCGCGGGCCGAAGAAAGTGCTGATCGGTGCCGATCTCCGCGGATTCCGGCCGCGGACACGGGATTTGCGTGAACTCCACCTCAAGCGTTGTGACTTGCGCGATGCAGTCCTCACCGCGGTCGATCTGCGGCAAGCCAACCTCAGCCTATGCGACTTGCGCGGCGCGGATCTGCGCGGCGCGGACCTGCGTCAGGCCGACCTCGAAGGCGCTGACTTTTCTGGCGCGGACCTGACCGCTGCGGATCTGCGCGGCGCGTTGCTCACCGCCACCCGTTTTTTTACCCGCAACCCCGACCGCACGCTGCTCAGCGCGCGCATTGCAGACCTCCGCTGGGACGGCCGTGAGGGCAACTCTGGCATCCTCGAAGAGCAAGAAGCCTTCCTCTGTGGCGAGACAACGGCGGACCTACCCTGACCCACGCGCTGTGGTCAGACAGCCCAGCGATCGCGCGGACCCCGCGAGCTGTCCGGCGGACGACCAGCACGGGACTCAACGTCCTGTGGACGGCGACGGCGACGGCACCGCCAGCTGTGACGGCGGGGCTTATGAGCTCTTGCCCGAGCCCGCGGCCGTCGAGGTGCCGGCGCTCGGCCCAGCGGGGATGATTCTGCTGGTGCTGTTGCTCGGTGGGATTGCGATCCGCGGCGTGCGACGCCAGGCGGAATCGCTCAATCAGTGAGGTTGGTTTTAAGCTTTAGCTTTAGCTTTAGCAGGGGCACTCAGCGCAGGTGCATTCAGCAACCCACCCACAAGCAATCCAGCAACACCCCGGCAGAATGCAACAGGTTGAGCGAGCCGTTGAACATGTCTTGCACTTCTCTTTTTCGCAGCCTCCACCAGAGCAGCAATGTTCCCACTGGATAGCTGCTGGCTGATCACCTGTGGCTGGGCGGACCTTGCGCAGATAAGTGGAAAAGGCGAAATCCCCGGTACCCACCTGGTTGTCCGCGACCAGCAAATCTTCTTCCTGCTGGTCCGGCCAGACTCCATTAATCCAGACCGCAATTCGCTGATCTGCGCTGGGTCGAGTTTGCATGTGAAGCCTTGGCTGGCCACTGGGAAGGTCTGTAGTCACCCGTGCCAGCGGCTCCTGCCCAGCCAGAGCGTCGGCCAACCACGGCTCGGCAGCAACCGATTTGGCAAACTCGTTGTCGAGGATCAAGACGAGGAGAGTGTGGCTGGGTTCGGAGTAGATGCGGATGGCCTTTTGCGCGAAGGGGCCAGGCACTACCGTCAACGTCATTAAGCCACTCGCCTTCAGCTGGCCGCTCACCGCTGCAGCCAGGTCATCCCGCACCACGAAATCCTCTTCCTGTTGCGCGTCGACTTGAAGGCTCAGGGCGAACAGCATGAAAAAACAAAGCGCAACTTTTTTCATCAGGTTCCTTTCGGCCAGCTTCTGTGCAGGCCAGCTTAGCCACCGCCCGGCGGGCCGGTGCCCTGCGGGTTCTTGAAGCATTTGCAGCTCGACCCGCTGCCGACGGAGCAGTTGCAGCAAGAGTACTTGTTGGGGTCCGTGCAAGTTATCGAACAACTGTAACTCGCCGTACCCGATGCACACTGAATGGAACACTGATTGGATCCCACACCACCTGCGTCGCAGTAAGCACCGCCCCCACCGTCGGGAATGATGTTCGGAGTATCCCCCCCTGCGAAGTTGGGCAGCGCGGCAAGAAAGTCATGCGCGGCCAGCTCCATGACGGAAACTTCGAAGTTCCCTCGATGGTGGCTGAGGGCAGAACCGAAGAGCATCGGCCGTGGGTCTTGCTGCTCGGCAGCAGGCTCCTTGCCCGGCTCAACCAGTAGCCAGAGCATCTGCCTTTGGGGTGGTGAAAGCACGGTCAGCTTGCGTGGGCTATAGATGATCGTGGCCTTGGGCAAGGAAAGATAGATCATTTCAACGGGAGCTTTTTGCTCGAGGATGAAAATGTGGTCAGCCATGCCATCTGCGATGCCGTCCTGATCGAATTCGTCGAGCACTAGCTGCACATTGCCATTCGGCAGGGTGAACATCTCTGCTGCCCCGCGAACCGCCAGGGCGTTTTCGTAGGACCCTACACTCGCGGCTGCCCCTCCCACGGCAAGGGCCAGCAGCACGATGAGGGGAGCGGGAACGCGGGCAAGTTGAGCTTGCATTTCAGTCTCTCCATTTCTGAAAACGTGTACTTAGGGTCGACGCAGCAATAAATCCCAATCTGGGCGCCAGAAATGGGAATTTATTGATGCGTCGACCCTTAGGACCACCTTGGGAGAACCTCAGGAACATCTTAAGGCAGCATGGAACCAGGGTCAATAAGTACTACCTCTGGCTCTGGAGCAGCGCTTGACCGGTAACTTTTATGTGACCATAATAATGTTGTTCTTCACAACCGACGTTTCAACCCTGGAGGGCAAATCCCAATGAGAAACGCGAAGCTTTTGCCGGGCATCCTCTGCTGTGTGGCATTCTGTGCCGCGAGCCCCAGCACGAACGCCCAAACCCCTGACCCTGATCCTGACCAGGAACTGATCATTCTGCTGGCTGGTAGCAGTTCGGATTCGCACACCCTGATCAGTCCAGACGAACTGGTAATTTCAATCAACAGCGGAGCCGGCGCGCCCGGTGGACTGGACGTGGGTTCTCCGATCGCTGCCCGTCTTGCGATCACTGAGCGCTCCACCGGGCGAACGCGTCAGTGGGAGCTCGACCATCCCGACACCCCGCTCGCACGTCTGGCCCGCTACGTGATCTTGACTTACCCGCCGGTGACCGATGTTGCGGCCGTCGAGGTGGCGCTGCGGCAAGAGAACCCGAACGTGGAAAACGTCGAGCGGAACTACTATTTCCAGCTGGCGAGTCCGCCCAATGATCCGCTGTTGGGCTCTCCCGGCGGGGATCCTGGTGAGACCCAGTGGGGAACGTGGGCACTTCGTCTGCCGACGGCGTGGGAGTATACAGTTGGCCATTCATATATAGGAATAATTGACACAGGCATCATGACCTCACATCCCGAGCTTAGGGCCTTTCACCGCACCCCGGAAGGGACGCTCATCTTCGATCAGGGACCTTTCCGCGAGCATCTCAGCTTCGATCAGCGGTTTCAAGACTGCCAGGTGGACGAAATCGACCCCGGAGACCCGTTCCCGCAGCCTCCTAACACAGCCGGACATGGCACCCACGTCAGCGGCCTCATTGCAGCGCGCACCAACGACGGTCAAGGCATCGCTGGGAGTTCACCGGGAGCCAGCCTCGCCGTCATTCGGGCCCTCGCCCAGGGCGATTTTAACGCCGAAATGCAGATGCAGAATGCTGGCAAGGCGCTGACTCGGCTCGTCCGGCAGGGCACTGCGGCGATCAACATGAGTTTCGGCGCGCAGGATTCCACTTTCTCTTGCCCCAGCACCGCGCTTTCCTTCTTCTGCACAGGGCTTGCCCTGGCCGAAGAATGGGATATCATCCTCGCCGCTTCCTCCGGCAACCAGCGCACCGCCAGCATCAATTTTCCCGCGCGCGATCCGCGCGTGATCGCCGTCGGCGGCATCATGCCTGATCCTCAACCAGCTCCGGCTACGCCTTCTGGGATGATTATCCCAACTGCCCCTACGGCCCGGGAAACCCCAACCGCGAATGCGGGTCCAACTACGGACCCGAGCAAACGGTCGTTGCGCCCAGCAAGACCGTCCTCTCCACAATGTACGCAAACTATAATCATAATGTAGACGTGAGATGCGGTGATTCCTTTTTGAGTCCTCCTACCGATGGACTCGGGCCCTGCACCGGGACTTCCATGGCAGCCCCTTACATCACCGCAGCTACTGCGCTCCTCAAGTCGATCAACCCGCTGCTCTCCAAAGCCCAGATCCGCGACATCCTCATCAGCACTTCCTCACGAG
>CAZCOV010000199.1:0-11908 GCA_964499975.1 uncultured Thermoanaerobaculia bacterium
CATAGTGGAGGCTCGGCGGCACCTGACCGTGCTGCACCACCAGCGCGGTCTTGATCAAACCAGCAATTCCCGCGGCCGCGTCGAGGTGGCCGATGTTGGTCTTGAGCGCACCGAGAGCACAATAACTTGGGTTTGCGGCATCTAAGCCCTGAAAAGCCTGGGTCAGCGCCGCGATCTCGATCGGATCCCCCAGGCGGGTCCCGGTGCCTTGCGTTTCGAGGTAGCCGATGGCAGCTGGATCGACCCCTGCCACGGCCAGCGCCGTTTTAATCACCTCAGCCTGGCCGGCCACGGACGGCGCGGTGTAGCCCACCTTGCCCGCGCCGTCGTTGTTGATCGCGGTGCCGCGGATCACCGCCTCAATGGGATCACCATCCGCCAGCGCGTCGTCCAGCCGTTTAAGCACCACGACGCCGACCCCATTGCCCACCACCATGCCATCCGCTGCGGCGGAAAAAGCGCGGAGGTGTCCGGTGGGTGAGGTCGGTCCGCCGTCCTCATGCAGATAGCCGCTCCGGTCCGGCACCGAAATGGACACCCCACCCGCGAGCGCCAGCGCGCATTCCCCGCGGAGCAGGCTTTGGCAGGCGAGGTGGGTGGCGACCAGCGAAGTGGAGCAAGCGGTCTGGACGTTGACGCTCGGTCCACGCAAGTCGAGCTTGTAGGAGACCCGGGTCGGGAGGTGGTCCTTTTCCAGGCCGATCATCGCTTGCAGGCCCGTCTTATCGATCGCCCCGGTAGTGAAAAGCTCGAGCCAATAGCCATTCCAGCTGGCGCCCGCGAATACCCCCACCTTGCCCCGGTGTTGGACCGCACCATAACCCGCATCTTCCAGCGCTTCAAAACAACACTCGAGAAACACTCGATGTTGCGGATCGGTCAGCTGCGCTTCCCGCGGCGACAGGTCGAAAAACTCGGCGGCGAAAAGGTCGGCATCGTCAAGCGCGCCCATCGCGCGAACGTAGCGCGGGTGATGCACCAGCTGCGGATCCACCCCGGCCGCGATCAGTTCCTCGGCGCTGAACTCGCGGATCGACTCGATGCCCGCACAAAGGTTGCGCCAGAACGCCGCAATGCTGGGCGCGCCGGGAAAGCGTCCAGCCATCCCGATGATGGCGATGGCTGCTGACTCCTGATCACGCTGCCGCAGCGGCTCTGTGGCTGGGGGCTCTGTGGCGGAGTCCGCTACGCCTTGAGCGCGCAGGTGCTTGGCCAATGCGCGGACCGTCGGGTGTTGCAACAGTTCCAGCAAGGGGATGTCGCGGTCCAGTTCTTGGCGCAAGCGGAGCTGCAGGCTCGCAAGCAGCAGCGAATGACCGCCGAGATCGAAGAAATTGGCTAAAGCGTCCACCTGTTCGAGGCCCAAAACCTCCGCCCAAATTCGTGCCAGCTGCGCTTCCAGAACAGTGGTGGGAGCAAAGTGCACAGGTCCAGCCGCCACAGCTGGATCCTCGCCGGCGAGCGACGCAAGGGCGCGGCGATCAACCTTGCCGTTCGGCAGCAGCGGCAAGCCCTCGCGTTCGAGCAGCCGTGAGGGCACCATGTACTCAGGCAACTGCGTCCGCAGGAAGTCCTTGAGTTCACCCAAAGTGGGGACGGCCTCGGTTCTTGCCAACCCTTGAGTCCAGACCACGAACGCCACCAGCCGCTCGTCCTGGGCCAGGACCGCAGCGGCTGCCACGGCCCAATGGCTAGTGAGCGCAGCTTCGACCTCGCCCAGTTCAATGCGGAAGCCGCGTACCTTGACCTGGCGGTCAGCGCGACCGAGAAATTGCAAGCGTCCGTCGTCGTGGTGGAGGGCGAGATCGCCGGTGCGGTAGAGGCGTTCTCCGGGAGTGAAGGGATCGGGCACAAACCGTTCGGCGGTGCTGGCCGGTCGCCCGAGGTAGCCGCGCGCCACGCCTGCCCCGCCCAGGCAGATCTCACCGCGGGCGCCGAGCAGCACGGGTTCTAGCCGTCGATCCAAGAGGTAGGCGCGACCGCCGAGCACCGGCCGCCCGATCGTGGCAGGGCCCCCGGGTTCGCGCCGCGTCCAGGTGGAGTAAGTGGTGTCCTCGGACGGTCCGTAGAGATCATTGACCCGGAGCACTCCGGCCGCGTACAGGGCATCGACTAAGGCTGGCGCCAAAGGCTCCCCCGCGAGATTGACCGTCTTGACCCCGGTGAGCGCACCCGACCGCAACAACGCGGCAGCGGCCGAAGGCACGGTATTGATCAGCGAGACGGGTTCGCGCGCCGGCTGTTCGGCATAGGCCAGCGCATTTTCCGCCAGGACCACGCGTCCGCCCCGAGTGAGCGGCGCAAAAATTTCGAAAATGGACAGGTCGAAGCAGAGAGAGGTCGAGGCCAGGACGCGTTCGAGCTCTGCGTGGTTGAAAGCTTGGGCAGCCCACTGGACGAGGGCAGCGCCGTTTTGGTGCGTCACCGCCACCCCCTTGGGTCGTCCGGTGGAGCCCGAGGTGTAGATGAGCCAGGCCAGATTTGCCGGCCGCACCTCTGCCGGCCACACCCGCGACTCGCTGGGCGGTGCGGCCCCCCTCGGTGACGCCACCCGGTCGCTGCTGCCGAAATCTTCGCGCAACACGACTGCCAGGTCAGCGTCCGCGATCATGAAGCGGACGCGTTCCTCCGGGTATTGGGGATCGAGGCCGACATAAGCGCCACCCGCCTTGAGGACGCCGAGCAAATCCGCGATCAGCGCCGGGGTGCGTTCGCGGAGAAGGCCCACGCGGGTCTCAGGCCCGACTCCCAGGGACCGCAACTGCTCAGCTAGCTGCTCTGCGTGTGCGTCCAGTTGGCGATAGGTCCACCGGTCGTTCGCAAAAACGACCGCGACAGCGTCGGGAGTGCGCGCGACTTGCGCTGCCACCCCCTCATGGACCAGCGCCTGGCAGGGCGAAGTTGCGGTGTCGTTCCACTCAACCAAGAGCTGATGCCGTTCGGCTGCGGGCAGCCAGGCGAGGGCTGCGAGGGGCTGCTCGGGAGCGCCAGCCACCGCGCGGAGCAAGGAGGTGAAGGCACGGGCGAGCCGCCGGATCGTGGTCTCGTCAAAGAGCTCCGTGCGATAACCCCAGCTCAAGGAGAGCGCGCCTTGAACGCTCGTCAAGACCACTTCGAGGTCGAATTTTGCGGTTCGCTGCTGCTGTGGCCAGAGGGTTGCGGTGACGCCCGGCAAGTCGAGGGTGGGACGCTCTTCGACCAAGGAAAACAGCACCTGGAACAGGGGGGAGCGGCTCAGGTCCTGGGGTCCCGCGAGGGCGCTGACCAGGGCCTCGAAGGGCAGGTCCTGATGCTCGTAGGCAGCCAGTACGGTTTGCCGCGTGCGCGCTAGGAGGTCGGCAAAGCTGGCCGCGCCTGCCAGCTTTGTCCGGAGCACCAGGATGTTGACAAAAAAGCCGATCAGATCTTCGAGGGCGCGGTGGGTGCGTCCGGCCACCGGCGTGCCCAGGGCAAAGTCGGATTGACCGCAAGAATGTTGCAGCAGCAGGGTGAACGCGGCGAGGAGGGTCATGAACAAGGTGGCACCCTGGGTGCGGGCGAGGAGGACGAGGTCCTGCACCTGACCTGCGGGGAGGAGTCCGGTGACGAGCGCCCCGCGCGGGCTCAGCACCGGCGGGCGTGGACGATCGGTGGGGAGTTCGAGGGGAGGCACGTCCGCCAGCTGCGAGCGCCAGTAGGCCAGCTGTGCGGCACGCACCTGATCGTTCAGCCACGCCCGCTGCCAGCGCGCGAAATCTGCGTATTGGATGGCCAGCTCAGGGAGCGTCGCTCCACGATAAAGCGCCGGGATCTCGCGCAGCATTAGGTCGAGGGACCAGCCGTCGCTGACGATGTGGTGGAGGGTCAAGAGCAGCAAGTGTTCTTCGGTGCCGAGCCGTACCAGCTGAACGCGCAGCAAGGAGGACTCAGAGTCAGGGGATTGCAAATCGAACGGACGGGCAGCTTCAGCATCGGCCAGTCGCTGCGCCAGCTCTTGGGGCTTGGACAGCCCGCTGAGGTCGATCAGCGGCAAGGAGCGCTTCGTCCAGGGGTGGATCACCTGGCGTACTCCCGCGGAGTCGGCTTTGAAGGTTGTGCGCAAGGTGGCATGGCGTCGGATCATCCGGTTAAACGCTCGGGCGAGCGCCGCCAGTTCGAGGGGGCCTTGAAGGTAGATGGCGGCGGGGATGTTGTAGGTGGCCAGACCAGGTTCGAGGCGATCGATGAACCATAGTCGCTGTTGGGCGAACGACAACTCCGCGGCGTCGTCGAGCGGTCCGGCAAGGAGCGGTGGAGCGGGATGCTGCTGACCCTGCTCGCGGGCAGCGGCGAGGCGTTCGCTGAGCTGGGAGACGCGCGGAGCAGCAAAGAACGTCTGCAAGGACAGCTCGACGGCAAAGGTTTCGCGGATTCGCGCGATCGCTTGGGTAGCGAGCAGCGAATGCCCGCCGAGCTCGAAGAAGGACTGGTGAATCCCCACGCGTTCCCGGCCCAGGAGTGACGCGAAAATTCCAGCGAGGATCTCTTCGGTCGGCGTTCGCGGTCCGACTTGCGCGGCGGGAGTGAGGTCTTGCGGCAAGTCGAGGCGCTCGAGCGCGCCGCGGTCGAGCTTGCCGTTGGGTAAGCGTGGCAAGTCCGCAACCGGGACCCAGAGCGTTGGCAGGAGGTGTTCGGGCAGCTGAGAGCGCAGCCATTCCGCCACCTCTTCCGGCGGGGTCGAGCTAGCCAACCAGGCCACCAACTGCTGGTCGCGGACCCCCACCGCAGCGGTGAGCCCAGCGGGATGAGCGCTGAGCGCAGCTTCGACCTCGCCCAATTCAATGCGGAAACCGCGTACCTTGACCTGGCGGTCAGCGCGACCGAGAAATTGCAAGCGTCCGTCGTCGTGGTGGAGGGCGAGATCGCCGGTGCGGTAGAGGCGTTCTCCGGGAGTGAAGGGATCGGGCACAAACCGTTCGGCGGTGCTGGCCGGTCGCCCGAGGTAGCCGCGCGCCACGCCTGCCCCGCCCAGGCAGATCTCACCGCGGGCGCCGAGCAGCACGGGTTCTAGCCGTCGATCCAAGAGGTAGGCGCGACCGCCGAGCACCGGCCGCCCGATCGTGGCAGGGCCCCCGGGTTCGCGCCGCGTCCAGGTGGAGTAAGTGGTGTCCTCGGACGGTCCGTAGAGATCATTGACCCGGAGCACTCCGGCCGCGTACAGGGCATCGACTAAGGCTGGCGCCAAAGGCTCCCCCGCGAGATTGACCGTCTTGACCCCGGTGAGCGCACCCGACCGCAACAACGCGGCAGCGGCCGAAGGCACGGTATTGATCAGCGAGACGGGTTCGCGCGCCGGCTGTTCGGCATAGGCCAGCGCATTTTCCGCCAGGACCACGCGTCCGCCCCGAGTGAGCGGCGCAAAAATTTCGAAAATGGACAGGTCGAAGCAGAGAGAGGTCGAGGCCAGGACGCGTTCGAGCTCTGCGTGGTTGAAAGCTTGGGCAGCCCACTGGACGAGGGCAGCGCCGTTTTGGTGCGTCACCGCCACCCCCTTGGGTCGTCCGGTGGAGCCCGAGGTGTAGATGAGCCAGGCCAGATTTGCCGGCCGCACCTCTGCCGGCCACACCCGCGACTCGCTGGGCGGTGCGGCCCCCCTCGGTGACGCCACCCGGTCGCTGCTGCCGAAATCTTCGCGCAACACGACTGCCAGGTCAGCGTCCGCGATCATGAAGCGGACGCGTTCCTCCGGGTATTGGGGATCGAGGCCGACATAAGCGCCACCCGCCTTGAGGACGCCGAGCAAATCCGCGATCAGCGCCGGGGTGCGTTCGCGGAGAAGGCCCACGCGGGTCTCAGGCCCGACTCCCAGGGACCGCAACTGCTCAGCTAGCTGCTCTGCGTGTGCGTCCAGTTGGCGATAGGTCCACCGGTCGTTCGCAAAAACGACCGCGACAGCGTCGGGAGTGCGCGCGACTTGCGCTGCCACCCCCTCATGGACCAGCGCCTGGCAGGGCGAAGTTGCGGTGTCGTTCCACTCGACCAAGAGCTGATGCCGTTCGGCGCGGCTGAACCCATCCAAGTCAGCGATCTTTTGCTCTGGGGCCTGAGCCATGGCATGCAGCAACCGGCGCAGGCGGATTGCCAGGTGGTGCAGGCGGATTTCCGTGAAAAAAGCCCGCTGAGCTTCGAGATCGAGCCGCGGTCCGCGCACCGTGACGCTGAGCGGATGCGGCGAGAAACCGCTGGGCAGCGCCAGCACTTCGGCGTCTGCTTGCCCGACCTGCAGCGGAAACGCTTGCGGCTCGTACGACACCACCACTTCAAACACCCGGCGACGGTCACTCGCGCCCCAGCTGCGGCGGATCTCCTCGGTGGACATCGGCCCCTGCCGGTAACCCGCGCGCAAGCTCGCGCCGACCTGCCGCACCAGGTCGCCGCAAGTCGCCTCAGGGCGGACGCTGACCGGTAGCGGCAGCAACCCCACGAAGTTGCCCAGGATGCGCTTCTCTGCGGCGGTTCGACGGTGGTGGGTGGCCACGGCCAGCAGCAGCTCGTCTTGGTGGTGGCAGGTGCGCTGGAGCAAGATCGCCAGCGCTGCCGGAACGAGGTGGGGCAGTACGCTGGGGGCGAGCTCGAGGTCTGCGATGCTGATGCGCCTGCGACGGCTCGCCGAGGATCCGTTCGATGAAGGCGGGAAAAGCGGCGGTGGTAGCGAGCGCCAGGGTAATTGCCAGGGCTTGGCGTGAGTTGACCCTGCACGCTTTGCCACAATTTCGAGAAAAGAACCGGCCGCTTCCGGCGGTTTCGTCTGCGGCTCAAGCGTCTGCGCGGCAGCTGTCTCGGCACAAAACCACGCATACCAGGTGGCGACTCGCTGACCAAACACCGCGATGCCAGCGCCATCGATGATCAGGTGGTGAAACACTCCCAAGAGGTGGTGCTGCTCGGCGCTCACCTGCAGGATCAAAAAGCGGCACAAAGCATGGCCAGTCAGCGCATTGCCAGTCAGCGCGAAACCCCATCCCAGCGCGCGCTCCATCACCTGCTCGGCCTGCGCTAAAGCGGCTGCTTCCCCCGCAAACCCCGCCACGCTCCGCAAATCGACGACCAGCGGAAGGTCCACAGCTGCGTCCGCTTGCTGCAGGACGCGACCTCCTGAAGCAAAGAATCGCAGGCGCAAGGCGTCGCTTTCGGCCACCACCTGGCCCACCGCTTGGCGGAACGCAGCAACCTCGAGCGGCCCATGCACGGTCAAGCGACCGCCGATGTTGTAAAGCGGTGTTCCCGGCGCCAGCTGCTGGTCGAGCCAGATTTCCTCTTGCGCCAAAGTCAGCGGACACGCTTCGTTAGCCATGACTGGTGAAGCCTCCGGCACATCGAGTAGAATGATTAACAAGATGCAGCTAGATATTTCTGTAGATATCTTTGCCGCCCAGACACGTCCGCGGCAGAGCTGAGAGCTAAACTCTACCGCCAAGCTGGCGGCAATGCAACATCAATCAGACAGATCGTGATGTCACCGTCGAATCGGTACGTGGTTGGCAAATTACCTGGGCTCAATGACCCCTGCATCAACTCGCTATTTGGCTGCGCCGTGCAAATACCGATGGAAGAATTCCATATCGACACTCGGTTTGTTCAAATTGCTTCTGTAACATACGTTAGCGCATGCTTGTCGGCAGGTGAATTCCGCAACATCAAGCGTCCTTGACCGCGGTTTCCAAGTTCGTTATCGTCCAGGCGCGTCCCCTGCGGCCGATCACGACCCTGTCGCCTCGGTAGCAGCTGATTGAGCCCCGCGGGCGGCGGACGCGCCCCGGGAACCCCAAGCCGTTCGCGATCAGGAGCAGAACCTTGAGCTACGAGCAAGCCATCCAAGCCGCACATCTTGAGCTTTCCGCCGCCGATTGGGAGTTTCGCCAGCTTGCCCTGCAAAATCCAGACTACCAGCGGCGAGCGAATTTCCCGCTCTTTGCCCAGCCTTCGGATTTGTTTATTTACCGGCTGCAACCCTGGCCGACTTTTGTTGGCGGCAGCAAATTGCAGGAAATGAAGACGATCAGCGTGGCGGTGAGCCTTCTGATTCGTAGCATTCTTGACCGGGTCTTTGCTAACGACCCTGCAGCCATCAGCAAGTACTATGGGCTTGCCAACCCGGCTGTTGTCGGACTTTTGCTGAACCCAATGCATGGTTTCGAAGCTGCGATCTCACGCGGTGATTTTGTGCTAACCGCGGCGGGTTTTAAATGCATCGAGTTCAATATGGTACCGAACTTGGGCGGGTGGGAAACGGCATTTTTGGCGGAAATGCATCTCAAGACGACCCTAACTTCGCAATTTATCCAGAAACAGCAACTGACGGTCCGTTACAGCAGCACTCTGGATATTATGTTCAAGCACATTCTGCAGGATTTGCTCAGCGTCGCCAGCGATGCCAACCGACCGCAGAATCTGGTGATCGCATTTGAAGGAGATATTTCTCCCGAAGCGTTGAGCCGATTCGGCTCGGTCTTCGCTGCGTCCTATCGAAAAGCCTGCGAGGAAGTCGGCGCGGCGAGCAAGAGCTTGCTCCTTCCCTGCTACCCTTCGCAGCTCGCTGTCGACAACGACGGCACCCTCAGTTTAGGCCGGCAACCGATCCATGGGCTAGTAATTCTCTACAAGGCGACTGCGCAGATGCCTGCCACCATCTTGCGCAGCTTTCTTGCGGGCAAAGTGAAACTTTACAATAGCCCCGTTTGTTCGCTGCTGGGCGACAAGCGCAACCTGGCGATCCTATCGCTGCTGGCTTCCACCGGGATGGTCTCGGCAGCGGAGCGGCAGCTGATTGAAAAAGTCATTCCGTGGACGCGCACGAGCGATGTGCCTCCCGCTTTGCAGCAAGCTGCCGCTGCAATTTCGGCTGCAGAGCTGGTGGCGCGCCGCGAGGATTTGGTGCTCAAGACCTCCCAGAGTTTTGGCGGTCAGGACGTTTACATTGGACGGTTCACTCCGCCGCAGGAGTGGCAGGCGATCGTCCAGCGCGCCCTCGGGTCGCCGCAGTGGGTGATTCAGGAATACCTCCAGTCGGTCCCCCTGCTGTACCAAAACGGTGAGGCTGGCTGTTCTCCCCACAACGTGATTTGGGGGCCGTTCGTCTTTGGGAAAACCTATGGCGGGACGATCTTGCGCATGCAGCCGCAAGCCGACAAGACCCCGGTCAACCTCAGCTTGACGGCGACGGAAGGAATGATTTTCGAGGTGGACTAAAAGCTTTGACGGCAGAGGCCGGCCCAGAAGCACGTCAGCGGTTGAGGACCCCGAGGTAGGCGCGCCAGGCCCCGACCTCTTCGCGGTACTGCTTGGCCATGACCCGGGCGATCTGCGCCAGGTGGTTGAGATCGTGAACGACCCAGGTGGCGAGGAGTTGGCTGAGGGTGACGGCACCAAGTTCGGGGTGGCGGCCGGGCAATGCCAGTTGCGCGTCGGTCAAACGCCAGCTGCGGACGATTTCGAGGTTGCTGTGGCGCAGCTCGGCAAAGCGGTCAAGCAGTTGGTCTAAAGACCAGTCAGCGAAGCGCTGAAACTGGGCTAGGCGATCAAACGGCACGAACGGCTGGGCGGTGCCGTGTTCGAGGATGATGCGGGCGCGCGGGATCCAGTCGGTTTCCTCGCCGTGGATCAAATGACCGACCACGACAAAAGCGCTCCAAGTGTCACCACCTTCGTTGTGCGCATGCCAGGAATTGCGGATGCCGCGCAGGAGGTGGTCGACCACGGTCGGCGTGCGCGCCAGGAGGTCGAGGGCATCATCAAGAGCGAAGTTCATTTCTTGCAGCGGTCAAGTTAATCAGTCGATTGTACCTAAGCTAAGTGGGAATAACAAGGCTCATTTTGCCGTTTGTCAAAATTTTTTTAGGCGTCACCATCGGTGACACTTGGCGCGTTCGGCCGTTCGCGCCTGCTTCGAGCGCCGAAAGTCCGTGGGGACGGCCCGCATGCAGTGAGCCCCCTCTGCCTATGGAAGCCCTCGGGGGCTTGGGGGCAGCACCCCCACCAGGTTTTTTCGGTGGCTGCCTCCGGAGCCGCCCTGAGTTCGAAAGGACGGTGGATCCGCTGGGGTGTCAAGGACGCCTAGCGCCGCAGAGCGGGCGGCTCGTCTGCGAGCCGATCCTTGACGCTCCAGCGCGATACGCCGTCAAACTGGAAGGCGACGTCACAGCCACCGAAAAAACCAACAAATTCTTCGGCGGGCGGAGCCCGTCTGCTGAATGTCTTGGTCAGCGCGGAGAGACGCAGGACCCTACAAACTCGTCAGAGCGTGCCCTAGTAGCACGCTTTGGCAGGCTTCGCCCACTACGGCCCGACGCCCCGACGCCCGATTGACCTCTGTGTTAAGCGCTACGCTTGCTGCGTAAGGGAAGCATTGGACGAAGTGGGCAGCCCGCCTGCGCCTGCTGCAGGCGCCAAAGGAGCCCCCGCCAATAGGCAGCCACGTCAAGCCACCGAGCGTTGTTCCGAGCGAAATCACCTGCGAATCGGCTTTGGGCTGGTCAAGCGGCAGGTCCCTGCTTTGTGCGAAGCCAATTCTCCCCTTTCGGTGTGGTCACGAACCAAACAATGTCGCCAGTGAATGGATCGTCGTCGAGAAGATCCCATTCTGCCTCAATTCGCTTCAGGGCCTCGCTGGGCGAGAGTTCCCAAGGATCGAACCCTGGGCCTTGATCAATCGGAGCACCCGGTTGGATTAAGCCCTCTTCCAGTAGGTCACGGACTAAGTCCAAGGCAACTTCACGGTCCCTGGGCGATTCTGTAACTCCAAGAGTCTCGCGTGCTTCCCAAAGGAACTCCCAGAGTCCAAGAAAATCCTCAACTCCTTCCGCGACTAACGCAATCTTGAGTTGCTCAATCGTGCCCATCAGTCATCCTATCTATATTGGTGTTCGAAATTTTATCTTTCGAATCCCAATTCCCGGAATCAGAAGATCAATGGTCGCCTCAACACCCTTGGTAGAAGAAACCGTCCGAAAGCTAACTTTACCTACCCCTTCCAGATAAACGACTGTTTCTTTGCCAGTCGCCCTTACGACTGTTCCCCCTTCAGCAAGCTTCGAAAATAGCTCCTTGGCAGCAGTTGCACCACCTTGAAGGAATCGAATTTTACTGCTGCTACCAGGTTCGCCGATGAGACGACCACCGGGTCTTAGGAGTTCGGTTGCACGCGAGAGCGGCGCTGCGGTGATTGGTGCAACCATGCCGATCAATGACGCGTTGGCATTTGCAACGAACTCCTGATGGCTGGCGGGCAAAAACCCGGAGAGCAAGGCATCTGCTACCTTGGCAAGTCCGCCTCCTATAATCGGCGCACCCTGCAAGGTGTCGCCAACGGCGTGGCGAATCTCGGCATTCCGCTCAAAATCGGGGGTATCTATGGGCGGAATAGCTGCCTTGCCGTCGGGATCGACGTACTTGAGTGGGTTTCCTAGCGCATACCCATACCGGTTCCAGGACTGCGGCAGCTTTGGTTTGCCATGCACGCTGTCCACACTCAAAAACCGACCCGTCACCGGACTGCAATGCCGCGCGTGCATGTAGTCGAGATCATCGCCGGCACCGGTGGTGCTCGCTAAATCCCGCTCGTGACCCGTGAACTTTAACCTTTCTGTATCCTGGTTGAACGCGCTGACCTCTTCCCCATACGGGTAGTAATAATGGTAGGCCGTTTGGTTGGCGACGGAGTTCGTCACCAGGCGTGGGGTACCCAGGTGGTCCAAGTGAAAATACCGCACTCCGGACGGTGTCTCGGCGGCGAGCAGGGCGCCTCCGCGATAGATGTAGTCTCGCTCGACGGTCCACACCGCAGGGTCCCCGGTCTGGGAGTATTCCCGCAGCACTTGACCCGACAGGTCGCGGAGCGTCCAACGGTTGAGGCGCGTGGTTCCCACTTTGTAGGAAAATAAGCGCTCATCGT
>CAZCOV010000200.1:0-9956 GCA_964499975.1 uncultured Thermoanaerobaculia bacterium
TGGGAATACCTCCCGGCTACGATTCCCCGCAAGATCCCGAGTGGGGAGACAGCGAGAATCGCCGCAACTGGGCTGGACGTCGAGGACGATTGGCTACGATCCTTGACGGAGGAGCCCTGACCTCAAGATTGCCTGCATCCGGCTAGATGCATAGCGTCCCAACTGGAACGATTGTGACCTGCGCCGACTTTCCTATTTGGCAGCAAGCTCGACGACCTGGCCTTCCTTGACCGTGAACGGAACGCGTCGGCCAGCGATCTCGACCGTATAGTCGCCGGGGGGCAGGGGCATGAAGCTCACCAGCGAGCTCAACGAACCCACGACCTTGCCGTCCTGGGTGGCGATCCGATGGCCCGCAAAGCTCGCGCCTTGGAGTCGCAAGCCGCCAGCGTCGAGCACGGTCTTCTTGCCGCTGTCGACTTTGATCAACGGCCACGCCACTTCCCCAAAAGTGACGTCGTAGACGCCCGGGAGGAGAGTGATGGAACTCTTGATCGAGCTCACTTCGCCTAGGAGCGCGCCGGTTTCGCTGTCGCGGATCTCATGGCCGGAAAGGCCCGCCCGCTTCACTTCGAGGATGCCCGGCTGGAGCACCGTGACCTTGTCGGGCTCGACGACCACGCTCTTCCACAGGCTCTGACCGAAGCTCACGTGGTAGATCCCTGCCTTAACCCGGATCGTGCTCTTGAGCGAGCTGATCTCGCCGACTTGCTGGCCGGTGACCGCGTCGAACACCTTGTGCCCGCTCAAATCCGCGCCTTGCACCGTCAAGTTGCCGGGCTCCTGCCGTGGCTGGACGACTGCGGCCATGGGGGCGACCGTGGCTTGACCAAGCGCCTGGAGCAGTTGGGGAGCGCTGTCGGCGTCGCTGTAGGTGCCGCCGCTGGCGCTCGCAATGCACTGCAGTTGCGCGCGCGCCGCAGCATCGACGGCAAAGCCGATGGTGTGGACCACCAGTTCGGCGTTGGCTTGCTTGAGCGCCCGCGCGGTAGCGCAGGGATCCCCTTCACAGGTTTCCTTGCCGTCGCTCACCAGGATGATCGCGCGCTCGCCAGGCGGGCTTGCGGCTAGGTCCTTGGCCGCGATTTCGAGCACACGGGTGATCGGGGTATAGCCTTGCGCCCGCAAGCGGCCGGCCGCAGCAGTGACCTCGGTGCGGAGCGCCGTGGCGTCGCCAAAGGGGACGAGCAGCTGGGTGTCGTTGCAATCATGCCGTTCGCGGGGTGATTGGTGGCCATAAGCGCGGAACGCGAGCTGGGTTCCGGCGGGCAGCTGAGAAACCACCTGCGCGAGCACCGAACGCGCGGTGGCGATCCGGGTTTGGCCGTCGGGCATGCGCGCGTTCATGCTGCCCGAAGCATCGAGTACCAGTTCGATCGTGCGCGCCGCAGTCTGGGTTGGGGCGACGAACCCGCCCAAGAAACCGGCTGCCACCATAGAGATCAGCGTCGGCGAGTGTGGTTTTGCGCGCTGCATGGGTTATTCCCTCGTTGTTCCCCCGCGAAAGTGAGCTGCGGGCAGGATCCCGCGCCGTCCTGGCCTTGATCCGCGAGTATTCTACGCCGCGCAAGATCTATCCGCCGATCAAATCTTGCCTTCTATAAAATCCATATCCGTTTATAATGGGTCGCTATGGAGGCCAAGAATCCGAGCAGCGCAGAGCTGATCCGGGCGCTCAGTCGCTGGAATCGTTGGGGAGGGGCGCGCCTCGACGCCGGTCATGCCCGTGATCTGACCGCCACCCTTCGCCGTCATCTCGACACCCCCGAGGTGATCGCTTTGATCGGGCCACGGCGGGCGGGCAAGACCACGGTGCTTTTCCAACTCATGGACCTGCTGGAAGCCACCGGGGTGCCGCGCGCGGCGCTGCTCCACGTCAACCTGGAGGAGCCCGGCTTCGGCGCGCACCTGGGCCTAGCCTTGCTCGAGCGGATCTACGACACCTGGCGCGCCGAGATCTACCCCGAGGGGCGCGGCTGGCTTTTCCTCGACGAAATCCAGCGCGTCCCTGGATGGGAGCGCTGGGTGCGCGCGCGCAACGAGACGGAGAACCTCAAGATTTTCATCACCGGCTCGTCGTCTGCTCTCATGTCCTCAGAGCTGGCGTCGCTCCTCACCGGGCGGCACTTGACATTCCGCGTCTTGCCGCTGTCTTTTGCCGAGGTCTTGCGGTTTCGCGGTGTCCAGTCGCCGAGCGGACCGTCTCTGGCCGACGATCCGCCGCGAATCCGCAACGAGGTTGCAGAGTACCTGCGCTGGGGAGGCTTCCCCGAAGTGGTGCTCACGTCCGATACCGAACGCAAGAAAGACTTGTTGCAGCAATACTTCGACGACACGCTGTTCAAAGACGTCGCGCTGCGCCACCAGATCCGCGACCTGCCGCTGTTGCGGAACTTGGCGGTCTATCTGCTCGGACAAACCGCGAGCCTGATTTCCCACCAGCGGCTCGCCAACCTTTTCGCAATTTCCAAAACCGTGGCACGGACCTACTGCCAGCATCTCGAGGAAGCCTACCTGGTATCCTTTCTTCCGTTCTACACCCTCAAGAGCGGGGAGCGGCAGCGCCGGCCGAGCAAAGTTCATGCAATCGACCTCGGTTTACGCAACGCGGTTTCGCTCGCTGCGTCCCCTGATCGGGGTCGCTTGATGGAAACGCTGGTCCACAACGCTTTGCTCGGACAACGGTCGGATGGGCTTTTCTACTGGAAAGGTGCAGGCGAGGTCGATCTCTTGGTACGGCGCGGCTTGGTTCCCGCGAGGCTGATCCAAGTGACCGACGAGGGGCTGCTCGATCCGACGTCGCGACAGCGTGAGGTCGCTGCCCTGCGCGAGGCCGCGCGCCAGTTTCCTGGTGCTGCGCCGCTGGTGATTGCCGGTGTGTTGCCGCCACTGGGGCAAGGCGAACTCGGCGCTCCCGTGATGGCTCTCGGCCGCTTTCTGGCTGGGGGCGTCGCGCCGAGCGCCGACTTTGGGGGTTAGAGTTAGAGTGGGCCCCGGTTCCGTCGGCCAGCGTTGCCTCGATGGCCGTGCGCGGGCACTGTCGGCCCATGAACCCTGACGTTTTTTGGTTGTCATTCTGCAAACGTCAGGGATAAAACGCGATCGTGGATCGCGATCTCCAGGCTATTTTGCCGCTTCACGCACCATCTTCCTCGTGCTCAATACGGGTCTCGAACATCGCGAGCAACTCGGGCCGACCGCGGTGCGGTGGATCCCACCCGCCCAGCTCGCCTCCGAGATCGCGACGGCTTTCTTGCCGGATAGCCCACATCGCTAGAACATCGCTAGTCCTTAGAGCTGCGCTGATCCTGGCGCACTCAGCCAACCCGTCGAGTGGGTCCAGCTGGTGTCCTGCGGTCTTTTTTGGGCTAGCTTTTTTGCGATAGTTTAGCAAGACGCCTAGAAGGGCAGCTTTTCAGGAGGTCCCGATGACCGAGATAATGCGTTTTTTTGCCCACACCCGCGCTGATCAGCCGCCGTCTGCTTGGCAAGACCTGCGCGCCCACCTCGAAGGCGTGGCCGCGCTCGCACGCGATTTCAGCAGCGCCTGGGACGCGGGAGCCTGGGGCTGGCTCGCCGGGCTGTGGCATGACTTGGGCAAGTACCAGCCCGAGTTCCAGGCTTATTTGCGCGGGGCAAAGTCTGGCCCTGAACATGCGATTGTGGGCGCGCTCCACGCTAAGGCCCGCGCCGTCCGCGGCGATGATCGTGCTTTGCCGCTCGCCTGGGTGATCGCCGGACACCATGCTGGCTTGGCTAATCCCAAGAGCAGCGAACCGGGCGACCCGCGCCCGTTGTTGAGCAGCTTGCAAGATAAGCAGCTTGAGCAGCTCCTCGTCCGGGCCCGGCCGTACGTGCCCGCTGACCTTCTGGACGCCGAGCTGCCGGCGCTCCCGTCCCGCTTGGAGGCTGCCAACAACAGCCATCAATCCCTCAAGCGCATGCGCCGCAGTTTCGAGCTGTGGATCCGCTTTTTGTTCTCCGCACTGGTCGACGCAGACTCGCTCGATACCGAAGCTTTCTGCCAACCAGAACGTCGCACCGGGCTCTGCTTTGACGACATCCCCACCCTGCGCCAGCGGCTCACCGACCACCTCGCCCAGCTCGGGCAAAACGCGCCTTCGCCGGTCAACGCTCTGCGGGCTGAGGTCCTGGCCGCGTGCGAGCGCGCGGCGGACGAGCCGCCCGGGCGGTTCAGCTTGAGCGTGCCCACCGGCGGCGGCAAAACCCTTTCGGCCATGGCCTTTGCCCTCCGCCACGCGGAAAAGCATGGCCTGCGGCGGGTGATCGTGGCCATCCCTTTGACCAGCATCATCGAGCAAAACGCCGCGGTCTATCGTCGCGCCCTGGGCGCGCACAACGTCATCGAACACCACTCGAACCTCGATCCGCAAAAAGAGACCGAGCAAAACAAGCTGGCGAGCGAGAACTGGGACGCGCCGATCATCGTCACCACTAACGTCCAGTTCTTCGAGTCGCTCTTGGGCAACCGCCGCTCGCGCTGTCGCAAACTGCACAACATCGCGCGCAGTGTGATCCTGCTCGACGAAGCCCAAACCCTCTCGCGCCACCTCCTCGACCCCATCCTCGAAGTGCTGCAAGAGCTGACGGACCACTACGGCTGCTCGCTGGTCCTCGCGACCGCCACCCAACCCGCACTCACCAGCCCGCAGTTGCCGACCCGCCTTTTAGGCGTGCGCGAGATCGCTCCCGATCCTCCGGCCCTGGCCCAACGCCTGCGCCGCTTTGCCGTGCGCTGGCCTGCAGCCACCCCGCCGATCGGCTGGGACGAACTCGCAGACGAGCTCAGCGCTCACCCCAAAGTCCTAGCCATCGTCCACCGTCGGCAAGACGCGCACGAGCTGGCGCTACGGCTCCCCGCTGTCGGACGCTTCCACCTCTCCGCCCTGCTCTGCCCCCAGCACCGCACGGACGTGCTGCAGCGGGTCTACCGCGCGCTCAAGCGCGAAGGCCCCTGCCGTCTGGTCGCCACTCAACTGGTCGAGGCCGGGGTCGACATTGACTTTCCCGTGGTCTACCGTGCCTTGGCCGGACTCGACAGCTTGACCCAGGCGGGTGGCCGCTGCAACCGCGAAGGTCGCCTTGCCGCGGGTCAGCTCGGTCAGCTGGTGCTCTTTCGCGCGCCGACCCAGCCGCCGCCAGGGATCTTGCAACAGGGCCTGGAAACCACCGAAGCCATCTTGAAGATGTGCGAGAATGAGGTCGACCTCAGCGACCCCGCAGTGCTCAGCCGCTACTTCGAAATCCTCTACAACAAGGGCGACACGGACCGCGAGAACATCCAGGCTTACCGGAGTGGTTCAGACTTTGCCGCGGTCGCGCGCAAGTTCCAGCTGATCGACGAAGCCGGCTGCCCGGTGGTCATGCCCTATGGCGACGCTGCCGCGCGCCTGGAAGACCTGCGCCGTCTTGGACCCAGCCGTGAACGCCTGCGCGCGGTGCAACCCTTCGTGGTCAGCCTGCGCCCCGATCAGGTGCGACAGCTGGAAGAGCTGCAAGCGCTCGAACTGCTCCATGACAACGTGCGCACGCTGGCAGTCGGCTTTTACCACCTCTACGACCGCGAGGATTTTGGCTTTGCCGTCGCTTTTGCGTCGGGTGAAATTCGCTCTGACCCGAATCCGCTGATCGTTTGAACCGGTTTTCACGCGATATCCAATAGCACTTTGGCCGGACCCTGGGTTCGGCTGCTTTCAAGGAGGACCTAGATGACCAGTCGTAGCCCCACCCTCAGCCTGCGCGCCTGCGGCCCCTTGGCCTGCTTCACGCGGCCGGAGCTCAAGGTCGAACGGGTGTCTTACCCGGTGATCACCCCCTCGGCAGCCCGCGGTCTGTTCGAGGCGGTGCTGTGGAAGCCAGCTCTGCGCTGGCGGATCGCCCGCATCCGCGTGCTGAAACCGATCGCTTTCACCGCTTTCTTGCGCAACGAAGTCAACACCAAGGCGAGCGCCCCCAAGAGCGCGGTGATCACCGGCGGCGGGCCCGCCCCGCGCTTTTTCGCCGACGACGATCGCGCCCAGCGCAACACCGTGGCCTTGCGCGCCGTCGATTACGTGATCGAAGCCAGCTTCGAGCTCACCGCACGCGCCGGCCCCGAAGACAACGTGAACAAGTTCGTCGAGATGTTCACCCGCCGGGTCGAACGCGGACAGCACTTTCACCAACCCTACTTTGGCTGTCGCGAGTTTGTCGCCGAAGTGCTCCCGGCAAAAGACGCTCCCCCGCCGATCGCAGACAGCCGCGACCTCGGCTGGATGTTGTGGGACATCGCTTATGGCGAAAAGAACCAGCCCTTGTTTTTTGCCGCGCAACTGGTCAGCGGGATCCTCGAAGTGCCAGCCGATCCCGCTGCCGTGAGCGCCGCCCCAGACGTCACTGCAGGAGGTCGATCATGATCTTGCGCGCCCTCTTCGACTTGGCCCACACCGAAGGGCTGCTCGAGGATCCCGACTACGAATCCAAACCCGTGGCTTATCTCGTGCGAGTAGCCGCGGGCGGACGCCTGCTCGGCATCGAGTCGACCCGTGAGTTCATTGCTGCCGAGGCCGCCGACAAGAAAAAACCCAAGCCCATCGTCCGGCAATTCAAAGTACCGCGCGAACCCGCGCGCACCAGCGGCGACCGCGCTTTCCTCCTGGTCGACAAGGCCGACTACGTCTTTGGTCAGTCGGTCCCGAGCGAACAAGGCAAGTTCCCGCTGGCCAAACTGCAGAACCGCTTCGGCCTCTTCCGCGAACGGGTGGCCGCTTGCCTGGCCGCTACCCAAGATCCCGGAGTGGCAGCGGTCGATGCTTTTCTCGCGGCTGTGGCCAGCCAAGAGTTCACCGTGGAACTGCCCGCAGACTGTGCCGGCAACGACCTTTTTGCCTTTGTCTACGAGCTCGAACCCCACCTCGTCACCGCCCGCGAAAAGGTCCGCGCCTACTGGCAGGCACAGCGCCAGCAGGGGCAAGCCAGCGTTGATGACCCGCTTTGCCTGGTCACCGGTCGCCGCGCTCCCACCGCCGACCAGCACACCGTGATCAAGTACGTGCCCGGCGCCAGCACCGCGGGCGTGCGCCTGGTCTCGTTCAACGCCAGCGCCTTCGAGTCCTATGGCTTCAAAGGCAACGAGAATGCCAACATCTCGCGCGAAGCCGCAGAAGGGTATGCGACCGCGCTCCAGCGTCTGCTCCACCCAGCTCCCGCGGGTGGGCGCAAGCCGCAAAACCAGCGCTTGAGCGATGACACCGTGGTCTGCTACTGGACCGCCCAAGAAAGCGACTTCGCGGGCGTGCTCAGCGGCCTCTTCGAAGCCAATCCCGACAGCGTGGGCGAGCTCTACCAGTCCATCTGGCACGGCCGCGCTCCCGATCGCGTAGACCCCAACGCCTTCTATGCCCTGACCTTGACCGGCGCGCAAGGGCGGGTGATCGTGCGCGACTGGTTCGAGTCCACGGTCGGCGAAGTCCAGGACCACCTCGCCCGCTTCTTTAGCGATCTCGCGGTAGTGCGCAACACCCCCAAGCCCAAACAGCGCGAGCTGTCTCCCCACTTGCCGCTCAGGGTCTTGCTCGGCAGCCTCGCCCCTCAAGGCAAGAGCGAGAACGTGCCCAAGCATTTCGCGAGCGAACTCGTCCACAGCGCGCTCAGCGGCGTGCCCTTTCCCTTTGCCCTTTTGATCCGAGCGATCGAACGCAGCCGGGCCGAAATCGGCGCTTCCTCCTGGAGCGACTTCGAGCGCCGCGACGCCCGTGCTGCCCTGATCAAGGCTGTGCTCAACCGACGGCGCAGCACGACAACCCCTGACTATCCGGAGATTCAACCTGCCATGGACCCAGAAAATACCAACCCCGGCTACTTGCTCGGACGGCTGATGGCCCTGCTCGAACGCCTGCAACAACTCGCTTTGGGCGACATCAACGCTTCCGTCGTCGACCGTTACTTCAGCGCAGCCTCGGCGACCCCGCGGCTGGTCTTCACCCGGCTGCTGAAAAACGCCCGGCACCACGCCAAGAAGGCGATGGACGAGCCCCGATCGCGCGCCACCGCGATCTGGCTCGAACGGCAGCTCGACACGATCAGCAGCCGTTTTCCTGTCAGCGCCGGCGGCTTTCCAGCCCACTTGAGCCTCGAAGAGCAAGGGCTCTTCATCCTCGGCTTCCACCAACAACGCCACCAGCTGTTTACCAAAGCCGACAAAACCGCAGCCGACCAGGCTGCTGCTTCGGATCTCGAAAACTCAATTTGAAACCAAACAATTTTGTATATTCACGGAGTATTTGAATATGTCAAATCTATCCAACCAGGCAAATTCCGCTGGGATCGCTCTGAACGGTCACAAACTCACGCATCGCTATGATTTTGTTTTGTTGTTCGACGTGCTCAACGGCAACCCCAACGGCGACCCCGACGCCGGCAACGCGCCGCGGGTCGATCCCGAAACCGGCCACGGCCTGGTGTCCGACGTCTGCTTGAAGCGCAAGATCCGCAACTTCGTCACTCTCGACAAAACCGATCCTGAAAGCGGCCAACCCGCGGCTGGCTACGACATCTACGTCAAACAGCACGGCGTGCTCGAACACCTGCACAAGCAGGCTTACGAAGCGCGCGGGCTCGATCCCGAAGCCAAAGACAAAGGCGACGCCATGCAGCAAGCGCGCACCTGGATGTGCCAAACCTTCTTCGACATCCGCGCGTTTGGGGCGGTGATGACCACCAAAATCAACTGCGGCCAAGTGCGCGGCCCGGTCCAGTTCGCCTTTGCCCGTTCGGTCGATCCGATCATGCCGCTCGAACAGGCGATCACCCGCAAAGCCGTCACCACCGAACGCGAAGCGAACGAGCAGCTGCAAAAGCACGGTCAAGTGACCGGCACCATGGGGCGCAAGGAAATCGTCCCTTACGGCCTGTACGAAGCGCATGGTTTTGTTTCGCCCCACCTCGCCGCAGACACCGGCTTCAGCCCGGCTGACCTCGACCTGGTATGGCGCGCGCTCGCTCAGATGTTCGAGCACGACCGCTCCGCCACCCGCGGCGAAATGGCGACCCGGCTCTTGGTCGTGTTCGAGCACGAGAGCCTGCTCGGCAACGCGCCGGCGCATGCCCTCTTCCGTCGGATCAGCAAACAGCGCAAGGATTTGAGCAAGCCGCCGCGCGATTTCAGCGACTACGAAATCACCGTGGATGACTCCGCCTTGCCGCCTGGGATCAAACTCCACCGGCTGGTGTAAAAACAAGGCGGGGAAAGGCGTGTACACCGAAGACGAGCTGCTCCCCCTTTCGGCCTTGCAGCATCTGGTGTTTTGCGAACGCCAGTGCGCCCTGATCCACCTCGAACAGATCTGGGCGGAAAATCGGCTGACTGCCGAAGGACGGCTGCTCCACGAGAAGGCCGACAGCCAAACGACCGAGAGCCGCGGTGACCTGCGGATCGTCCGCTCCCTCAGCCTCACCAGCTTGCGCTTGGGGCTGTCCGGACGCGCCGATGCCGTCGAGTTTCATCGGGTCATGCCTGACCGGATGCCCAGCGCTTCAGCTGCCGGCCCATCCTCTGCCGTCACCTTGGCGGATGCTCCCGGCTGGTGGCGGCCTTTCCCCGTCGAGTACAAACGCGGCCAGCCCAAGCCGCACCGCGCGGACGAAGTCCAGCTCTGCGCTCAGGCTTTCTGCCTCGAAGAGCACTTCGGGATCGAAATTCCGGCGGGAGCGCTTTACTACCACAAACCGCGACGGCGTCAGGCCGTCACTTTCGACGTCTCCCTGCGCGACCTCACGGCGTCGGCCAGCGAACGCCTGCACGTCCTACTGCGCTCGGGCAAGACCCCGCCGGCCGTGCGCGAGCCCAAATGCGGCTCCTGCTCCTTGCTCGGCCTGTGCCTGCCGAGCGCGGGGTCCCACTCGGCCCGCGCCTACCTCACCCAGCTGTTCCAGGGCAAAGAGGTGCAAAGCACTTG
>CAZCOV010000200.1:9966-11893 GCA_964499975.1 uncultured Thermoanaerobaculia bacterium
TCAACACCCTGTTCATCTTGACCCAAGGCGCCTACTTGGCCAAAAAAGGCGACACCGTCGTCGTGCGGGTCGCGCGCGAGACCCGATTGCAGATGCCGCTCCACAACCTGGGCGGCATCGTCTGCTTCGGCCAGGTGCGCTTCAGCCCCTTTCTCCTCGGCGCTTGCGGCAAACCTCAAGTCGCGCTGTCATTCTTGACCGAGCAAGGGCGTTTCCTCGCCCGTTTCCAGGGTCCAACCGCGGGCAACGTCCTGCTCCGTCGCGAGCAATACCGGCAAAGCGACGACCCAGCAGCAGCGACTGAGCTAGCGCGCGCCATCGTCGCGGCCAAAGTGTTCAACAGCCGCTCGCTCTTGATGCGCGCCGCGCGCGAAGACAACCCACCGGCTGCAGCAGCTGCGCTGCAGACCGCCGCACTGCAGTTACAGCAGACCCTGGATCAAGTCGCGCGGGCCGACAGCGTCGACACCTTGCGCGGTCTCGAAGGCCATGCTGCCCGCGCCTACTTTGCTGCGTTCGACCACCTGATCCTGCAGCAAAAAGACGACTTCTACTTCAAGACGCGCTCGCGCCGTCCGCCGCGCGACAACGTGAACGCGCTGCTTTCTTTCCTTTACACCTTGTTGCGGATGGACCTTACCGCGGCGCTCGAATGCGTTGGGCTTGACCCGGCCGTGGGCTTCCTGCACCGCGAGCGGCCGGGGCGTCCGAGTCTGGCGCTTGACTTGAGCGAAGAGTTCCGCAGCTTCGTGGCGGATCGCGTCGCTTTGAGTTTGATCAACCTGAAACAGCTGAAAGGCAGTGGTTTTCGTGCGGACCCGTCGGGTGGGGTGACGATGGACGAGGAAACGCGCAAGGTCGTGATCGCCGCTTACCAAAAACGTAAGCAAGACACGATCACCCACCCTTTTCTCGGCGAGAAAACCACGATCGGCCTGTTGTTCCACCTGCAAGCCTTACTGCTGGCTCGCTACTTGCGCGGCGATCTTGACGGCTACCCGCCGTTTTGTCCACGGTGATGGAGGGTTAAAAAAACATGCTAGTGATCGTGAGTTACGACGTTTCGACGCAAGACCCTGCGGGTCGGCGGCGATTGCGGCAAGTGGCGAAAGTCTGCACCAACTTTGGCATTCGGGTGCAGAACTCGGTTTTCGAGTGTCTCGTCGACCCCGAGCAGTGGGTCCGGCTGCGCGCCGCTCTGCTTGCCACCTACGACCCTGCAGCCGACAGTTTGCGCTTCTACTTTCTCGGCAAGAAGTGGCAGAATCGCAAAGAGCACCATGGTGCCAAAGCGACCTTCGACTTGGAGGGTCCGCTCCTGTTGTAGGTCCGCGTGCGCGTACCTGAAGTGCACAGAAAAACCCTGGGAGGTTCGCGAATTTGACTAACCAGTTGATTTTAAAGGAGGTTAGTAGACTTGGATTGCAGTGGTAACGGGCCTCAACCCAGCCTAACTGAGGAGGTACGCGAAAATCGCCTCCTAACCCACTGCAAAAGCGCCGGTTACGCCGGCGCCGTCGCTCCCCGTGCGGGGGCGTGGATTGAAACTCTTGACCGGCAAGGCCGGAAGCGGGAAGAGCACGTCGCTCCCCGTGCGGGGGCGTGGATTGAAACCGCTCGGTCGTCATCGACAACGCCGTTGAGATGGTGGTCGCTCCCCGTGCGGGGGCGTGGATTGAAACTCTCTCCATGGCCGCGAAAATCGCCCGGCCATGGAGTCGCTCCCCGTGCGGGGGCGTGGATTGAAACACCCGATGCCATCCAGTGGACCACAGCTCCGAGCTGGTCGCTCCCCGTGCGGGGGCGTGGATTGAAACCCCGCCATCCCAGGTAACGCAAAATACTGGGTCGCTCCCCGTGCGGGGGCGTGGATTGAAAATCTTTTAGCGCCCCACTGATGGCAGCCGCTGGCTTGTCGCTCCCCGTG
>CAZCOV010000201.1:0-11886 GCA_964499975.1 uncultured Thermoanaerobaculia bacterium
GGGCCAAGGGTGAGCCCTTCCTGCTCGACCTCGCCAGGGAAGTTGAGGCCAAAGGCCGTGCTGAGGGCGAGGCCAGAGGCCGTGCTGAGGGCGAGGCGCGGGGGCGCGCGCAAGCCATGCGCGACACGATCCGGGGCGTGTGCGAAGTCCTGGGCATCGAGGTTCCTGAACCGCGCAGCACTTCCCTCGCGACCATGAGCCTCGCGGAGCTCGACTTGCTGTGGGCGCATCTGGTGGCCCAGAAGACCTGGCCGCACGACCGCTGAACTTGACCCCAAACTGCCTGGCAGGCGCGAATGTGCGAAGTGCGAAAAGCAGAGATTGCGGCGGTTGGCCTGACCTGCTAGACTGGGTTCATGAGTCGCAAGCGAGAAATCTCTGAATACCGTGCTGCTGAAGGATCCCCGACCTTTTCTTACCAGCTGCCGGCCCATGGCTCGCCGCGGGCCGAACCGTCGACGCCGTTGCGCGAACCGCCGCTGCGCGAACCCGGATCCGCGCCCCCGGCCTTGCGTCTCCCCGGAGTCGACGATCGCCTTGCCATTCCCGAAGCGGGCGAGGAGTACCTTGACGGCGTGCGCTACGAGGTCATGGCCGGAGATCCGGAGCACGCGGATCCCCAATGTCAGCTTGCCTACCTCGTCCGTGCCTGCGTGGCGCCCGGCTACATCGCCTCGACCGAGCTCTTGACCCGCACCGATTGGGGCAGCGACTTTGCCACTGACGTCTGCGTCCGTCGTGCGGGTAAGGATCCGCAGACCGGGCAGCGCTTCTTGGAAGACCTGTCCTTCGAGGTCGCCAACACCCAGACGCTCAAGGATCTGGAAAAACGGGCCAACAAGCTGATCGCGCGCGGCGTGCGTCGGGTCTTTGCGATCCTGGTGCATGAGGCGAAAGTGCTGGAGTGGAAGCAGAGCCGCTGGGTGCCGCCGGCGCGGGGTGAGATCCGCGATCAGGCGTTCAAGAAACCGCTGCGCATCCAGGCGCTGGTCGATGCCGCGGAAGCAGATCGGCTGGTAGCCGAGGCGCTGTGGGCCAAGGGTGAGCCCTTCCTGCTCGACCTCGCCAGGGAAGTTGAGGCCAAAGGTCGTGCTGAAGGTGAGGCGAGGGGACGCACGGAAGCCATGCGCGACACGATCAGAGACGTGTGCGCAGTCCTGGGCATCGAGGTTCCTGCCGAGCTCAGCCCGTCGCTCGCGGACATGAGCCGCGCGGAGCTCGACCTGCTCCGGGCGCATCTCGTGGCGCAGAAGAGCTGGCCGCACGACCGCTGAGGTGAGCGCGAGCGACCAAACCCACCAACCACAAATTTCTTCACACAGAGTACACTGAGCTGGGCTGGAGGATACCTGGCAGCTCGAGTGGATCTCGAGCCCGCTGCGGTGCAAATTCCAAGGTGGCCCGTCCCTGTCGTCGCTCCTGGCTGCCTGAAACGAGGAGGATCTCCATGAGCCTGGCCGATCGCTACCGTCGCTGGTACGAATATGAGCAAGACTGTAACGCCAAGGTTCTGGCCTCGCTCGAGGCCGTCGCGCTGCCGCTCCGCACGGCGTCGGGGTACCAGCAGGCGCTCGACCTTTTGGCCCACATGGTGGCGGCGCGCCTGCTCTGGCTGTTCCGCCTCGGCGTCGCCGCCAAGGGGCCCGACGACATTTTCCCCCAAGGGGTTGCGCTGGCTGATCTCGCCCTGCGGATAGCGGAGGTTGAGGCGCAGTGGAGCTCCTACCTAGAGCGGCTCGACGATCAGGAACTGGCCCGCCGGTTCGAGTATCGGAGCCTCGAGGGTGCGCGCTACCACAACACGATCGAAGACGTCTTGACCCAGCTTTTCGGCCATGCCTGGTACCACCGCGGCCAGATCGCCCAACTCATCCGTGGGCTCGGTGCCGAGCCCGCTACCACCGACTTCGTGTTCTGGACCCGGCAAGCCCTGCCCGACTGAACTGACGGCGGTGCAGCGCCGACAGCAGCCTGAGAGGTGCCAATGTGGAGTGCCATCAGGATCGATGAGACGAAGACCCTACCCAGCCCCACGGTTGACCACGAGATGTCGGCTGTGCCAGGGCAAGAACCTGCTGCTGCGCGGCTTGGTGGTCGTTTCGTGCCGCTCTATCGGGTGGGTCGCGGCGGAATGGGGGAGGTCTATGCGGCCTACGATCCCGAGCTTGCGCGCAAGGTGGCAGTGAAGGTGTTGCCGGCCGGGTCGACTTCAGAGGCAGGACGTCGACACCTGCGCCAGGAAGGTCGGGCACTCGCCCAGCTCAATCATCCCAACGTGGTCAAGGTCTATGACGTGGTCAGCAGCGGTGAGGACCTTTCGATCGCCATGGAGTTCGTCGACGGCCAGACCCTCGCGGACTGGCTCGCCGGTGGCAGCAGATCCTGGCGTGACGTCCTCAGCATCTTCATCGCCGCCGGCAGCGGCCTGGCCGCTGCCCATGCCGTGGGGTTGATCCATCGCGACTTTAAGCCGAGCAACGTCATGTTGACCAGATCCGGTGAGGTCCGGGTGCTCGACTTCGGCGTCGCGCAGCACGACTCACAAAAAGCCGAGCGGGTCGAGTTGACCAAGCTGGCCGACAGGGCTGAGTTGGAGGGTCCAACTTCGGCGTGCGTTGGGACTCCGGCTTACCTCGCTCCCGAGTGCCTCGCGGCCAAGCCGGCTGACGCGCGCAGCGATCAGTTCAGCTTCTGTGTCGCCCTCTATGAAGCGATCTGCCACCGCCATCCCTTTTTCGAGGCTGCAGGTCCGGCTGGCTCGCTCGAAGGCCAGCTCCGAGGTCGGGTGAAGGATCTGCGACCGGCTCACGGGTTGCCCGGCTGGCTAGCGCGGGCCTTGTGGCGCGGCTTGCGGCCTTCTCCCGCGGAGCGCTTCCCGTCGATGGAGGCACTGCTTGAAGCCCTGACCCAGGGTCGGCAACGGCAGCACCGAGTCTGGCTGGGAGCCACTGCAGCCCTGCTCGTCCTCGGCGGCGGAGCCGCCGGCTACCTGCTCAGCCGCAGCGGCAGCGACAAGGTGCGTCGACCCTGAGCGGCAAAGTACCGCACAAGCTTCGCCAGTGGTAGACCGACGCGGGGCCTGGATGCGCGCTGGCGAGCACTGCGCGTTAGCGCGCACACCCGCTGCGCGCTGGCGCGCAGTGGGTGCTACCCAGCACCGCAGGGGTGTGCTTTTTTTGGGCTTTGAGGGTTGGCATACGCCTTGCTTTTTGTCCGGTGCCCGGTTCCAGTCATAGGCCCGTGCAATCGCCCATGACCTCGCTCCGGATCTCGTTTTGATACGACTACGTCAGCTCGTTGCTGAAAACCTTTCTAATTCATAAAACAACTGCCGGCCGTTGAGCACAGGCAGACTCGATGCATGGTTTTTGCGTTGAGACCAGGAGAGACTTTGTATGAAACACAAACAGTTCGTTCGAATCCCTACACTCAGGTTTCGGTCTCGGCCGATTTCACGCTTGGCACCACAACTCGAACCGTGAAACCCTTTGGATAACCGCCAAAAATACTTAACCTCGTCACTTTTAATTTCGACATTCGTTGAATGAATGAAACTGAACTGAAATATTTCTTAAGGAGATTAAGATGCTGAAAGCTCACCCTCATCTGACGAAAACACTCCTTGTCGCCTTGGTCCTGGGGCTCGCCCCTGCCGTGGCCTTCGCAGCGGAGTGCCCAATCAACATAAACGGAACCTCGTATGCGTCCCCCTATTCCAGCCCCATCGCTTTGCCGCGGTGTAGCGGCACGATCGCTCAGTGGAGCGTCTGCGAGCTGTGCCTGATCAGCAACGCGGATTACACCGACCAGACTGCCTACAAGAACAGCTACCTCCCACCTCCCAGTATTGGCCTCGAGCCCGTCGCCAAGTTCATCAATGGCTCCCAGGCCGTCTCGGTACATGGCTTCTTCGAGAAGCTGAGTGGCACAAAGGCAGTCTTCCGGGTCCGCTTTACGCCACCCATCCAAGGCTCCTGGAGCGTAACGGCCACATCCTCTGACGCCGGCCTTCGCTTGCCTGTCGCCCAAACCTTTACCGCCGGGTTGCCGGGCACGCGTGGGTTCCTGCGCCGAGATACCACCTATCAGGAGAAGCTACGATTCGACAACGGTGCCTACCACTTCCTGTGGGGTCAGACCTACTACCAGTTCGTCGACAATGTCGTCAAAGGCGTCGTCGACTGGAAGGCGTCGATCAACAACTCATCTGCTTATGGTATGCAAAAAGTGCGGATGCTGGTCTCTCCCTTTACCGTATTCGAGGACGGGAGCATCGTCGGGGAAACGGTTTCGCAACCGTTCAACCAAAACAATGTCGCTGGCGACCACACCAAGCTGAACTCGGTGCATTGGAGAAAGCTCGATGAGATCGTCCAATATCTCCATAGCAAAAGCATGACCGCGGACGTGATTCTCTTCAGCGACAATCTTTCTTCCTTTGCCCAGCCGATTGGCACATCAGCTTCCAAAGCGAGTGACCAGCGGTATGTGCGCTATGCCTTGGCACGGCTAGCGTCCTTTCCCAATGTCATCTGGTGCCTGGCAAACGAATGGAACGCGAAACCACCCTACGCCCCGTACCAGAACGAGAAGCCTTACTGGGATGCCATCGGAAACATCGTGCGTACGGAAGACCCCTGGATGATCGGTGCAAACAGCCGTCTGCGAGCCTTGTCAATCCACCAACGCCCAGGTGATGAGTTCTCATTTTTTCCCTCGTCCTGGCCGGTACATGCGATCGTCCAGTTTAGGAAGACAACCACGTATCCAGACGGTGATCAATGGGGTAACCACAGCATACAAAAGAACTTGGGCCGCGGCTTGCCCGTGGTCAATGACGAATATGGTTACATCGGGCAGATCGGCTTGGAAAAGCATCGTCGGGCCAGCTGGGGAATCGCCGTTGCCGGGGGATTCGGTAGCACTGGAGATGCGACGGAAAAGGATGAAAATGGGGCGACGGTGCTCGCGAAAGACCAACCTGTCTTCTCCGGTGCTTGGAAGGATCAACCGGCGTATGGCGATATCCAGCGGATGGTGACGTTTTTCAATACCAAAGTCACCAACTGGTGGAAGATGTCGCGCGACAACTCGGTGGTGACAGCGGGCAATCGGGTCTATGCCTTTTCGCAACCTGGAGTCCGTTACGTGGTTTATGCCGCGGTGGGTGGCACTGTGAAGCTCAATCTGCCTGCTGGGAATTACGCGGTTTACCAGTACAATCCCCGTAGTGGCCAGGAGACCCTGCTGTACACCAACGTGATGGGAGGCGTCAGGAGCTTCACGTTACCGGATACAAACGATTGGGTATTACGTTTCAATTGAGCTCTGAGATCCGTCATTGGTTCTCTGAGAAAGAAACGTCGGATCAGGCTTCTCATGCAGGGGCCTGATCCCTCCTTTCCAACCCGGGAGCACTGGCTGCCCAGCTCCGTCTCGACCTCAACCGTTCATATCACCAAGCCGCCGCCGCAAGACGTGACGCGACACGCCGAGGAGCCTAGCCGCGCGGACTTGATTGCCGTTCGTGCGTTCCAGGGCCTCGGCGATTGCCAGCCTTTCGAGCTCGGCCAGGTCGAGAACCGGCAGCGGCGACGTCCCCCGAGCTTCCACCCTGCTCTCTTCCTTGGCGGCCCTCGACGCTGCTGCGCCAGGCTCGGCTCCCGAGATCATGGAAGAATCGACGACACCACCTGGCGGGCAGAGACAGACCAGACGACGGATCTCGTGAGCCAGCTCGCGTACGTTCCCTGGCCAGGGCCGGTGGATCAGCCGCTCGAGCGCGCCGACGGTCAAACCGCGCACGGGTTTGCCGAGCTCCTGCACGGTCTTCTCGAACAAGCCCGCGATCAGAAGCGGTAGATCGTCACGCCGCTCCGCCAGGGTTGGCAGGCGCACCACGAAGCCAGCGATCCGAAAGTAGAGGTCACGGCGAAACGTTCCCTGCTCGATCAACGCTTCGAGGTCGGCATTGGTGGCGGTCAGGAGGCGGACGTTGATGTCGACCGGCGGATTGCCGAGCGGACGCAGCTTCTTTTCCTGCAAAACTCGCAAAAGCTTGACCTGCAGCTCGGTCGACATCTCGCCGACCTCGTCGAGGAAGAGGGTGCCGCCCTGGGCGAGCTGGAACTGACCGCGCCGTCCGGCCACGCCGGTCGCGACCCGCTCGCCAATGCCGAACAGCTCTGCTTCGAGGAGTTCGGCCGGGACCGCGGCACAGTTGATCGCCACGAAAGGGCCCTGACGGCGAGGTGACGAGAGGTGGAGAATCTCCGCCACCATCTCCTTGCCAACCCCGGTCTCACCCCGGATCAACACCGGCAGGTCGCCTTCGACCAGGGGCTCGAGTTGACCGTAGACCTGCTCCATGACCGGCGAAACGCCGCGGATGTAAGCGGGCGGAAAACAGAGCTTCGCGCGCTCTGGACGCAGCGACGCCAAATCCGCCAGATCCGGGAGCGGGACCAGCTTGCGGATCAAGGAGAGCAAGGTTTGGAGGAGAGGCTCGGTCTTGTCGCGACCACCGAACGTACCGTTGACCACCAGGGCCAACAGCCCGCCCGCGGCGGGGACGAAGTAACCCGTTGCTTGGGCTTGAGAGATCAGCAGACCCTCGCCAAAAAGCGCCATGCCCCCCGGGTCCCACAAGGTCAGCTCGGCGAGCCAGCCGCGCAACGCCGCGGCGTCCATCTCGCCGCCCGCGGCGAGCACGCTCTCTTCGCGCCCCTGCTGATCGATGCTCAGCAAGCAGGCACCGGTCGTGCCGAGCTCACCTGCCAGGCGAGTGAGCGCCAGGCCGCAACCGCCCGGGCCTGCCGTCAGATCGCTGACGAAATGGCGAATGAAAACCAGCCAGCGCTCGACCTGGTCGCGGCGCGAGCGATGGATTTCCGGGGTGATCTTTCTGGAGCGGGATGCGAGCGGCCAGTTGTGCGTCACCGGCGACAGAGTCAAGGCCAGCTCGGCATCTTCGGGCGCCAACGCTTCGAGTTGCAGCTCTACTAGACCGAAAGCGACCACGTCGCCGACTTCGAGCTCGGCCCGCCCCACCGGATGACCTTTGACGAAGGTGCCGTTCTTGCTCGGGTGGTCGACCACCACCACGTGGTCCGCCTCGACTTGGAGCAGCGCGTGCTCGCGCGAGACACCCGCCCATGGGAGAACCAGCCGGTTGGACGGCGCCCTGCCCACCGGAATGATTCCGGGTTCCAACACAACGACGAGCTCGACTCCGGCGACCCTGCCGCGGAGGCGAAACCGATGTTGCCGTCGTTCCTTTGCGTCCATGTCTCGGGCACTGATCAATGCCGGGTTTTGGACCCCAAGCTACCACAGGCTCAAGACAGAGTACACTGGGCTGCGGCTGGAAGATACCTGGCAGCTCGATCTCGAGTCCGCTGCGGTGCAAATTCCAAGGTGCCCCGTCCCTGTCGTCGCTTCTGGATGCCTAAAACGAGGAGGATCTCCACGATGAGCCTAGCCGATCGCTACCGTCAGCGCCCAACTCATCTCTGGGCTCGGTGCCGAGCCCGCTACCACCGACTTCGTGTTCTGGACCCGGCAAGCCCTGCCCGAGTGAGTGGCCTCTGATGGAAAATCCGATTCCCAAACCAGCGCTGATCCAGGCGTTTAAGGTCATCGTCGCGTTGGGCTTGATCTGTTTGGGCCTGCTTTTGCTCTTGATCTATCTGTGGCTGCACCCCAACAAGTCGCTGCTGACGCCGGCGGCCGCGCTCCAAGACCCGGAGGTACGCAACCAGGTGATCAGCCAGTTGGTCGCTTCCAGCCAGGGTCTTTCCGACTCCCACCCCGACCCTGACGTGGGCCGGATCAACTTGCCCAACCTCAAAGACCGTCTCGCCCAGCGTTCCGGCCAGATCCTGGTTTCAACCAACCGCTTCGGCATCCGCGAGCGCGAGTATGAGCTGCCCAAGCCTCCTGGCACGATCCGCATCGTGCTCTTGGGCGATTCGTTCATCTTTGGCTGGGGCGTGGCCGCGGAAGACCGGCTCGGGGTTCACCTGGAAAAGTGGTTGCGCGAAAAGGCGGGTCGACAGGGCGACAAGGTCGAATGCTTGCACCTTGGGGTCCCGAGCTGGAACCTCAAGACCGAAGCCGCTTATTTGCGCCGTCAGCTCAGCGATCTAGAACCCGACCTGGTGTTCCAACTGTCGCTGCCCAACGACCTCGAAGAAACCGTTGGCGCGCGCGGGTTTGGTGAGCCTGCCAGCTTCTCGCCGCAACGGCCGTCCTGGACCGATGCGATGATCAACGCCGGCACCCCGATGAGCGTGCTCGGATTCGACAAGTCAGGTTACCTTCGCCATGCCCTCGACTATGAAGGCAAGACGCGCTACCAGGAAGCGCTCGCAGTCGTGCAGCGCCTCGACCATGCGCTGCAGCTGATCGGAGCGCGATATCGCCTCATCTTCCATCATCGCCATACGCTGCCGGTGAGCTGGAAATACATCGGACGCCACTTGCCGCCGGAAAAATCGCTTTATATCGGTCTGGTTTTTGCGATGGACAAGCGCTACTGGGTTGCCGACCAGGATAGTCATTGGAACCGTGAAGGGCACCTCAAGGCGGGCCAGATGCTCTACCAGGTCATCGTCCGCGATCAACTGTTGCCCCAGCTGGCGCTTCCTCCCTGGGATGAGGCCGCAAAAGCCTTTGCAGAGCTGGCGAGTGCAGGGAAAGAGGATGCAGAGCGCGATTTCGACGAGGATGGTTTCCTCGCTTACTTGCACGGGACGCCCCTGGTCTCGAGCCTCGACTTCCACCACCTCGACCACGACACCGCCGCTCAGATTCACGGTGGCATTGATCGCGAGCGACGGGTCTCACCCTACGCGTCTTTCATTCTCAAAAACAATCATGGCAAGCGGTTGCGGCTGCAGGGGAAGACGTTTCCCCGGCCGGAGCTCAGCGGGGCGATCGTCCGCGTTTTCGTCGATCAGGACCTGGTGGGCGAGATCACCCTTGAGCCGGGTCAAGTGTTGGACCGCGGCTTTGACCTGCCGGCTCGCGCAGCAACACCGCCTTATCTCTCGATTCGCCTCGAATCCACCGACTACGTCTACCAGGGTCCTGACCTTCAGCACTGCGTGGTGTTCGAGTTGGATCGCATTGCCCTCGAACCCTGATCGTGCCAGGGGCTCGGTCACAAATAGCCGAGCGCTTTCAAGGCTTCGACGCTTGCCGCATCGAGCCCCTGGGTTTGCGGCACACCTCGGATGGCGTCTTCCATGACGCTGCACGGATGGCCGAACATGATTTGTCGGAAGTGTGCCATGAGCCCACTGGCAACCTTTTCGTCCACGTCGATCCGGTTGTGTTTTTCTCCAGGGTCGGTGTCCAGCGCGTAAAGCTCGCCGACTTCTTTGGGTATGCACTGCAAGAGGAGCTTGGCCGAGCCTTCCCGGATGCTGAGCGAACGTTCGTCAGGGCCGGTCATCGAGACGCCGATGACGGTTTGCGGCTCGTGGGTGATGGCGATCAGAGACTTGCCGTCGAGTGGGCGGTCGGTGGGTCGATCGACGATCGCGAGCAGCGTCGGATAAAGGTCGACATTGCTGTAAAGAACGTCCGTCCTGCTGCTGGATCTGACATCCGGATGGAAAATGATCAAGGGAATCCGCACGTGTTCTTCGTAAAGCAGGCCATGCTGAAACCGTCCCCGCTCGTAGAATTCTTCACCATGATCCGCAGTCAAGACGATCAGTGAATTGTTCAGCAGTCCCAGTTCTTGAATTTTAGTGTAAAACTGCCCAAAAACGTGGTCCATGAAGAAGACTTGACCGTCGTACAAGGATTTGATGCGGGCAATGTCTTTGGGCTCGGTCGCAGTGAAGCGTCCGCCGGTCATGGTTTTGAAGGGACCCTGGTAGTTCGGGTCGTAGAGGTGTTGCGCCATCTCACGGTAAACGTAGGGGGCGTGGGGCAGGAGGAGGTGGATCCAGGTGAATAACGGCCGTTCAGCCTTTCGCTCTGCGAGCCACTTGAGGACCCGTTCGAGAAAGACCTGGTCATCCCCGCTGCGTTGCCAATCATAAAGCTCGAAGCCGTGGTCAAAGCCCCGCTCAGGTGTGAGCTGCACGGAATTGAAGAAGCCCGCGGTCTGGTATCCACGCTGTTTGAATTGCTCGGCCAGCGTCTCCTGGGTCACGAACTGCCAGGCGAAGAACACCCGGGTGGGAAGCAGCCCAGAAAATGCAGCTGCAAACGAGGTCGGCGTCACCGGGGCCACGGTATAAGCACGGTCAAAGACCAGGCTCTTTTTGGCGAAGGCGTCAATGTTGGGCGACAGTCCGCGGGGATAGCCATAAGTACCCAGGACGTCAGCCCGGAGGGCATCGAAGCTGACCACGATGACGTTGAGGCCGGCCCGTACCGGCAAGCTGCGGCGCAGATTCCGGAGCGAGGCAGGGGTTTTTTCTCTCTGGCACGAGGACAACAAGATCCACGAAGACAACATCCACGAGGACGTCGACGCAGAAAACGTCGTCAGCGCAGCCAACACCAGCACAGACAGCCGCCGTCGTATTGAATTTTTTCTTCCCACTCTGCCGCCTTCCATCCGTGTGTTGTCGGTTCCAAACAACTTCTTTGGCCGCGATACGCAGAAAGAAGTTGTCGCCCAAGCTTAGCAGCTACGCAGCTTGAGTCTCGATCTTGGTTCTCCGTGGCTGTTTAGGATTCAGACAGCCGTCCCCAGGACGCTGAGACGATGGCAGACCCACCAGCCACCAATTTCTTCACCGCCTTCGGCAAGACCGTTACGGTCTTGCTGCTGACCGCTCTGCCGCTGCTCGTCGCAGAAGGGCTGGCGCGGCTTTGCCATTCGCCGGTGCCGGTGCGTCGGGTCTACGATCCTTTTGCGTTTCGCATCCCCCAGCCCAACCTGGTCGACCACCTCGCTCTGCCAGACGGGGAGGTCACTGTGCGGTGGAACGAGCTCGGGATGCGGGGATCATCGCTCGCTGAACCGCCCGCAGCTGGAGCTTTGACCGTGATCTTTTTTGGTGGGTCGACCACCGAAAATTACGCTTACCCGGACGAGGCGACTTTTCCTTTTCAAATCGGCGAGCAGCTCACCCGTGAGCTCAAGCGCCAGGTGCGGGTGTTCAACGCGGGCATTTCTGCGGGCACCACGAGCACGACGTTGGGGCGCTTCCAGCATCAAGCGCTCGATTTGCAGCCGGACTTGGTGGTGGTGATGCAGGCGATCAACGATTTCTTGCAGGGGTTCCACCCCGACTACCGCAAGGATCAGCGCCACCTGCGGCGTCCCGCTGTGATGGGCACGCGTCCCCGCAGTTACGTATTTTGTGGATTGGCTGCGCAGCCAGCGCTAGGTCGGCCCGGTGCCCTTGCCTGCGGCAAGCCCTGAGCAGCACCGCGACTCATTTCTCGACTTTGCCGCGCTCGCGGTCTATTCCCGCAACGTGCGTTCCCTGGCGGCGCTCGCTGCGGGCCATGAGGTCCCCATGCTGCTGGTGACCGAACCTTCGATGTAGCGGGACCCGCCGCAAGCCGACGACCTCGAACGTTGGACGCTCCGGGCTTCCCTCGCCACTCAGGGCATGGTTCCGCCGGACGCCTCGGCCTTGACCCGCGGTCTCGGGCAGTTCAACGCGACCTTGCTGGCGCAAGCTCGACCACCGTGGGTGGTCACGTTTGACCTGGCAGCGCGCATGCCGCAGTCCTGGGAGTTCTTTGTCGACGACTGCCACTACACCCGGGCCGGTAACCAGCGGGTGGCGACTGAGCTGCTGCCGGTCATTGCCGACCTGCTCCGGCATCGCCCCGCGGTAGCTCCTCGGTAGATTTCTCTGGGTTTTGCTTCTAATGTTAAGAGTTGGCCAAAAGTTTGTGGGGTTCGCC
>CAZCOV010000202.1:0-10687 GCA_964499975.1 uncultured Thermoanaerobaculia bacterium
GCCTGCCCTCCCCCGCTGCCGGCTAGAGACCGCGCTTTCCGCGGTCCTCTGGGGCGGGGAGGATCTGCCGCAAGTAGGCGGCGATGCCAGCTGCCTGACTCCACTGCCGCGGATAGCCGAGGGACACTTCCTCGAAACGCACGCCGTCGCGCCACAGGGTACAAGGCACGTGCTGGTGACCGCTGACCACCACCAACGCACGAAAGCGCTGGTGCCAGTCCTCGGTCCGCCGGGTGCCGCACCATGGGGAAAAACGGGGCACGCGGAACAAACGCAGCAGATCCCGCCGCAAGGGAAAGTGGTTGATCAAGATGGTAGGCAGAGTGGATGGCAGCGCGGCCAAACGCAGTTCGGTCTGGTCACAGCGGGCAGCGCACCAGGCTTGGCGCGAAGGGTAAGGGTCCGGGTGCAAAACGAACTCGTCCGAACACACCGACTCCTCCTCCAGGGCCCAAGCCACCACTTGTTCGAGGGGAACGTCGTCGGGCCGAAAGCTGTAGTCGTAGAGCAAGAACAAAGGGGCGATGACGCAGCACGGTCCTTCACCCGTCCAGATCGGGTAAGCATCCTCGGGGGTTAAAACGTCCAGCGACCGGCACAGCTCGACCAGCGCCAGGTATTTGGTTTCACCGCGGAGAGACGCCCCCGCGCCTTCTTGAATCGTCCACAAATCGTGATTGCCGGGAACCCAGACCAGACGAGCAAAACGCCGCTTCAAGAGTTCGAGGGCTGCCGCCAGGTGGTCTAAACGTTCGCTGACATCCCCTGCCAGGATGAGCCAGTCGTCGGGAAAGTCGGGTAGCTCGGCCAGGGCCTCGCGAGCTACCCGATTGGCGAGATGGAGGTCACTGATCGCGTAGAGCTTCATGAGCCAGGCCAGGCAGCTCCTGGCTCAAGATCTCAATTTGGGGTCACCGGCGAGGCCGGCGGATCATCATCATCGTCGATGATGATGCCGGTGATCGTGGCGGTAGCCAGGCCGGCTGGGAGCAAGATCGCCGGATTTTTCCACCAAGCGACCACGCAAGCGCGGCAAATTCCATCTCCGCGCAACACCCCAAAGGGATCTTGGCGCGTCACCACACCATCGCACAGCCAGTGGAACACCTGTTCCGCTTGCTGCCACTGTGCGGTCTCGCCCACGGTCAAGTTCTCTGCCTCACCTTGCTGTTCTGCGGTCATGGGCGCAGCACACTTTTTGCGCACCTCGACCACGCGGGTGGTCGAACGCGCGAGACGCCGCCCTTTGGCGTCATGGACAGCAACAAAGTACTCGGCCGGCTCGTTCTCCTGCCGTTCGAGCCACTCCTCGAAAGACTTGTCGTCCATCTCGCGCAGCCAATGACGCTCTTCCAGGCGGCCCAGGCTGGACCGCTCGCTGATCAGCTTGCCGTCGAGATTGTCGTTGGGATCGCGATCCTCAGACAACTCTTTAGCTCGCCACCAGCGCGCCCACTTCTCTTCTTCGTTGGCTTGCTCCGCGGTGGTATAGGCCCGCGTGAGGTCCTGGCGGGCTTCTTCAAGGTCATGCCGGGTGAGTTCACGATCTTCCGCTTTGGGAAAGACTCCCCAAAAACGTCCCCCCCCCACCGGGTGCATCATGACGTAGTACACGTCTTCGACCATGTCATTCAATCGCCGGAAATACAGGCGTGTCGTGGTTTCTGGCAGGTTATTTTCGACCTGGGCCCAGGCCACGGCGTTACCTTCAACAGGAAGGCATTCGATCTGCTCTGCAGTCACTTTCAGCTCCTGAGCCAGGAGCAAGCCGGGAGCGAGCAGGATTCCCGGAAGAGGCGCTAGGTATTTGGTCCAGTGCATGGTCGTCCTCCTCGGGCACAATTCTCCACCAGAGAGATTACCATAGTTATAACAAGTAAGCCTAGACAATCTAAGATCTACGTCCAACTGCGCTTCTTTCCTGAGCAAACACTCGGTCCTGTCTGGAGAACCAGAAGCCCGATAGCCGCCTGGTACGCTTGCGCTCCCCAGGCCAGCGTCTCAAACCAAAGTAGGAAGTAGAATGCACTGGTTGGTCGACTCCGCCCAACCGACGACAAGGACGAGGCACCATGGCACGCACGCGCATGCTAGACCCGCTCGAAGCCCGGGTGATCGGGTCGCTGATGGAGAAAGAGCAGACCACTCCGGAGTACTACCCGATGACGGTCAATGCTCTGGTCGCGGCTTGCAACCAGAAGAGCAATCGCGAACCGGTGATGGAGGTCACGGAAGAACAAGTGCAAGCGACCTTGGAGGCCCTCCGGCAAGACGTCCTGGTGTGGCGGACGGAAAGCGCGCGGAGCACTCGCTGGCAGCACAGCCTCGATCGCCGGTGGGGGCTCGATCCGTCCACCAAAGCGCTGATGACGTTGCTGCTCTTGCGCGGCGCGCAGACCGTGGGCGAGTTGCGGATGCGCAGCGAACGTCTGCATACCTTTGCTTCGCTCGCTGAGGTGGAAAGCGCGCTCGAACGCCTAGCGAGCGGCTTTGATGCGCTGGTGCGCGAGCAGCCACGGCAGCCCGGGCAACGGGAAACCCGCTGGTTCACTTTGATCGTCAGCGGTGAAGCGCCCCCAGCAGTTTTGCTTCCGGCAGTTCCGCCCGCGGTGGCTCAGTTGCTGGACTCTACTGCTCCCGACCGGCCTGCTCCCGACCGGCCTGCTCCCGACCGGCCTGCTCCCGACCGGCTGGGGGACCTGGTCGATCGGCTGGCGCGGCTGGAGACCGAAGTTCGCACGCTCGGACAGCAACTCGAAGATCTGCGTCAGCGGCTGGGCGATTTGTAGCAGTGGGCGTCCTTGCGGCGATCAACGTGAATTCATGACCGAGGCTTGGGGTCAACATGAGCTTGAACGAACAAACCGTGGTGATCACCGGCGCATCCTCTGGGATCGGCGCCAGTCTGGCCCAGGAGCTGCTGCGCCGGGGAGCGCGGGTGGGTCTGCTCGCCCGACGCGAGGACCGTTTGCGCGCCCTGGCAGCTGAATTTGTAGCCGGCAATCCCGGCGCTCGGGTGGCGTGGGCACGCGCTGATGTGCGCGAAGGGACGGGGTTGGGCGCGGCTCTCGACCATCTGGAAACAGAGCTGGGTGAGGTCCAGGTGCTGGTGGCAAACGCTGGCTACGGACGTCCAGAACCGCCGCACAAGTTCCAACCTGGAACGGCACTCGACGTCTACGACACCAATCTCTTGGGGATGCTGCGGGCGATCGACTGGGCCCTGCCGCGCTTCCTCGCGCGCGGGCAAGGACAGGTGGTCGGCATTGCTTCGGTCGCGTCTTACCTGGGTCTGCCGAACTCGGCCGCTTACTGTGGCAGCAAAGCTGCGATGCGGATCCATTTGCAAGCGCTGCGGGTCTCACTCGCGCACCGCGGCATTGCCGTGACCACCATCTGCCCAGGCTTCGTCCGCAGCGAGCTGACCGCCAAGAATCGGTTCACCATGCCGTTTCTGTGGGAGACCGATCGCGCGGCCCGCAAGATTGCCGATGCGATCGAGCGTCGCCGCGGTGAAGTGATTTTCCCGTGGCAAATGCACGCGTTCGTGGTCCTGGCCACGCTCTTGCCGACACGCTGGACCGAAGCCTTGCTGCGCCGTGCCGTCCCCAGGCGAGCCGCAGCCGAACCTTAGGGTCGACGCAGCAATAAATTCCATTCACGCGTCCCCTGACTCCAGCTGGAGGAGGTTCGGTTCTTGCGCTTCCCACTCGCTGCTTTCTGGTTCATCTACATGGGGTCCATGGGGATCTTCTTCCCCTTCTACGGGCTCTACTTGCAACAGACGCTGGGGTTCTCCGGCACCCAAGTGGGAGCCATCCTGGCGGTGCTTCCGACGGTGGGCCTCTTGGCCCAACCGTTTTGGGGGCAACTCGCAGACCGCACGGGTTCGCGGCGCGCGGTGCTCGCAGGCGTCACCTTGGGCGTGGCCCTGGCCTACGCCGTCTTGGGCCGGCTCAGCGGATTTCTGCCAGTGCTTTTCGGGACCGCGTTTTTGGCGGCATTTTCGCCCGCAGTCCTGCCGCTTTTGACCGCGGTCACCCTGGCCACGCTTTCCAGCCAGCGCGGTGCTTGGGGATTTGGCGCGATCCGGATGTGGGGCACCCTCGGTTTTCTCGCGCTGGTGATCAGTTTTCCCCACCTCTTGCCCGCACTCGGCCGGCTGACCGCTGACGGGCCGTGGAATGGGCTCGCCAGCATGTTCCTCTGCTGCTCGGCGCTAGCGCTCGTTGCCAGCTGGACCGCGCTCTTGTTACCGCCAGGGGCCGCGCTCCAAATCCGCGCCGCAGCAGGCGACGTGCGCAAGCTGCTCGCACATCGTCCGATGGTGCGGTTGCTTGTGGGTGCGCTGGTCACCCACAGCTTCATGCAGGGGCCGGTTTTGTTCTTTCCCCTCTTTATCACCGCGCGCGGCGGCGACCTCGCCACCCTCAGCCAGATGTGGATCTTCATGATCTTGCTGGAGGTGCCGCTGGTCGGATTCTCGAGCCGGACCTTGAAATGGCTTGGACCGCGCGGACTCTTGACCCTGGGACTTGCTGCGGAAGGGATCCGCTGGACCACCAGCGCGCTGTTGACCGACCTCGACGCGATCCGTTGGGTCCAGCTGCTCCATGGGGTAGGGGTGGCTGGGGTGCTGATCGGGGCGCCGCTCTACCTCGAATTGGCCGTGCCCGCCCGCCTGCGCGCCACCGGTCAGGCCCTGGTCGCGGTCAGCGTGGGTGCCGGGACCCTGCTCTCGACGGCAGCCGGCGGCTGGCTGCTCGACCACGTCGGGACCAGCGCGCCGTATGCGCTCGCCGGGGCCGCGCTCTCGCTCCTCGCCCTCCTGGTCTTCCGCGTGCTGCCCGAGCCCAGCCATCCGGATGGTTGAGTTCCGGAGTTGGCGCGCCGCGGCTGGGAAGAACGAGGCCGGTCCAGACGGGTCAAGCCACCCTGCTATCGTGCCAGCTGGCAGTGACCGACTGGAGTTCCCCGGGAGCGGCCAACCAGGAAGCTCCCAGCGCGCGCAGCCGGGCGGTGAGTGCCCAGGCGTCCTCTCCGGCCAGCGCCACCCCCTGCAGCTGACCGTGCCAGCCCGCAAGCAGGTCGGGCAGTTGTGCGAGGTCGGCGAGGGCATGGACGCGCACCGTACGCAGGCCCGGCGACGGCTGGAGGGCCAGCCGCGGCTCGACGATCACCGTCCCGCTTGGGAGCGGGAGGGCTGGCTGCAGCAGGCCGCGCAGCTCGGCGTCGGCACGCACCTGCTGGACAGCGATCACGGTTTGTGGATCACGCGGACCCGGCGGCCAGCGGACAGCCGCGAGCGCGAGTTCGGCCGCCAGGTTTTCGGCCAGGGCCAGCGGATCGCCCGCGGTATAAATCGCCTGAACCGAAAGGCAGCCGCGCTGGTCGAAAAGCGCGATGTCGTGCGCCAATCCCGCCGCGACTTGCCGGGGCTCGACGTCCTCGCTAAGCACCGCCAAGCTGAGCTTGGGGCCATGCGCAATGAGCTTCGCCCCGAGCTGCGGCGCAAGCTGGCGCAGGGTTTCGTCCGTGCCATAAGCGAGAACCTGGTGGCTGGCCTGCCACAGCGGGGCCTCGAGCTCGCTGGTGCCGCCCGGCCAAGTCAGGACGGCAAGCGCGCGGCGCAGGCGCGGTTCACGCGCGCACAGCGAATCCACGAACGCTGGGGTAAACAGCGGCTCGGCCGACGGAGATTTGAGCCACAGCGGACGCCGGCGAACCAGCGTTGCCAGCAGGGGCTGGACGGCCAGCGCCGGCAAGTTGGCGGCGAGGATCACCCCGACGAACCCCGGCTCAAACCCGCTGGCACGAGTCGCGGTCAGCAGTTCTGCCGCCAGTTCGCCGCGGACCCCGCCCAGGACCAGGGTCAGGCCAGCCGCCAGGCCCGCGGGCGAGAGCCGCGAGCCGTGGATCAATGGAGCGGCCAGCGCTTGCCGGGGCAGCGAATCCGGGTTGAGCCACAGAGCGACGGTATCGGTCCAGGCCGCGAGCAGATCTGCCGCAGGTATCCCTTGCAGTTCTGCTTGCCCGCGCGCCAGCTCAGCGGTCAGTGCTTGGATCTGCTGCGGCCCCCAGACCGCGCTGCGGTAGGGCCTGCCTCCGGCGTCGCGCAGGACCCACGGGACTTCAACTCCAAGCGGCAGCGAAAAATCAGCTAGGTCTACCATGTGAGATCAGACAAGATAGAATGGCCATTAGCCAAATTAACCAACCGGGTTGAGGACTACCAACCATAATGTTACTATTCTTACATCAACTGCCTGAACCTGCGAGGGCACCACGTCATGGGACACTGCGTCATGCATCAGAAGCTCCGTTCCCGGAGTCGATTTTCAGCTGCCGTTTTCGTTCTCGCGTTGTTCCTCATCCCGGCTGCGCTTGGCGCTTCCTGCAAGGACTGCTACTGGTATCCCGCTTGGAACTACTGGATCTGTGTTGGCTGGCCCCTTGCCGAACGCTGCAAGGTGCATACAGAATGCGTCTTCTATCCGGTTCTCTCAGGCTATATCTGCATCGACTACTGTGAGATCTCGGGCTACTGCCCGGTTTGAGCTGTGGCTTCCATGCCTAGGGATCCCTCTCCGGAGGATTCGCTTTTGCGCCGGATCAGCGCCCGGTTCGACTCTGCGACAGCTTGCTCGCTCCTCGGAGCGGTCGCCCTGCTCGGTCTGCTGGTGCCCGCCCTTTACGGCGAGAACCCCCAGCCGGTTGGGCTATACGCGGTCAAGGCCTCCCCGGAGCCCCTGCCGACCCCGGCCAGCGAGGTGGTGGTGCAAATCCCTGGTGAGTTCCGGGTGCAAGAGCTCGCCATCCAGATCCTGCACTCTTTGCAGGACCCCACCGAGTCCCTGGAAACACAACCCTGTGCGGCCACGGCGAGCACGACCTGGCGCTGCAGGGTTCCCGCTGGCCAGCGCGATCTCAAGCTCGTGGCCAAGGGATTCGCCCCGCAATACTTTTGGAACCTCGTGCTCGAACCCGGAACCCCGCTGCAACTCGGCGAGCTCCGCTTGGCGCGGGGTGCGTCGCTCGCTGGCTGGGTGGTGGCCGAGGGCAAGGCCGATCCGTTAGCGACGCTCAGGCTCCGGCCCCATTGGAACGGCTGGCACGGTGATCCCAGGACCGGCCGCCGATTCGAGCTCCAGGCAGCGGAAATCAAGGCCGGGCCAGGGGGGTTCTTTCAGTTTACCGGGCTCGCCTCCGGGGAGTACCAGCTGACGGTTTCGCTGCCTGGCTTCGCTTCGGCCGTCCGTGCTCCAATCACCCTTGACGATGGGCGGGAGCAACTGCTGTCGAACCCGATCGTGCTCGGCTTGCCGCTCCGGCTGGAGCTGATCCTGGCGCCCGCGACCGACCCCCGCGGAGAGCCCTGGCGGGTGCGGCTGTTGCGGCTCCGCCGGGCGAAAACGGTCGGGGAAACCGTGGGCGAGGGGGTTGTCGACGCGGAGGGCCGGGTGGATTTCAGAGAGCTCAGCCCGGACGATTTCGAGCTCGTCGTCGAAGACGCGCTGCAGTCGACCTGGCTGTCTCGCCAGCTCGAGCTACGCGGCCCCACCGAGCCACTCTTCATCGACATCCCGCGCGTCGAAATCGCGGGGCGGATTACCCTCGGGGGTGATCCGGTGGTCGCTACCCTTTCCTTCGGCAGCACTCAGGGGCGGCTCGACATCCGCATCCCAACCGATGAAGAAGGGCGCTTCACCGGGTTTTTGCCCCATGAAGGGACCTGGCCGCTGGAGGTAATCTTCGCTGCCGACACCTGGACCCAGGCCTGCGATCCCGTCGAGGTCCGTGGGCGGCCAGGCAAGCGGGTGGTGGAGCTGGAGCTCGAACTACCCAAAACACGAGTTGAGGGCCAGGTCACTTTTCGCGGCGAACCGGTCGCCGCAGCTGATGTGGTCGTCGTCCGTGACCGCGAGAACGGACGCCGCGAAGCCATCCTCAAGACCGATGACAAAGGGTTCTTTCAGCTTCGCGGGGTGCAGGAAGGGGGGCTTGCCGTGCGCGCCTATCAGCTGCACCGTTCCTCCGGCTGGGTATCTTTCGCTGTGTCGGCGGATCAGGAAAAACAGCTGGACTTGGTGCTGGCTGAAACCCGGGTCTTCGGTGGTCAGGTGCTGTCGGCGACTGGCCCGGTGGCGGCAACCAACCTGGCCTTCATCGCGCTCCTGCCCGGTGGCCAAAGCGACTTCCAGCAGCTCACCAGTGGTCCGGCGGGCGAGTTTGAGCTCATCACCTCTGCCGAGGCGGTAGCTTTCGACGTCGTCGCAGTCGCCGCGGGTCACCCCGCCGTCTGGCTTCGCCTTCCTGCTCCCGCGAAAGATCCCGCGGGTCCCCTCTTGCTCGAGCTCGAGCCTGCGGGTGGTGACCTGCGGATCGAAATCGGAGAGGCCGCAGGAGCAAGGATCTACCCGCATACCTTCGAGCTACGGCGGAATGGTCTTGCGGTCAACCTTGGGCTGCTGTGGACCCAACTTCAGCCCGCCAGCAGAGCAGCACTCCACGGGGGCGGGTTCCAGCTGCTCGGCCTTGCCGCCGGCCTCTACGAGGTCTGCCACGCGGCCCGGTCAGGCCCGGTCTGTGCAAGTGGCACGCTCGCACCGCACGGCGAACTGGTACTGACGGTCGGTGGAACGGCGGCCACGAGGCAGCAGGAGGCTCCACCATGATCGCTAGGCGTTTCCATTCGGGCTGCAAACGGGTCGTGATCCTGGCGGTCCTTGCTGCATCTGCGCTGGCGGCGCAGGAAGATCCCTCTGTGAGCACCGTGGATTCTCGGGCTGAAGCGTTGCGGCGTTTGCAGCAGGACCAGGAAATCCACCGTGGCTACTTGGGGTTGGACGTCGACTACCTGGTTCCTGCCGCAGATGGGCTCGGCCAATTTCGGGTCGGGCAGATCTATCCACAATCGCCAGCAGCCGCCGCCGGGGTCCGGGTTGGCGATCTGATCACGGCGGTGAACGGCGTGACCTTCAGCTTCCCTTCACGAGACCTCGCTTTCAAAGCCTGGGCCTGGGTGCGTACCGGTGACCCGGTAGAGCTCACCCTCCTGCGTGAAGGAAAGCCCTTGCGCCTCGGACTCACGGCGGCAGAAATGCCGGCGTGGATTCTCACCGGGTGGCAGCGTGCCGTGCGGCGGGCAGAGGCGGATCTGGGCCTGGCGCTCCTGATTCGCCAACTCGGTCGCAGCGCAGCCGGGACTCTGCGATTCATCTTGACGCGCGATCAGAACGGTCAAATCGCCGCTCGCTTTTCTGGCACGGGCAGCGATGACCTGAACGCCGATGACTTGAAATATGTCGCGCGCTTTTTTGAAGACCATCCCGCCCATGGCCACAACCTTGACGATCTTCTGCCCGGAGCGCAGCGCACCTGTGAGATCAGCGTGGGAGCCGATCATCACCTGAGCGTAACCTTCGTGCGCTGATCCCTCTGCCCCCGCTTGACACGAAAGCCCGAGTCGGGCGCCATGTCTCGATCTTCTTCTCGGGGCTCTCGGGTCGACGTTGGTTGATCTTGGGTTGACGCCTAGGCAGTCTTCGCCGACCTTTCTCTGCTCGACCGACCCGCGGCAGGGGACTCTACATTTCGACCGGCTTGAGAGCCTGCTCTTACTCCCGTTTCGGCCGGGGTCGGCGCCCATCATCGGCTCTTTGTTCTTTTTCTGAGGTGCTAACCGCCCAGGGCGGCACTCGCGCGCGTTCCCAGGCTCGCTACCCAGTACCCCGTGTTCGATTGCATAGACAGTTAGATAAGCTGGCCTATTCCGCTGCAAGTTAGGGCAAGCACACACCGCAAACGCGTGATTCCCTCACAGACGCATTCTGCTCTGACAATCTAGTCTGCCAAACTGCCCAAGCCCGTTAAGCTCGCGACGAGTTGCTGGCATGCCCCTTCGCGGTGAAGGGCGATGACCGGCTTGCTTAAGGAGCGCAAGATGTTTGAATCGCAGAGACCTCGACACTGGAGCTATCGCCCACACGTTGACCCGATGGGGATCTACCCAGGGGCCGACAGCTATCGCCCAATCCTTGACCCGTTTGGGGCTAGCCCAGGCCCGTCGGCACTGCCTTCTGGCGTTCTCGATCGCTTGTTGTAGCAGTTAGTTATGGCTAGGACCCTGAGAGGATGGGCTCACCTTCTTATGCTGGCAAGGCGCCGCGAAATTCTTGATTCTATCTCTTCCATCCGAAGGCTGCGATCTTTACTCAGGGTCCTTGCCACTGCCAGGAGTTCTTGCGCCAGCTCCGCGGTGAGAGCTCCGCTCTCTGCGATACCGGCAAGCAGCGCCATTGCCGCGCTTGCTTCGCGGCGCTGGCCGCATGCCTCGAAAAGCGGAATGGTTTCGAGCGCGAAGCTTGCGCCTATGTCGGCATTGCCCAAAAGAGCGAAGACTACAGCGAGGTCAACTGTCGTAGCCAGCGAATAGGCGGTCGCTTGAAGCTTGAGAAAGGCATTGCGTGCTTCGATCAACTTGGTGCGAGCGCGCTTGAGATCGTTCGCTTTGAGGCAGATCTGCCCTTCGGTCCAACTAAGACCTGCGCGGAGATGGGAATCTTCCCGAAGCCGGCCTCCGAGCAGCTCGCTAGTTTCGGCCAGCGTCGCCCGGGCCAAGTCAATCCTGTCCAAGTCGAGATAGCAATTGACCAGCGAATTTGCACTTATGATCGTCAGATGGTCA
>CAZCOV010000202.1:10697-11792 GCA_964499975.1 uncultured Thermoanaerobaculia bacterium
TGGAAGGAGACATCGGTCAACAGCGGAATTGCTGCTTCAGGGTGGCCCTGTTGCCAGTGCAAGATAGCTTTCAGGCTGAGGGCTTCCGCTAGAAATCTCTGTGCTTTTTGCGAGGGTTGGGCCTGGAGGAGGTCAATCGCTCGCCCGATCGCCTCATGCGCGTCCTCGTATTGGCTCTGGTAGCTATGAAAATTTGCTCTGAAGGCACTGATCTCGGCCTCGACCATTGGATCGGCCATTTTCTGCGGGAGTAGCCCTTCAGCTGTCGCCAGGGCGGCTTCGGCGTTTTGAAAATCCAGGGCCTGCAGGTGCTGGTTCGCAACCCAGGCCCAGGCTCGGGCGTGGAGATTGCTCTCTGGTCGCGGAGTTACCCGTGGTTCGTTTTTCTCGATCAGCTGCTCGGTGGCATTTGCCATCAAGATTCCAAATTGGCGATGGATCCTTCCTGCCTCACGGGTTGCATCGCGCAGGCATTCGAACGTCAGTTCCAAGCAGACCCACTCTTTGGCTCTGCGTTCCTGCTCAGCTTCTGGGAGATCCTTGATCACGTCCCATGCCCGGTCTAAAAAATCCCTTTGGGCTTGGATCGGCTGCTGGGCCTCTGCAGTGGCGATTCCGGCGCTGGTGCTCGCAAGAACTCGCGGGGCGTCTTCCTTGCAGCGCACAAATCCCTCTTCGATGGCGCCCTGCATCAGCTCGAGCTGATCGATTGCCCCGTACTGCCTGACAAGATGCTTCATCAAGGTTGCCAGACCTCGGTGATCGAGTTTTCCTTCGAGCAGGTCACGGAGATAAGGCAAGTCCTGGCCTGGGCGATCCGCTCTGTTGCCCCCGGCGGCTTCATGTAGAGCTTCTTGAGGCGCCTTAGCTTGCTTCCGGAATTCGGCTGGGGTCAGTCCTATCCAACGCCTGAAACGGCGGCGAAAGTTCTGGATATCCGAAAAACCCACCCGCAACGAGATTTCGCCTAGGTCCAAGCTGGTCTGGCCTAGCAAATCCCGCGCGGCTCGGAGTCGGCATTCCGTCACCCACGAGATGGGCGTCTTGCCTACCTCCGAGCGAAACCAGCTAGTGCAGTTGTGATCCCGGATGCGT
>CAZCOV010000203.1:0-11701 GCA_964499975.1 uncultured Thermoanaerobaculia bacterium
GGCAGCGGCTGCCTGCTCGGCGCCTGAGGCAGGTGACGCCCTCGCGCCGAATGCTGTAGCCGAGGGCGTCGAGGTGGTCATGGCGATCCCCTCCACCACGGCTGGGCCGGATTGACATTTCTGACCTAGCCGCTACACTCCTCTGGATGTCAACCGTATGCCCTCACTTTTTGCGGCTCTTCCGACTCTTCGTTTGGATCAGCTGCGGTTGGAGCGTGAGCGCGGGCGCGTTCGCCTGGACGCCGCAGAGCCAGCAAGCGATCGCCGAAACGGCCGCACGCCTGGCCCCCCCGGATCTTTATCGCCAGATCGTCCGCCACCGCGCGGCCTTGCAGCAGGGCGTGCTGCAGCCCTTTGCCGAACGCGACCCAGCGCGCCATTTGCCCAGCGCCGCCGGCGGCACCCTCGACCAAGCCCTCACGGCCGCAATCGACGACGCGATCCGCGCGATCCAGGCCCCGCGTCCGTTTGGCGAAGTGGTCTATCGGCTGGGGATCGTCGCCCACTATCTGGCTGACGCCAACAATCCGCTCGCTATCTCCGATGACGATCCGGAAGAGGGCCGCTATTTCGCCGACTTTTTTGCTTACGTCGAAAGCGCTGAGCCGCGTCTTGCCGTGGTGTTTTACGGCTTTCGCCCCGATTTTCGCCGCGACGGACTGCAACTCCTGCTCCGCGAGTCGGGCCGCCGCGGGCAAGGGTTTTATGGTCTGATCGGCCGCGAATACCGGCGCATCGGGTTTGCCAGCGGCAGCCAGCACTTCGATGATCGCTCCACCGCTTACGGCGTGGCAGCGCTTGCGTTCAGTCATGCGGTCAGTGACATCGCCCAGGTGCTCCGCTATATTTGGGTCACAGCGGGCGGCCTGGACACCCGCTCGCGGGTACCGCTCCGCGGCGAGCAGTGGATGCCGCTGCCGCGATCGGCCAAGTAAAGAAAACCAACCCCACGGTGGAGTCCCATGTTGCCGGTCCAGCGAGCCCTGATTTCGGTTTATGACAAGCGCGGACTGGATCAACTCGCGCCAGAACTTTGCGCCTTGGGCGTGACCCTGGTGTCGACCGGCGGTACCCAGAAGTTTCTCGAACAGGTGGGCGTGCCGGTCGAACCGGTGGCTGAGACCACGGGCTTTCCGGAGATTCTCGGCGGCCGGGTCAAGACCTTGCATCCGCGGATTTTCGGCGGGATCCTCGCGGATCGTGCCCAGCCAAAGCACCTCGCCCAGCTCGCGCAGCACGCGATTGCGCCGATCGACCTGGTGGTCGCCAACCTTTATCCGTTTGCCGCGACCGTGGCAGCAGGCGCAGACCCTAGAACCGCGATCGAAATGATCGACATCGGCGGCCCAGCCATGATCCGCGCAGCGGCCAAGAACTGGGCGGGCGTGGTCGTGGTGATCGACCCCGACGACTACCCGCGGTTGGTCGCGGCCTTGCGCGCGGGCAACGGCTGCGTGCCCCAGGCCCTGCGCGTCGACCTCGCGGCCAAGGCTTTTCGCCACACCCAAGGCTACGACCAGGCGATTGCCGCTTGGCTGGCGGAGCAAGTGGCTGACGCTACAGGACCACCTCGCGATCTCGCGGCCCACACCTCCTGCAATGACTTCCCGCCGCAGCTCATGCTCGAGTTGGTGCGCGAGGAGTCCTTGCGTTACGGGGAAAATCCGCACCAGGCGGGCGCGCTCTACCGGCAAGCCGACGGTCCAGGAGTGCTGGGGGGTTACTTGCAACTCCAGGGCAAGGAGCTGTCGTTCAACAACTTGCTCGATGCCGACGCAGCGCGCCGGATGGTGGCGCTCTATGCCGTGCCCGCGGCGGTGATCGTCAAGCACAACAACCCCTGCGGGATCGGCTGCGGAGAACAGTTGCGACAGGCTTACGAACGCGCGTTCGCCAGCGATCCCGAGTCGGCATTTGGCTCAGTCATCGCGTGCAACCGCGAGGTGGACGCGATGAGCGCCGAAGCCCTGCAGGACCTCTTCATCGAAGTGCTGGTCGCCCCAGGGTTTACTCCTGAGGCCCTGCTGCTCTTGGCCAGCAAGAAGAACTTGCGTTTGCTGCGTTGCCCGCTTCCGGCCGCAGCGCCCCGGGCTGACGCGCCCCGGGAGTTGCGGGCGATCGATGGGGGTTTTCTCGCGCAGACTCCCGACGCGCAGCCGGATGCTCCCGCGACCTGGAGCTGTCCGACCCGCAGACAGCCGAGCGCCGAAGAACAGCGAGCTTTGGCCTTTGCGTGGACCGCCGTGCGCGGCGTCAAGTCCAATGCGATCGTGGTCGCGCACGCGGAGCAAACCGTGGGCATTGGCGCCGGTCAGATGAGCCGGGTCGACGCTTGCCGGCTGGCGATCGCGAAAGCGCGCGTGCCGCTCCGCGGAGCGGTCGCGGCTTCGGACGCCTTTTTCCCGTTCCGTGACGGACTCGACGTTCTGGCCGCGGCGGGCGTGTCCGCGGTGATTCAACCGGGGGGCAGCAAGCGCGACCCTGAAGTCCTGGCTGCGGCAAACGAGCACGGTATGGCCATGCTGTTGACCGGGGTCCGGCATTTTCGCCACTGATCCTGGGGGGTTCGCGGACGCGGTGTGACCGTGCGGTGAGTGGTTTGCGATCGACCAACCGAAAGGCGAGACGACATGGGAATTCAAGGCATCGTCCGGGGTTTGCTCGTGCTCCAGCTCTGGATCCTCTTGCCCGGTCAACTGAGCGCGGAAAGCCCTTGGACCCTGCTCGAACAGTTGCGCAACAGCCTGCAAGGCGCAGGCCCGCAGACGGCGAAGTTCGTGCAGACCTACATCCCCGCAGGTTTTTCTTCGGGAGATCAGGAAAGCGGTCAGCTGTCGCTCTGGCTGCCGGATTGCTTGCGCTGGAATTATGTGGAACCCCAGAGCAAGAACTTCCTGGTTTGTGAGGGTGAGGTCTATTATTGGACCGACGAAGAACCGGGAGGGCGTCACTCTAAGGTGAAGCCCGAAGATGAGCCGGGACTAGACCTCTTGCTGTTGACGGTCAGCCGGTTGCGCGAACGCTACGTGGCGGAGAGCGCCACGGTCCACGGGCAAGACGAGATCCACCTGAGTTTGCCTCCGGACCAGCCCGGAGCCTTCAGCGCGCGGATCCGCCTCGATGCTTCCGGCCGGCGGGTGGCTGGCCTCGAATACACGGACGCGGAAGGCAACCGCACCCACTTTGAGATTCGCGACTACCAAACCCTGAGCCACACGGCTTTGTTTCAACCTCCGAGCGACATCCAATGGACCGAAGAATGAGCGTACTGCAGAAACCCTTGCTCTTGGTCTTCGCCCTCAGCTGGCTGGCCAGCCTGGGGCCGAGCGCGGGGCCCGCCCAGGCGCGCGACCGTTACCGGCGCGGCGAGATCGTCCGTTTTCAAGGGCGCGTGGTGGCGGCCGACGGGGCCCCCCTGAACGCGGTCACCGTGCTGCTCGAAGCTTCGCGCTATGCGATTAAACTGCGGCGGATCAGCTGGCGCGGTCTGGGGCGCGAGAAGGAGGGCATGGTGCAGTTGCCGACCACCACCACGGGCAACGGCGAGTATGGCCTCGACTGGACTTGGGACGACTACTACAACCGCTTCGAACTGGTGGCCGCGCTGCCAGTGCAGCGCGCCGGCCAACCCGATTACGAAGTCTTCGTGCGCATCGACGTGACCGAACGCGTCCAGCAAGGCAGTCCGGTCGAGCAACTCTTGCGCATCGAAGAAAGCCATTACCTGGCCTGGCTGCGCCGCTACTTGGAGGGTCAAGCGAGCGCGGATGAGATGCGGATCTACCGCGAGATGGGACGTCCCGACCAGCTCCATGCCGAGGCGGACGAAACCTCCTGGTGGTTCTTTGCCGCGGGCAAGGTCTACTACTTCAAGGCCGGCGCCTTGCGCCAGGTGACGCATTTCGATCCGGTCGAATAGAGTTGAATTGATCGTTGAAGGATGCCATGCACGAAGCCTCAAACCGCGGTGAACAAATCCGCAACGTCGTCCGCCGCGTGGTCGACGAAGTCCTCGGCCAAGCAGCCACCCCGGCCGCCAGCGCAACCACCAACCCGCGCCTCGCGATCGGTGCCGACCACGGCGGATTCGCGCTCAAGCAGAAGCTCATCCCCTGGCTCGAAACCCTCGGCTATGCGGTCGAAGATTGTGGGACGAAGAGCGCGGAAGCGGTCGACTACCCCGACTTTGCCCATGCCGTGGCGCAACTGGTAGCGCGCGGTCAGTGCAGCTGCGGCATCGTGATCGACGGCGCGGGCATTGGCTCGTGCATGACCGCTAACAAAGTCCCTGGCGTTCGCGCTGCGCTCTGCTACGATGTGTCCTCGGCACGCAACAGCCGAGAGCACAATCACGCCAACGTCTTGACCCTGGGCGCTGGCCTGATCGGCGAGCAGCTGGCCCAGCAGATCGTCCGCGAGTGGCTGCAAACCCCTTGGGGACCCGACCGCCACGCCCGCCGGGTGGACAAAATCCGCGCGGTTGAACAACAATACTTGCGCTGAGCCACTCCGCTGAGCAACTGTGCTGAGGAACTGAGTTGAGCGAACGCGAACCTTCCCGCGAGCAGATCATCGAGACCGTCACCCGCAAGGTGCTGCAAGCCTTGACCGGCAGCGGCGATCGCTGTGCGGACTGCGTGGGCAATTGCGCGGCCTGCTGCGCCGACAAAGTGCGCTCGGTGATGGCGGTCGGCGCGGCCCGCGTGAGCTACGGCGGCGACGGCAGCCAAGTCCCGAACGACCTCGCCCAAGCCATCGACCACACCCTGCTCAAGCCGGAAGCGACCGCCGCGCAAATCGACAAACTGTGCGACGAGGCCCGCCAGCACGGCTTTGCTGCGGTCTGCGTCAACCCGGTGTGGGTCCGGCGCGCGGCTCAGCGGCTGCGCGGCACCCCGGTCAAGGTGGCGTCCGTGGTCGGCTTCCCGCTGGGCGCGGCCCTGCCCGAAATCAAAGCCCTCGAAGCCCGGCGTGCGCTGCGTGACGGCGCCCGCGAAATCGACATGGTGATCAACATCGGAGCGCTCAAATGCGGCGACTACGCTTTGGTCGAACGCGACATCGCCGGGGTCAGCGCGGCCTGCCGCGAAGTCGGTGCGCTCAACAAAGTGATTCTTGAAACCGCCCTGCTCAGCGACGAAGAGAAAGTGATCGCCAGCCGCCTGGCGCAAGCGGCACGCGCCCACTTCGTCAAGACCTCGACCGGGTTTGGTCCGGGCGGCGCCACGGTGTTCGACGTCGCCCTGATGCGCGAGGCGATCGGCCCGACGATGGGGATCAAAGCCGCGGGCGGAATCAAAAGCGCCGCGGACGCCCAACAAATGCTCGCTGCCGGAGCCACCCGGATCGGCGCTTCAGCGGGCGTCGCCATGGTGACAGGAGGAAAATCGCGTGAGTCGTATTGACCTGCGTTCCTACGTTTTTTTGGACAGCTTGCAACCGCAGTACGCGGCGTTTCTGGGGACGGTGGCTCAGGGCTTCTTGCCCCTCGCCCACGATGCCTCGCTCTTCGTCGAGATTTCACCGGGGATCGAAATCAACCGGTTAACCGATGTCGCGCTCAAAGCGACCGACGTCAAGCCGGGGATGCAGATCATCGAGCGCTACTATGGCCTGCTCGAGATCCACTCGACGTCCCAGGCCGCAACCCGCGCCGCCGGGGCCGCCATCCTCGCCGAGATCGGGCTCGCGGAATCCGCGCGCAAGAAACCCAAAATCTTGAGCAGCCAGGTGATCCGCCGGGTGGATCCGCACCAAGCCCAGCTGATCAATCGCACCCGTCATGGTCAGATGCTGATCCCTGGCCAGACCCTCTACTTGCTCGAAGTCGAGCCTGCCGCCTATGCGGCGCTGGCCGCCAACGAAGCGGAAAAGGCGGCGGAGATCAACATCCTTGAAGTGCGCGCTTTTGGTTCCATGGGCCGGGTCTACTTGGGTGGCGAAGAGCGCGACATCGACGTGGGCTGGCGCGCTGCGGTCACCGCAGTCGAGAGCATCGAAGGGCGTGAGGACAACGACTGAAGATCGATGCTCTCAAGGACGCTCTAAAGAAAGAAGCTAAGGTTAAGGTGTGAGATGAGCGATAAGGAGAATGTGATGGCAGATGCCTTGGGCATGATCGAAACCCGTGGCTTTGCGGCCATGGTCCAGGCGGCTGATGCGATGGTCAAGGCCGCCAAGGTCGAGTTGGTCAGTTACGAAAAAATCGGCGGGGGCTACGTGACCGCCATCGTGCGCGGTGACGTGGCCGCGGTCAAGGCCGCGGTCGAGGCCGGAGCGCAAAGCGCCGAACGGGTCGGCGAGCTGGTCACGACCCACGTGATCGCCCGGCCGCACGCCAACATCGATGAAATCCTGCCGCTCGGACGGCAGCCAGCGAATCGGGGCAAGAAGAGCTGATGCTGCTCGGACGGGTGATCGGTACGCTGGTCGCCAGCCGCAAGGACGAGGGCCTGACCGGTCAGACCTTCTTGCTGGTCCGCCAGCTCGCGGTCGACGGCAAGGAAACCGGCGGCTACGTGGTCGCAATCGACAGCGTGGGCGCAGGTCCTGGCGAAGTCGTGCTGTTTGCGACCGGCAGCTCGGCCCGCCAGACGGTCAGCACCAAGGACCGTCCTTGCGACGCGGTGATCATGGCGATCGTCGACAGCTGGGAAATCGAAGGTCGGGTGGTCTTCCGCAAGACTCCGACAGACTCTCCTTGGGCGAGCTGATCCCTGAGGCGGTTGACGAGTGATGCAAATCCGGCAAGACGAAGTCCAGGCCATCGTCGCACGGGTGCGCCAACGTTGGGGCGATACCGGGCGCACGGCCGGCGCACGCCCAGCCCCGTCGGTAGCGGTCGTGCCCGCTCCCGGATCGGGCAGTGATGCGCAGGAAGCGGCGGGAGACGGCATTTTTCCCACGATCGGCGCCGCAGTGGACGCCGCCTGGGAAGCTTTTCAGCAGTACCGCGGCATGGGCCTCGACCGGCGCAAGACGATCATCGCGCGGATCCGCGCGACCATGCACCAGCGGGCCGAGGAGCTGGCGCGCCTGGCCTGGGAAGAGACCGGGCTCGGGCGGTTCGAAGACAAGCTGATCAAGAACCGGTTGGTGATCGACAAGACTCCCGGACCGGAAGACCTCGAACCCCAAGTGCAAACCGGCGACTGCGGGCTGACCATCACCGAATACGCCCCCTTTGGCGTGGTCGCCGCGATCACCCCGACCACCAACCCGACTTCGACGATCATCAACAACTCGATCGCCGTCTTGTCCGCGGGCAATGCCCTGGTCTTCAACGTCCACCCCAACGCCAAAGGGGTCTCGGTCAAAAACGTCCGCTGGATCAACCAGGCGATCCGCGAAGCCGGTGGTCCCGCCAACCTGGTGACTTCGATCCCCCAACCCACGCTCGAGACCGCGCAAGCGCTGATGAACCACCCGCGCGCCCGGATCCTGCTGGTGACCGGCGGCCCAGGGGTGGTCGAAGCCGCGCTCGCCACCCGCAAGCGGGCGATCACCGCGGGCCCGGGCAATCCGCCGGTGCTCGTCGACGAAACCGCAGACCTCGATCTCGCCGGCCGCGAGATCGTGCGCGGCAGCTCGTTTGACAACAATGTGATCTGCACCGACGAAAAAGAAGTCTTCGTGGTCGCGTCCGTGGCCGAACGGTTGCTCCAAGCCATGCAAGCCCACCGGGCTGTCCTGCTCAAGGACTACCAAGTGGCGCAGCTCGAAAAAGTGATTTTCAAAGAGCTGGGTCCGCCCGGCAAGCCGGGCAAGATCAACCCCCAGTGGATCGGGCAAAACGCGGGCAAGATCCTGCGCGAAATCGGCATCCCGGCCGACGATCAGGTGCGCTTGGTGGTGGTCGACGTGCCCGCTGAGCACAGCCTGGTGTGGACCGAACAAATGATGCCGGTCTTGCCGGTGGTGCGGGTTGCCAATGCCGAGCAGGGCATCGAGCTCGCGGTCAAAGCCGAGCACGGCTTCGGCCACACCGCCGCGATTTATTCCCAGCGCGTGGCCACCATCACCCGCATGGCGCAGGCGATGAACGTCAGCATCTTTTCGGTCAACGGACCCACCCTCGCGGGTTTGGGCGCCGGCGGCGAAGGACACACGTCGTTCTCGATCGCCAGCCCCACCGGCGAGGGGCTGACCCGTCCGCGCAGCTTTTCGCGCGAGCGGCGGATGACCGTGGTCGGCGGCTTGCGGATCGTCGGATGAGGCAAGCTTGAGCGCGCATTCCGCGATTGGCGTTCTCGAATTCGCTTCGATCGCGCTCGGCATCCGCGCCGGCGACGCCATGGTCAAACGCAGCCCGGTCAAAGTGGCGCGCGCGGGCACGGTCCACCCGGGCAAATACCTCGTCCTGGTGCAAGGCGAGGTGGCCGAAGTCGAAGAAGCTCTGAGCGCGGGGCGCGAAGCTGGGGCAGCGGCGATCCTCGACGAAATTTTCCTGCCCGACGCCCACCCCCAGGTCCTGGCCGCGCTCGCCGGACGGCCGCGGGGGCGCTGCGCCGATGCCGTGGGGATTGTCGAGACCGCGACCGTGCCCGCGATCTTGGGGGCGGCGGATCGCGGGGTCAAAGGCGCGGCGGTCGAACTCGCGGAGCTGCGTTTGGCCGACGACCTCGGCGGCAAGGCTTACTGCCTGTTTCAAGGCGAGGTCGCCGATGTCGAAGCCGCGGTCGAGCTCGCGGTCGCAGGCCTCGGCCGCCTTGACCTGCTGGTCGCCCAAACCGTGATCGCGCAGCTCCACCACGACATGCAGAAAAACCTCGAGGCGGCGCCCGACTGGGCCACCCGCCTCCGCACAGGGAGGTAGCTTTCGTGCAACTCGGACGGGTGATCGGTACGGTAGTGGCCACCGAGCGGACGCCCGGGCTCACCGGGGTCAAATTCCTGGTGGTCCAGCCGCTGGACGCCGACCTTGCTCCCCACGGCGAACCCGTGGTTGCCGCCGACGCCGTGGCCATGGCCGGCCCGGGCGAGATCGTGTACGTGGTCGCCAGCCGGGAAGCGGCGCTCGCCCTGCCAGAAACCTTTGTTCCGGTCGACCACGCGATCGTCGGCATCGTCGACGCGGTCGACGCTGGAGGCCCGCGATGAAACTCGCGCGCGTTTGCGGCACCGTGGTCTCGACGATCCACGCGCCGGTTTTTAACGGCCGGCGCTTGCTGCTCTGCGAGGTTCTCGACGTCAACAGTCAGCCCACGGGCAACACCACGATCGCGATTGACCTGGTCGACGCGGGCCCGGGCGAGACCGTGCTGATCCTCGACGAAGGCAACTCCGCCCGCCAGATGCTGCAAACCCCCAATGCCCCGGTCCGCGCGGTGGTCGCCGGCATCGTCGACGCGTTGACCCGTCAGTCCGCCTCGACAGATTGACGCTGTTATGGTATGTCTTTGGCAGCGATGACAGCGGCGATCCCCCTCCCAGCTTTGCAGGCCACCGGCACCCCTGCGCGGACCATCCCCCAGCTGTTCCTCGCGCGCCTCGCAGCCACCCCGGAGCGCCAAGCTTTCCTCGCGCCCGACGGGGACGGCTGGCGCACCCTCACCTGGCAGCAAGTGGGCGACGAGGTCCGCCTCATCGCTTCTGGGCTGCGCGCGCTCGGCCTCGCTCCGGAGCAGCGCTGCGCCATCCTTGCCAACACCCGGGTCGAGTGGATCCTGATCGATCTGGGGATCCTTTGCGCGGGCGGGGCAACCACCACCATCTACCCTGCCAGCACCGCGGACGAGTGCGCCTACATCCTGCGCGACTCGGCCAGCGCTTTCGTGTTCGCTGAACACGAGGAGCAAGTGGCCAAGCTGGTGGCCCGGCGCGACCAGCTGCCCGAAGTCCAGCGGGTGATCGTGATCGACGGCCCCGGCGGGCACGACGGATGGGTGATTTCCTGGGCCGAGCTCACGGCTGCGGGGGCAGCGCTCGCCGCGCGAGAACCCGACGCATTTTCCCAGATCGCGGGCGCGATTGACCCGAACGCTCTTGCCACGTTGATTTACACCTCGGGCACCACCGGAAATCCCAAAGGCGTCGAGCTGACCCACGATAACTGGGTCTACGAAGCCGAAGCCATCGACGCCTTGGCGCTGCTTTTGCCAGACGACCAGCAATTCCTGTGGCTGCCGCTCGCCCACTCTTTTGGCAAAGTGCTCGAAGTCGCGCAAATTAAAATCGGCTTTGCGACCGCCGTCGACGGCCGGATCGACAAGCTGGTCGACAACCTGCAAGCCGTGCGCCCTACCTTTGTCGCGGCAGTGCCGCGCATTTTTGAAAAAGTTCACAACAAAGTGGTTGCCGGGGCGCAAGAGGGGGGCGCGCTCAAGGCCGCGATCTTCACCTGGGCGATTGCCGTGGGGTACGCCTGCTCCACGCTCGCGCAGCGGGGCGAGCAGCCACGCGGCTGGCTCGCGGCCAAACGTTGGCTCGCAGATCGGCTGGTCTTCTCCAAACTGCGCGCCCGCTTTGGTGGACGGCTGCGCTTTTTCGTTTCCGGCTCGGCTCCGCTCGCGCGTGACCTTGCCGAGTTTTTCCACGCAGCGGGGATCCTCATCCTGGAAGGCTACGGGCTCACCGAGTCGAGTGCCGCAAGCTTCGTCAATCGTCCGACGCACTACAAGTTTGGGACCGTGGGTCAGCCCTTGCCCGGCACCGAAGTGCGGATCGCCGCCGATGGCGAGGTGGAACTGCGCGGCCGCGGCATCCTGCGCGGCTACCACGGCCTGCCCGCAGCCACGGCCGAAACGTTGGTAGACGGCTGGCTGCAAACCGGCGACATCGGGTCGCTCGACGCCGACGGGTTTTTGACCATCACCGACCGCAAGAAAGACCTAATCAAAACCTCGGGCGGCAAGTATGTGGCACCGCAACTGCTCGAAGGCAAGCTCAAGGCCCAGTGCCGCTACGTAAGCCAGGTGGTGGTGCATGGCGACAACCGCAACTTCTGCTCGGCGCTGCTCACTCTCGACGCCGAGACCCTGACCCAGTGGGCCGCCGCCCACGGCCTGAACGGCAGCTACGCGGAGCTGACCGCCCACCCAGACGTCCGCGCGCTGATCCAGCCTGCGATCGACCAGCTCAATGCCTCCTTGCCGAGCTATGCTTCGATCAAGAAGTTCATCATCCTCCCAGCCGAGCTCACCCAAGAAGCGGGAGAACTCACCTCTAGCTTAAAGGTCAAGCGCAAAGTCGTCGAACAGAAGTACCAGCCCCTGCTCGACGCCCTCTACACCGGCTGAATTCCCCACCCCATAGCAGCGCCGATCCGCTTTGACCTCCCTCGTGCCTGGCACCGAAGAATCTGAGCCATCTGAGCTATCTGAGCTATCTGAGCTATCTGAGCTATCTGAGCTATCTGAGCTAACCCAGCTAACGCCGGGTGCAAGTTCCAACCTATAATCGGCGATGATGCGCCACTTCATTGGCATGCTGGCCCTGCTGCTCCTGACCAGCCCGATCTTGGCTCAGGTCCCGCCCAGCCACCAGCGCGGCCTGTCCGCCGACACCGCCTACCAAGTCGGCGAAATCGACTCGATCAACCTCGCGAACGGCAACCTCGTCCTCCACTTGCCCCTCGGCACAACCTACCCGGTAGGGCCTGACCTCAGCTACGGACTCACCCTCTTCTACAACGCCAACGGCTGGGACTTCGACGAGCGCACCTGCGTCTTCGACGGCCAGGTCTACCACTATGCCGTGCCCG
>CAZCOV010000204.1:0-11616 GCA_964499975.1 uncultured Thermoanaerobaculia bacterium
CTGACGGGTTTCGAGGTAGGCGAGGATGTCTTTCTTGGTCACCCGGCCGTGCACGCCGCTGCCTTGCACTTGCATCAAGTCGACGCCTTCCTGCCGCGCGATGTTGCGCACCAGCGGGCTGGAAAAGCGGCGCAGGCGTTCGGCCAGGGTCATTTCTCCCGCGACCGCGTCGGTGACCGGGCCAGCACCGGCTTCCTGGGCGACCACCGGCTTCGTCACAGCAGCGGGCGCAGGCGGTTTCGCCGCGGGCTGCTCGTCGGGCTTGCCGATCAGGCCGACCACGGTGTTGACCGGCACGGTCTCACCCGCTTGGCGCCGGATTTCGAGCAGAACACCGCTCGCCGGGCTGGGAATCTCCGCATCGACCTTGTCCGTCGAGATCTCGAGCAGCGGCTGGTCGCGCGCTACTTCAGCCCCTGCTGGCACGAGCCAGCGCGTGATGGTCCCTTCGGCGATCGACTCCCCCATCTGGGGCATCAAGACTTCGGTTGCCATGGCAAGACGTCTCCGGTCAATTCCTTTCCAGCCCGTTTAAAACGGGTTGAAAAGAGGTTGTCATCAGACGTGGATGCTGTGCCCTGCAGCTGCGTGGGCCGCTTCCATCATCGCTTCGGATAAGGTCGGATGGGCATGCATGGTGCGGAAAAGCTCTTCGGTCGTGGCTTCGACTTGCAACGCCACACAAGCTTCGGCGATCAAGTCCGTGGCGTGGGCGCCGAGGATATGCACCCCGAGCAACTCATCATAGCGGGTCTCGCGCACGATCTTGACGAAACCCTCGGGGTGACGCAGGATCGCGGCCTTGCCCAGAGCGCTGAACGGGAACTTGCCGACCGCGACAGCATGACCCGCCGCGCGGGCGCGCGCTTCGGTCAAGCCGACGCTCGCGACTTCGGGTTGGCAGTAGGTGCAAGACGGCACCCGCTGGTAGTCGATCGGCCGCACGGGCTGTCCGGCCATGTGCTCGACCGCCAAGATCCCTTCGCTCGAAGCCACGTGCGCGAGCCAGGCGGTGTTGACCACGTCGCCGATCGCGTAGACGTGTGGCAATGCCGTCTGCATGAAGGGATTGACCACGACATAGCCGCGTTCGCAGGCGATGCCCAGTGCTTCGAGCCCCAGGCCGGAAGTGACTGGCGCTCGCCCCACCGCGACCAGCAGCTGGTCGACGACCAGGTGCTGCGGCGCTTGCCCTTCGCGGCTGAGGGTTAAGCGCAGACCCTGGTCTTCGCGCTCGACCGCGGCCAAGCGCGTGCTGGTCAAAGGCTTGATGCCGCGTTTGCGGAAAGCGCGTTCGAGTTCGGCCGAAATCTCCTCGTCTTCGCCCGGCAACAGGCGGGGCAACATCTCGATCAGCGTCACTTGGGCGCCGAACGCAGCAAAAATCGACGCGAACTCGCTGCCCACCGCGCCTGCCCCCAAGACCGCGAGGGACCCGGGTACCGACTGGCACTCAAGGAGGTGGTCGGAGTTCAAGATGCGCTCGCCGTCGGCAGGGGCGAGGGGCAAGTCGCGCGGCACTGAGCCGGTCGCGAGCAAAATGAAGCGGGTCAAGTAGGTGGTCTGCTCGTCACCGCGGGTGACTTCGACCTGATTTGGCCCGGCCAGCCGTCCCCAGCCGTGCAGTCCTTGGACCTTGTTTTTCTTGAACAGGAACTCGATGCCTTTGGCATTCTTGTCGACCACTCCACGCTTGTAAGCCTGGGCCTTGCCGAGGTCGAGGGACGGCGCAGCCACGTCGATGCCCAGCGCGCTCGCCCGGCGGATTTCGTCGAGGGTGGACGCGGTGTGGAGCAGGGCTTTGGTCGGGATGCAACCGCGATGCAAGCAGGTGCCGCCAAACGCCGGATCCTTTTCCACCACCGCGGTCTTAAGCCCCAGCTGCGCCGCGCGAATCGCTGCGACATAGCCACCCGGACCACTGCCGATCACGATCAGATCGAAATTGAAATCATCTTCCTTCGCCACGGCTTCCTCCTCGCAAGGGTTCTGCGCCGTCCGCCGCGCGGAGAGGGTCGGCCGCAGGCAGAGGCAGGTAGGGTTCGACTTGATAGCGTCCGTTCGGCGCCTCGACCAGTTTGCCCAGGGGCTCGTCGGTTTCGTGTTGGAAAATACAAATCCAACCTAAAGCTGCGGCTTGCGGGATCAGACGGCTTTTGTTTTCCAGGGTCAAGAGCGGGTAAAGGTCGTAACCCATAGTCCAGGCAAAGGGCACATGCGCTGGGGTCGGAATCAGGTCTGCCCACAGCACGGCCTGCTCGCTGCCGCCGACAAAATGCACGATGCACATGTCGGCGTTGTGCCCTGGGGTCCGCTGCGCGACCACGCCCGGGAGCGGCTCAACCGTGTCGGTGAACAGTTCGACCACTCCCGCTGCGAACAACGGTTCAAAGTTGCGGCCATCGTAGCTGCTCTTGTCGCGCAGGTTGGGCTGACGCGCATGTTCGACTTCACCGCGCGCCAAAAAGTAGCGGGCGCGGGGAAAGGTCGGGACCAGCCGACCGTGCTGCTCGCGGGTATTCCAGCCGCAGTGATCGAAATGCAAGTGGGTCAAGAGCACCTGGGTGACGTCGCTCAGCGCATACCCCGCCTGTTCGATTTGCTGGGGCAAGCGCAAGGCGTCCTCAGCCATAGCAAAGCGCTCACGAAAAGCTGCGTTGTGCTTGTCGCCGATGCCGGTGTCGACCAACAGCAGCTGGTCACCCCGCTCGACCAGCACACAGTTAGTTTTCATGCGGATGCGGTTTTGCTCGTCCGGCGGTTTGTGCTCGGCCCACAGCGGACGAGGCACCACGCCGAACATAGCCCCCCCGTCGAGGCGAAACTCGCCATCGTCGACCAGGGTCAAGGTCAGCTCGCCGAGGTGCCAGCGCATCCTGCTCATGCTGGCGCAGGATACCACGAGGTGCAAGTCCGAGAGCAGCTCCTGGCAATCACTCCCCTGCCCAAACCGGCCCACCTCCAAACCTGCCCAACCCCGAACCCAAACCTGCCCGCCTCCAAACCCAAACCGGCCAAAAGCCTGATAGGTCGCAACACCACTTTGCTACCTTGCTTGAATTGGAATTTTTTCCTTAGATTCATGCGAAAGATTCATGCGAAAATGCGGCGTCACGACTCTTCCGGCCGAGCACGTCGCTGGCTCAGGTTTGAGGAGAAGCTGGAGGCCCGCCATCAGCGCGTCTGACCGCACGATCGCCCGCAAGAGCGCCGAGGACTTTATCGGCACCGACCGCTTTCTCGTCCAGCGCCGGCTGGGGGCAGGTGCTTATGGCGTGGTCTTCGAGGCCTATGACCGCCGGGACAACGTGCTGGTCGCAGTCAAGGTCCTGCACAATGCGGACGGCGACGCGCTCTACCGGTTCAAGAAGGGGTTTCGCTCCTTGGCCGGCATCCGACACCCCAACTTGGTGGCTTTTCACGAGCTCTTTTCCGAGCAGGGCTTCTGGTTTTTCACCATGGAACTGGTGGTGGGGGTGGACCTGATCGCGTATTTGCGGTCGGACGCTGGCGCCAGTTCCGCCGGCAGCAGCAGCTCAGGAGTGGCGCGTTTTTCTGCCGGGTCGTGGAGCGGCGAAGCGGCCAAGCCCCTGCCCGCGGTCTGGTCCCCGGCGCCCGCTGCCCGGCCCAGCCCGCACCTGCCGGATCCCGAGCGGCTGCCGGGTGCGTTCGAACAGCTCGCCCGCGGACTCGCTCGCCTCCACCAGGAAGGCAAGCTGCACCGCGACATCAAACCTTCCAATGTACTGGTCACCGCAGAGAATCGCGTGGTCCTGCTCGACTTTGGTCTGGTCGCCGAACTCGCAGGACAGTTCGAGAGCCTGGTCGTGCCCATGCTCGGGACCCCGGCTTACATGTCGCCCGAACAGGCTCAGGGTTTACCCAGCACTACGGCGAGCGACGTGTACAGCGTCGGGGTGATGTTGTTTGAAGCGCTGACCGGCGAGCTACCTTGGGGACCCGCAGCCCCCGGCGCTCTGCCCCAACCTGCTGCCGGCGGCGTGGATCCCGACGGGTTCAGGCACCACTTGGCCAACCGATTAGCAAACGCACCGCCGGGTCTTTCGGCGCTGTGCTGCGACTTGCTGCGGGATGATCCGCGGCACCGGCCTTCGGTCGCGGAACTCTTGCAGCGGCTCGGTGGTGGTGCGGAAGACCTCCTGCCGGCCACCGCCGCCGCTCCCCGGCAAGATCCGCTGTTCGTTGGGCGGGAAGCGGCTTTGAGCAGTCTTGAACGGGCCCTCCACGCCAGCCGTCAAGGCGCCGTCGTGGTCTACATCAGCGGGGCTTCGGGCATCGGCAAGAGCGCGCTGGTCCACCACTTTTTGGACGGCCTGGCCCCGGCCGGGGAGGATGCGGTGGTATTGCTGGGAAAATGCCACATCCAGGAATCGGTGCCCTACAAAGCATGGGACAGCCTGATCGACGCCTTGACTCGTTTTTTGCGCAGCTTGCCCACCCACCAAGTCGAAGCCCTGCTCCCCACCCAAATCGCCGCGCTGGTCCGTCTGTTCCCGGTGTTGCGCCGGGTCCCTCTTCTCGCCGAAGTCCACGTCGAACCCGCGCCGACGGATCCCCAGCAAGGCTTGCGGCGAGCCGCCAGCGCCTTGCGCCAGCTGCTCGCGCGGATCGCTGAACGCCGCACTTTGATCCTCGCGATCGATGATTTGCAGTGGGGCGACGGCGACAGCTTCTCCCTGCTCGAATTGCTGCTGCGACCGCCGGACGCACCACCCCTGCTGCTCCTCGGCAGTTTCCGCAACGAAGGTGAAGCCCAGAGTTCCTTCCTCCGCGCTTTGGCCGAGCATCGCGTCGTGCTCAAGACCCGCGGCATCGACGTCCACGAAATCGAATTGACGGAGTTCAGCCCGCAAGAAGCTCACCAGTTGGTCGAACTCTGGCTGCACCGAGAGGGTGTTCAACTCCCGCCGGAGCAGATCCGCAAGGTCGTGCGCGAAGCCGCGGGTAGCCCGATTTTTCTGGCGGAACTCCTGCGCGACGGCCTTCGCCCCAGCGAGGATGCAGGCGCAGGCGATGATGGCGATGGACAGGCTCTGGGCAGCGGCGGCGACCAGTGGATGACGGGAGAATTTCGCCTCAGCGACGTCATTTTGGCGCGGGTTGCCGAGTTGCCGTCCACCGCACGCGATTTGCTCGCGCTGGTCGCGGTTGCGGGCAAACCCCTTGAGGTGGACGTCGCCCTGGAAGCTCTAGGGCTCAAGTCGCGGACGCCGATTTTTGACTTTTTGACTGAAGCCAAGCTGGTCCGCTGGCTCAAGACCGAGGAGCGCAACGAGATCGAGACTTACCATGACCGGATCCGCGAGGCCGTGGTCTCGAGCCTCGACGCAGCCACTCTCTCCGCTTTGAACCGGCAACTCGCCCTGGCCCTGGAGTCTTCCGGACGAGCTGAGCCGGAGACCTTGGCCATGCACTTCCAAGCCACTGCCGAAACCGAACGCGCGCGCCAGTATTTGATCGCCGCAGCTCAGCGAGCGGGTGAAGCCTTGGCTTTTGATCGCGCTGCCCGGCTTTACCGCATGGCACTCGACCTAGTGCCCGCAGTCGGGGCCGAGCAGTACGAACTCCGGGTCAAACTCGGCGATGCTTTGGCCAGTGCCGGACAAAGCCGCGAGGCGGCTGAGACTTTTTTGCGGGCAGCGAGTGACTCGGGCACCATTAATCCTTTTGAAGCACAGCGCAGCGCGGCCGAGAATTTGCTGATCAGCGGGCATGTCGAACGCGGTCTTGGGGTGCTGCGCCACGTGTTGCGCAGCGTCGGTCTCAAGCTCGAGGAGCATCCTTTCAAGGTCAGGTGCATGCTGTGGGTCGAGCGGCTGCGCCTCGGCTTGCGCGGCCTGCACTTGGAATCCCGCCCGGAATCGGCTTGTGACCCCCAGCTGCTGCGCCAGATAGATCTGTGCTGGGCGGCAACCACCGGGCTTTGCCTGATCGACGTGCGCCAAGCCGCACTCTTTCATGCCCGCCATCTGCGGCTGGCGCTCCAGGCAGGGGAACCCCAGCGGGCAGCGCGGGGGATGGCCATGGAGATCTTTTTCGGGATGCTCGCTGGCCGTGATCCGGAAACCAAGCTGATCGCCGCCCGCGAGCTGGCCGGACGGGTCGAAGGAACTTACGCGTCCAGTCTGACCGAAATGGCAGCCGGGATGGCGTCTTGCGCGCGCGGTGCTTTCAAGGATGCGATCCGGCGGCTCACCCGAGCGGAAAAGCAGTTGCGCGAAACCGGTCTGGGGGTTGCTTGGGAGCTCGACACCGTCCGTCACTTTCAAACCCTCGCCCAAATCGCCCTCGGCCACTGGTCTGAGGTCTTCGCGGAATGGCCCGCCTTGCTCCAAGGCGCACGGCAGCGGGGCGATCTTTATCTCGAGGTCCACCTCCGTTTCTGGGTCATCAGCCTGCTCCATTTGAGCCGCGACGAACCCGACAAAGCCCTGGCCGAGATCGCAGCGGGCAGCCGTCAGTGGGCCCAGGGCGGCTTCCACTACCAACACTTTGGGCGGCTGGTCGCCGAAGTCCAAACCGCGCTCTACAGCGATCGGGCCCGCGCTGCCTGGAAAGTGATCCAGGGCGGTTGGCCGCTCTTGGTTCGCTCCATGCTGCTGCGGCTCGAGCTGGTCTTCATCCAGTTCTATGACCTGCGGGCGCGGATCGCGCTGGCCCTGGCCAGCGATGCCGTAACGCCGAGCGCCCACCGCCCGCAGTGGCTGGCACTGGCCCGGCGCGACGCCCGCCGCATCTCGCGCAAGCGGTCGAGCTGGGCCGCAGGTCAAGCCGGCTTGATCCGCGCGGGGATCGCGATTGCCCAAGGGCAAAACAACATCGCCAAGATTCAGCTAGAGCGCGCTGAAGCTGCTTTCGCCGCGAGTCAGATGGAAATCCACGCGCTCTTTGCGCGACGCCGTCGCTTGGCGCTCGCACCCGACGAGTCAAAAGCAGCCGGCGCGGCAGTGGATGAGGAACTGCGCGCCCGCGGCATTCTCAACCCCGAACGGATGAGCGCGCTCTTTACCCCTGGCCGGCGGATTTGACGCAGGGCAGAACGTCAGCGCGAGCTGGGCAGGTGGTGCTGCCGCGAAAGCGGTATCGGCAACGCCATTCCGCGCGGTGCAGTCGTGCTGTTATGATTTTGCGTTCCCAGTTGGGCGAACGGGTTGAGGGCCCGAAGTGATCAGGAGAAGAGTTGGGGATGGGGGCTTTTTACAACAGCATCTGCTTACCGGGCTGCCAGCTCGAAGCAGTCCATCGTTCCCTCGCCCGCTGGCTGCCCGCTCGCGGGTTTGAGCGTTCGGACGAACCCGCCTTGTTCGATCTCGATGGAGACAACGAACGCAGTGTGTTTGTGCTCAGCAACGAACGCTGGACCGTGCTTTTTTTCAGCCATTTCGATGAAGAGCTGCGCTTGATCCACGAGCTCCTAGTCAACAGCTCGCCGCTGCTTTATGTGTGGGTGCAAGACAGTGACGTCTGGGGCTATGACCTCTTCGATGGTCAAGGCTTTGCCGGTTCCTTCAACTGCAATCCGCGCAGTTACTCGTCGTTTGCGGAGCAAGCCTTGGCCCCGCTGCACCGGCCGCCAGCCGATCCCGCGACCTTGTGCCAGAAGTTGGGGCTCCCGCGCGAGCTGGCCGCCGAGATCATCCGGCTCCATCACCGGCGGGCAGCTTTCAAGGAAGACATCTGCCGCGAGTTTTGTCACTGCCTGGGCGTCGACGCCGCCGTGGCCAGCTACGATGACCTCGAATGCGGGAATCACCAGCTGCTGGCCGGCTGGCAGCTCGAACACCTGCTCTTCGTCCAAAAGCGCTACGACACCGGTGAAATCGATATCCACAACCCCGAACTCTTGGCGCGACGCTTTTCTCCGAGTTTGCCGCGTGCCGCCGCTGATTTTGAGATTCCCCCCGAGCTGCGTGCGGAAATGGAGCGGATGCGTCGCCGCGCGCGGATCCTATTGCTGCTCTTAAAACCGGTCTCCTGGCTCGCGCGCAGCTGGCGGCGGCTTTACGAAACGAGCTTCTGGCTGCGCGCCCCACTCAAGCCGCCGACGGTTGTGGGCAACTCGCACCCGGTGCAAAACTCGCTCCCCCCTAACTACCGCATCCTTGGCCGGGACCTGGTGAGCGATCGACACGGCTGCCGTATCACTCTCACGGAAGCTGCCGAACCGGTCTCCGGCTCGCGCAAGCCGTCCTCGGTGTTTGCTTTCAAAATCGACTCCGTCCACGTCACGTGTACGGCCCGGCGGCTGAGCAAGATCGACGAGGTCCTGCGCGCCCCGAGCGGTGCGCGCCTGCTCAGCGATGATTCCTTCCTGGTCGGGGACCTCCGGGCGCGGAGCTTCCTGTTCGAGCTGCCCGCCCGTTTCGTGGCCGGCGGCAACGCGCCGTCATATCTCGGCATGTCGATCCTCCAAACCGCTCAGGCGCTGTACGTCTTCCTCTACCGCCACACCACGCGCCCCAGCGAGCACACGATCGCGGGCATCCGCGCCACCGTCGCGAGCTTTGGGCTGGTCCGGTGATCCAGCCGCCACACCCACACACCCAGATAAAGGCTTGCTTGCCAGTGCCTGGGTTTGCGATGATCGGGTTGGATCGCAAACCTATCTCACCGGCAAAACCGAAGAAAACCCATGCACCACCTGACGCCCCCGCAAGCTCGGCATCGCAGGATCATCGCCCTTTTCTGGTCTCTCGTGCTGCTGACCAGCACCGCGGGTCCGACGTTCGCTGCCCCCACCGACGTTTTCATGTCGGAGTACCTCGAAGGGAGCGCCAACAATAAGGCGATCGAGCTCTACAACGGCACTGCCAGCGCGATCGACTTGGGAACTGGCGCGTACCAGCTCGAGTTCTACTTCAACGGCTCGGCTACTGCGGGTACCACGATCGGGCTCACCGGCACGGTGGCCGCAGGCGATGTTTATGTGGTGGCCGATGACAATGCTGACGCCGCCGTCCTCGCCCAGGCCGACTTGATCTCGACCCTGAGCTTTTTCAGCGGCGATGACGCGGTCGTGCTGCGCCGCGGGGGTTCCGGTGGCACCGTCATCGACTCGCTCGGCCAGATCGGAGTGGATCCGGGCAGCGAATGGAGTGGCAGCGGGATCGGCACCCAAGACGAAACCCTGCGCCGCAAGAGCGCGGTCTGCGTCGGAGACACCAACCCCAGCAACAGCTTCAACCCTGCCACCGAGTGGGACAGTTTCGCCATCGATACTTTTGCCGGCTTGGGCAGCCACACGGCGACTTGCAGCGGGGGCACGCCAACGGTCTACGAGATCTTCGACATCCAAGGCAGTGGCACGGCCTCACCTTATGATGGCCAGGTGGTGAGCAGCTTGGGCAACGTGGTCATCGCGGTCGGACCCGTGGGCTTCTTCATGCAAACCCCAGACGCGCGCGCTGACCTCGATCCTGACACCTCGAACGGGATTTACGTGTTCACCGGCACCGCACCCGGGGTGAGCCCGGGCGATGTGGTTGACGTCACCGGGCTGGTCGATGAGTTTTTCGAGTTCACCGAAATCACCGGCAGCCCCACCGTGGGCCTGGTGGGCACCGCGGCCTTGCCCACGGCCCTGCTTTTTGATGCGGCAACCCCCACGCCCGATCCCACGTCGCCCACGTGTGCGCTCGAATTCGAGTGCTACGAAGGCATGTTGATCGAAATCCAAGATGGCACGGTCGGCGGTGCCAACCAACGCTTCGGCACCGACCCGATCGCTGAAATCTTTGTCGTCGCTGGGGCCGACCGTCCGTTCCGCGAACCTGGGGTGGAATTCCCGGGGCTCGCCCCGCCGATCCCGGTGTGGGACGGCAATCCCGAAGTCTTCGAACTCGACCCGGACCGCCTGGGTTTGCCCAACCAGCTGATCCCCGCTGGCTCCTCGTTCAGCGCCACCGGAGCTTTGGGCTTCGAATTCAACGGCTATGAGCTGTGGCCCACGGCCTTGAGCGTCACCCCTGCCACACTGCCGGTTGCGGTGCGGCCGCGCAATCCCAACGAGATGACCGTGGGATCCCTCAACATGTTCCGCTTCTACGACGCCATCGACGATCCGGGCGACGACACCGTGGTTTCAGCAGCAGAATATGCCCGCCGCCGCGCCAAATTTGCGCGCTACATTCTCGACGTCCTGGGTGCCCCGGATGTCTTGGCTGTGCAAGAAGTCGAGAAAGTCGGGGTCCTCACGGCTTTGGCTGCTGATATCACCGCGCTCAATCCCAGCGTCAGCTACAGCGCTTACCTCGAAGAAGGCAATGACGTGGGTGGGATCGATGTGGGTTTTCTCGTCAAGAGCACCGTCACCGTGGACGGAATCACCCAACTCGGGGCGACCGAGGTGCTGAGCGTCGATGGTTCGCTCCTGCACGACCGGCCACCCCTCCTTTTCGAAGGCCGTTACACCGCCGGCGGCAGCAACTTTCCCCTGGCCGTGATGGTCCTCCACACCCGCTCTTTGGGCGGGATCGACGACCCCGTCGATGGCCCCCGGGTGCGGCAGAAGCGGCTGGAGCAAGCCCAGTCGATTGCCCAGAAGGTGCAGACCGTGCAGACCACCGTCGCCCATCGCACTCGTCCGCTGGTAGTGATCGGCGACCTCAACGCCTTCCAGTTCACCGATGGTTACGTCGACGTGGTGGGGCAGATCCGGGGCCAGTTCGACCCCAGCTTGAACCTGCTCTCGGGTCCTGACCTGGTCACCCCCAACCTGACGAACCAAGTCGAGCGCTTGCCTGGAGCAGCGCAGTACTCCTTTGTCTTTGCCGGGAGCGCCCAAGTTTTAGACCATGCCCTGACCTCGCAAAGCGCAAACAGCCGGGTCATCAGCTTGGCCTACGGCCGCGGCAATGCCGATGCTGCCGTCGACTTGATCAACGACGACACCACCCCGCTGCGCTCGTCGGACCACGATGGATTGGTGCTCTACTTGAACACCAACCCCCGGATCTTTGCCGACGGCTTTGCTGCGGGAAACACCAGCGCCTGGAGCGTGACTGTGCCTTAGTCCTGAAGTACTTAGCCCAAGCGTCGATCCGCCGCGCGGGGACGCGAGAATCGTGGGCAGGGTCGAAGTTGGCTTACTTTCGCTTCCCCGGCCTGGGTTCCCTAGCCTATGATTGAGCTGCGACGGCAAAACCCAGGAGTCGACGATGAAATTGAAAAACCTTAGCCCCTCGTTCCTGCTTCTTTGGTCCTGCGCTGCCTTGATCGGGACGGCGCTGCTCGGTTGCTCCCGCGCCCCCGTGGTGCGCGCCAGGGTGGTTGACAGCCCACCGGTGCAGCGAGCCGCGGCCCCGCCACCCAGACCCGCCGCGGCGCCGCCAGCAACAGCGCGTCCAGCTCCCCCACCCGCACCCGTACAGGTTGCGGAAGCGACCCCACCTGCACCCCCAGCTCGACCCGCGGCCCCACCCGCGCCGCCGGTGACTCCGCGGCAGACGGCTCCGCCCGCGGTCGCAGCTCCCGTCCCGCCGCCGGAAACACCCGCGGCACGTCCGGCTCCCCCGGCGCCGCCCGTCCCCGCAGCGCCTCGACGCCAACCGTCACCTCAGCCGCCCGAGTCAGTAAACAAAACGCCGCCTCCGCCCG
>CAZCOV010000205.1:0-9976 GCA_964499975.1 uncultured Thermoanaerobaculia bacterium
ATGGAACGTCCCGGACTCATCGCCAAAATAGACCGTGCCCGCAGCATAGAGCGGTGAAGACTTGATCTCGGGCAGGATGGCGGGAGCAGTGGGCTTGGCTGCTGGTGAGCTGCCAGCCGCTGGCACTGCCGCGGTCTTGCGGTCTTGGCCGGTCGTATAGCCCCAGCGCTCTTGCCCGGTGAGGAGGTCGAGGGCGTGGAGCTTGCCCGCAAGCGACGCCACGTAAGCCGTACCCTCGGCAATCGCGGCGGTGGCTTCGACGCCACCTTCGGCAGCAAAGGTCCAGCGCACCGCAAGCGGCACCGGCAAGGCCTCGGCCGCGACCCCGCGCTGCTCACCGCCGCCGCGGAACTGGCTCCAGGCCGACGGCTCAGCGCTGAGCGCGCCGGGGAGCGTCACGGCAACGGCCGAGATCAAGACGCCCTGCGCGAGCGACCCCATCGTGGGCAACAGACCGCGGGTTGCGGGGTTAGAGGGCTTGCGCATAGAGCTCTTGGAAGTCGGCGACCGTGAGCGGCCGCGGGTTGAACTGACCGGTCCACTGGGTGGTGGCTTCTTGAGCCAAAAGCGGGATTTGCTCGCGCCTTATCCCCAGCGCGCCGAGCGTGGTCGGCAGGCCGGCGACTTCCAAGAACGCGTGTACCTGCTGGGCCATCCACGCGCTGGCGTCGGCGGGTTCCTGCCCGATCGCGACCGCGAGTTCGCGGTACAAGGGTTCGGCCACGGCGCGGTTGTAGCGCACCACGTGGGGCAACATCACCCCGACTGCAAGGCCGTGGGTGATGCCAGCGTGAGCGGTCAGCGGATTGGCGCTCGCGTGCGCCGCCCCGAGCATCGAGACTTCGATCGCCGCCCCAGCCAAGTGCGCGCCGAGGAGCATCGCGCCAGCCGCCGACCGGTTGCTGCGCGCCGCGAGGAAGTCGTTGAAATTCGTGGCGAGGTGCTGCCAGGCAGCGCGGGCCAAGAGCCCCGAGATCGGATTCCGCTGGCGGGTGACCTGGCTTTCGACCGCATGGGAAATAGCGTCGATCGCGGTGATCGCAGCGGTCGGCGCGGGCAAGCTGGCGAGCAGCTCAGGGTCGAGCAGGACGTGGCGAAAGCGCGCTTTCTTGTCGCCGCAAGCCATCTTGCGGTGGGTGTCCGCTTGCGCGATCAGGGCGTAGCTCTGGGCCTCGCTGCCGGTGCCCGCGGTGGTCGGGACGCCGATCGCGGGAAGCAACGGGCGGACGGCTTTGCCCATGCCCCAGTAATCCTCCATGCGCCCGCCGTTGGTGACCAGGAAGTTGATCCCCTTGGCGCAGTCCATGGCGCTGCCCCCGCCGAGCGCGACGATCAGCTCGCTCATGTGCGCGCGGGCTTGCGCGACCCCAGCTGCCACGTCGTCCGTCGTGGGATTGACGCTGACTTCGGCGAAGACCGCGACTTGGTGGCCAGCTGCGGTCAGGATCCCGACGGCGCGCTCGAGGTGGCCCGCCGCGCGGATCCCCGGATCGCTGACCACGAGCACCCGCTGCGCCCCGAACTCGCGCGCGACCTCACCCAGGCGGTCAAGGGTGCCCGCTCCGAAAGAGATCGCGATGCCCCCCAATTCCGCGGTCCACGGCAGGGTCAATGCGGTTTCAGCAGTCGCCGCACCAGAGGACCAAGCGGTGGGGGTCAGAACGCTCGCTTCCATTGCTCTAAGTTAATTGCCCTAAATCCGTGCGCGCTAGCTGGCGATGGCCTGAAAAGCCCGCTGGGTGTAGAGGTGCTCGAACAGGTTGCCTTCGTGGGGTTGGTCCCATGCGATGTGGTACGTGGGAATCGGACCCAAGTTCAGCCGGTCGATGCTGCGGCAGTCGAGGGCCTGGCGGACGAAAGCCGGATCATCGCCGATCGCGGTGGCGACCAGAGTCGACCCGATGCGGCTCATCAGCTGGTCCGCGGCGACTTCGACCACCGCGGCAAAGGGGAACACGAACTCCGAGTGGGCCAGGGGATGAGCCGGGTCCGTGCAGTAGATCAACGTCGGCAGCAGGAAGGTGCAGCCGTCGCACTGGACCACCCGCTCTTGACCGCGGAACTCTGCGGTCAGGTCTTCTGCGCCGGGGATCAGCAGCTGCTGGTCGATCAGCTGGGAGATGCGCCGAGCGACTTCCGGATCGGCAAAAGCTGCGAGTTGAGCGGTCGGGTCCTGCAGTGGGCGAGCGGGGATCGCGGCCAGGCGTTCGGCCAGGGCCAGCGCGAGTTCGCGCCCGTGAAGCGGGGTCCACACGCCCGAAGCATTGATGCAGGACCGCCCGCCATTGGCCGCAATCGAGCCGACCAGCAAGTCGAGGTGTGCGGGAAAGCGCGCGGCTTCCTCAGCGCTGAGCAAGACCTTGCTCCAGCCCGGACCATGCACCTGGACCTTGCCGCTGCCTTGCCAGGCGGCCACGCTCTTGGCGTCGCCAAAAAACAGCGACCGGCCGCAGCGGAGCAAGATCTCGACACCACCGCTGTGGGTGGTTGGGTAGACGCTCACGGCCGCGGGCGGACAACCTGCGGCGAGGAGGGCCTGGGCTAGGCGGAACGGGGTCCACGGCTCGGTACGTCCGGGTTTGAGCACCAGGGGCACCTTGAGCGGCAGCGCGGGCAGCCACAGCGAGTGGACGCCGGGCGAGTTGTTGGGCAAGATCGCACCCAGGCTGTCGGTCTGGCATTGGTAGCTCAAGCGGCGCTGCTGCTGGACGCCCCAGCCCTGGTCGAGGATGGTGAGGTCGAGGCCGCGGGTTAAGCCGTCGAGCACGGCCGGCATCTCGCGCAGCATCTTGACGATTTTCCCCAGGTTGGCGGCGCCCATGACCTCAGGCATGCCGGTGGTCGCGGCCAGCTGGCGCAAGTAGTCCGCGGGCGACTGCACCGTCTCGCCGAGGGGCAGTTCCGCGTGAGCGAAGAGGTCCGCCGCTTTGGCACAGAGGGTGAGCAACTCGCAGACGCTGTGTTCTGCGAGCTGTTGCCGGGCGGTGCTCCGCGCCAGGTCGCGGGCGATCAGCCCGGGCAGCGCTTGGCTCACGGCGACGACCGGCTGCTGATCGCGCACGTCGGTTAAAACCTCGGTTTCGAGGCTGTAGTAAGGCTTGCCGCCGCGCAGCAGGGGGAGATGCAACATCAGTACACCCCGACCGCCACCGTGGTCCCGAGCTGGGAGAAGGGGCGGAGGTTGGACACGCCATCCCACGGGAAACGCGCGCAAGGCAACGCGCGCTCCCCCTCATCGCGTTCGAGGAAACGAGGCATGAAAAACTCCCGGGTCAAGGTGGTGAGCATCACCCGCCCGGTCGCCCCGTAGTCGACCAAGCGGTCGGGGGCGTCAGGGTCGACGATGGAAAAGACCGCGCGCGGCAGCGGCGGATAGTAAGTGATGGTGTAATCCCGGGCTACCGGGTCAAAAGGCGGCGCGGTCGCAAGCCCCATCAAGGTGTTGCCATAAACCGGCACAAAGTCGACCCCAGGCGCCAGTTCCTCACGGGCAAAGCGGTGAAACTCCGCATTCATTTCGGTCCCACCGCAAAAAATGCCGGTGATCCCGCTTTTGCTGAGCGAAACCTTTTCCGCCAGGCTTTCGAGCAGCTTGGGGGTGGTGAACAAGCAGCGGACGCTGTCGTGCGCGCGCAAGATCTTGAGTGCTTGCTCGATCACGTGCTCTTTGTAGTCTGCGAGTTCGGCAAAGCGTTGAGCCTTGACCAGCTTGATCACCCAGCGCGGGTCGAGGTCGACAAAAAAGCAGATGCCGCCGCGGTAGTGCGCTAGGTGCTCGATTGCAAGACGCAAGCGCCGCGGGCCGGTCGGGCCCAGCATCAACCAATCGCTGCCGTGGGGAAAACTTTCCTCCGCCAGCGTGTCCCCAAAGATCTCGTAGTCGACCTCGAAGTCGTGCAAGTTGATCCGGCTCTTGGGCAGGCCGGTCGTGCCCCCGGTTTCGAACACATAGACCGGCTGTCCGCGAAAGCCGCGCGGCAGAAAGCGGCGCACCGGCCCACCGCGCAGCCACTCGTCTTCGAAATGGCCGAAGAGATGCAAGTCGTCGTAGCCCTGGATGTCGCGCCGCGGATCAAAAGCAAAGCTCTGGGCGCGCTCCAACCAGAACGGCGAGCCGGTCGCGGGGTCGAAGTGCCAGGCGACGATGTCGCGCACGTGGGCATCGAGCTGCTTTTTGGCTTCGCTTTTGCGGACGGCGAGGTCCGCTGAAGCGGCGGTTGGCAGGCTCATCGTCCCTGCCCGTTTTTCCCCGCGGCATTCGTCGATCCGCCGGGAGGTTGGCTCGCTGGCGGCTGGCTCGCTGGCGGTTTGCTCTCTGGCGCCTTGGGCTTGGCCCCTTCCGCCAGCGCGAAAAGCCGATTGCGGCTCAAGATGAAGAGCACGCCGTGGCTCGCCGCCGGCCGGGTGTAGACCACGCTGCCCATGTTGTGCTCGCCCAAGACTTCGAGCTTCTTGCCCTCCTTGAGCACTGCGACGTCGCCGTCTTCATCGCCGAGGTAGACCTTGCCGTCCGCGACGAGCGGCGAACCCCACACCGCGGCAAAGCTGTCATAGGTCCAGAAGTGCTGGCCGGTCTTGGCATCGAGCGCGTAAAGAAAACCTGAGAGGTCGGGCACGTAAACGATGTCGTCCTTGATCACCGCGCTGGCAATCGTGCGGTGGAAGTCCGAGCCGCCGCGGTGCCAGACCTGCCCCTTGCCCGTGACGTCACCGCTCAAGGTGGCGTCGATCGCATAAAAGTGGCCGGGGGCTTCCCCATGCTCGGGATCCTGGCCGACCCCGATATAGACCTTGTTGTCGTAAATCACCGGGGTGGCAATGATGTTGTTGCGGGTTCCCGCGCCGCCCAACCGCCATACCGAATCTTTGGGGTTGGCGTCGAAGGTCCAAAGGTGCTCGCCGGTCTTGGGCTCCATGGCATAAACCCAGCCGTTGCCGCCGGGCAGGATCACTTGCGGCCGACCGTTGATCACGGCATAGGCGGGATTGCTCCAGGTCCCGTGCAGGATCTTTTCGCCGGGGCTCCCGTCCTGCCAAACCAGTTCGCCGGTTTTCTTGTTGAGCGCGATGAAGCTCGGAGCAAAGGGCGACGGCACGTTGACATGCCCTTCGTCCACCCCGTTGCCGGTCATGGTGTAGATCAAGTCGCCGACGATCAAAGGCGAACCCGCGGCCAAGTTGTGGGGAAAGACCTCGAGTTCGGCCATCATGTCGTACTTCCAGATCAAGTCGCCGTCGATCTCGCTGGTCTCAGCCTCGTCTTGGATCGGACCATCGTTTTCCTTGTCGCGGAATCCTTCGAGGTCGACGCACACCACTTCGGCGCGGTTCGACACGTAGTAGACGCGATCGCCTTCGATCGCCGGGGTCGAGCACACCCCTTGCAGCGGCCAGTCGTGGAGCTTGGTCTCGGGCAACTTCTCGTGGGTCATCTGCCACCAGAGCTCGCCGGTCTCTTCGTCAAAAGCCATGACCACCCCGCGGTCGCGCTGCAGCTTGGGGTTGCGGCGTCCTTCGTTGTTGGTGCCGACCACCACCTTGCCGCGCAAAATGACCGGACCGGCATAGCTCTGCGAACCCACCGGCTGCGACCACTTGACGTTCATGCCACTGGCGATGTCCCACTTCGTGGGCAAGCCCTTTTCGGCGGAAACCGCGTTGCGCAAAGAGGACAAGCCGAACATGGTCAGATCGGGTTGCGGTTCGGCAAGAGCTGGGGAGACCGTGACCAGGGGCAAGCCCACGAGCACGAGCGCGGCAAAACTTGAACGGAAACATCTTCGGGACATGGGCGTTACCCTCACTTGGCAGTTGTGGTGGCGGTCATCGTGGTGGCGGTCATCGTGGTGGCGGTCGTCGTGGGCGAAAGCGCGGTGGACGTCGTGATCAAGACGTTGTCGAAATAGGCTTCCACCGGCGTGTAGGCATAAAGTCCAGGGCTGCCGTGGCGGATCGGCAGCGGATCTTCGACGGTGACCGTCCAGTCTGCGGGTTCGGGCTCGCCGCGTCGCCAGACCTTGCCACGGATCAAGGCTTTCTCCCCTCCCGCAGCCGCCGGCACCACGTCGACCCGCAGCTGGACGGTGTACCACACGCCGGTTTCCCAAGCGAAGGGAAACTGCTGGCTGGCGCGCTGCTCGGAAGCCCACGAGCGCACCTCGATGCGCTGGTGGACGCCCTGGAGGTCGAGGGTGTAACCGCTGTTGATCAAACCAACGTCCGGACGCTTGCGGCCTTGCAGGGTGGCCAGGACATCGGCCTGAACGGTGTAGTTGCTGAGATGAGCGGGTCCCAAGAAGAGCTCGACCCGCGGGGCGCCGGCAGCGGGTTTGGGCTGAACCAGCACTTTCGAACCGTCCTTTTCCTGGACGGTGGCACCTTTGCCGCGGCCGAGCCATGAGGCCGGGGCCTGGCCGCCGACTTCGATCTGCTCGAAATCTTCGCGCCAGGGCAAGTCGCCGTCGACCCGCAAAACCGCGGTGTGGGTGAGTTCGCCGACCTTGGCCGAAACCGTGCCGACCTGGGTCGCGCGCACGGCCTGGGCATCGAGGGTGAGCCAGCCGTCGGCGCTGATCGAGCCAGGCAGACCGGCGAGCGTCCAGGTGGCTGGCACCTCGCGCAGGAAGCGGCCCTTGGCGTCAAAAGCCTGGACTTTGAACTGACGGGTCTCGTGCGCGCGGGCCACCCACACCCCGGGCACGACCCGGATCACCGCGGGCGCGGCTTCTAAGTTGGCGGGTTCCTCGCCGCTTAAAACCTTGGGGTCGGCCTGGACCACGAACGGCTTCTTAGGATCGCCCAGGCAGTAGATCCCTTCTTCGGTGGTGAAGTAGATGCGGCCGTAAGCGATCGCGGGCGAGCCGTAAATTTCCGCAGGGCGCCCTTCCGGCATGGTCAAGAGCTCGGTGTCGAGGGTCTTGGCACCGGTTGCACTCGGCTCCAAGATGTGGAACTTGCCGTTGACCTCGGTGACGTACAGCTTGCCGTCCGCCCACACCGCCGAACCCTTGCCCACGGTGCCCAGGCTGTGCTCCCAGCGCTGCTCGCCGGTTTTGGGGTTGAGCGCATGCAAGTTGGCCGCGTTGTCAATGAAGTAGACCAGGTCGCCATGAAGCAGCGGAGAGGAGAACCCCGAGAGCAGCTCGTTGACCCGCCACAGCTCATGGGTGGCGGTCACGTCGCCGCGACCGGTGGCATCGATGGCAACCGCCCGCCCCATCACCCCGACGTCGAGGTTTTCCTCGCCATGGGAAGCATAAACCCGGTTGTCCTGCACCAGGACCGTGCCGTTGAGCGCGAGCTGGCTGAAGTGGAAGCGCCACACCGGCTCGCCCGTGCGGATCTGGTAAGCGCGGATCCAGCCGTCCGCCCCGCCCGCGACCATCATGCGCTCACCCTGGATCACCGCGGCCGTGGGCTTGGACTGGGTATTCAAGTCCTGGATCCGCTCGCCGCGCGGTGAAATCCACAAGACGTCCCCACTTTTCTTGTCGAAAGCAAAGTAACGATCACCGGGGGGGCCCAGGTCCTTGCCCCAGGCCGAGCCGATCACGTGGACGATCAAACGGTTTTCGTCGAGCAGGGGCGTGTTGGTCCGCCCGCCATAACCCGAAGCCCGGCCCAGGTCCTCGGCCAAGTGCCACTCCCACACGGTCTTGCCGTCGCGGTCAAAGCAGGCCAGGTGACCATTGACGAACTGGGCGTAAAGCCAGCCGGTTTCCGGGTCGCCGACCACGTCGGCCCAGCCAACCCGACTCCACGGCACGGCCGTGTGGTACACGTTGAAACGCCGCTCCCACAGGCGTTTGCCGTTTTGCGCGTCCCAGCAAGCGACGATCTCTTGCCGGGTGATGTCTGCCCCCACCCGGCCGATGGCGCACACCCGACCGGCAAAAACAACCGGCGTCGAACGTCCGGAAAAGTCGTCCCGCCAGATCATGTTCTCGCCGGTCTCGTGCGACCAGGTGGAAATCAAACCGGTTTCGGCCGAGACCCCATTGCCCAAGGGTCCCCGCCAACCCGGCCATTCTCCGGCCGTAGCCGGCCTGCTGCCCAGCCACATTCCCAGGACGAGCCCGCAAACGAGCCAGCCAAGCCCGCACGCTGGTGCCCGGTTGCTCACTACTTTCAACGGGTATTTCAACGGGTGTTTCAACGAGTGTTTCAACGAGTGTTTCAACGAGTGCATCTGCAATTCCTCTTTTCCAACCAACTTCCCATGAGCGTTCGACCTGGGTAGAACCGCGGTGCCCCGGCGTCCGCCCAGCCGCCATCAGAGTAACGTGGAGCGTCGCCAGAGGTTGTAACGGTGGTGTAAAAGCTCCTGGTAAGCCTTGCTGTGATAACGTTTGTCGGCCAACGTTTGCCGGCCAAAGGAGGTCTTGCGATGTGGCGGAGTTGTCACGTCTTCTTGCTCGGTGGGGTACTGACCCTATCGCTTTCCGGTTGCGCCACCAACCCGGCGACCGGACAGCGTCAGCTGAGTTTGATCGGTGAAACGCAGGAGATCGCGCTGGGGCGGGAAACCGCGGAAGGCGTGGCGGAAGAAATGGGCCTTTACCCGGACGACGACTTGCAGGAGTACGTGCAAGGGCTCGGCTTTGAGCTGGCCCAAACGTCCGAGCGGCCGCACTTGCCGTGGCAGTTTCGCGTGGTCGACGACCCCACAGTCAACGCGTTCGCCCTGCCCGGAGGCTTCATTTACGTCACCCGGGGCATTCTCGCGCACTTGAACTCCGAAGCCGAATTGATGGGGGTTTTGGGCCACGAGATCGGGCATGTGACCGCGCGGCACAGCGTCAACCAGCTGTCCAAAGCCCAGCTCGCAAGCATCGGCCTGGGCATTGGCATGGCGATGTCGCCCGAATTGCGACGGTATGGTCTGCTCGCAGAAGCCGGTTTGAGCCTGCTCTTCCTCAAGTTCAGCCGCGACGACGAACGACAAGCCGATGACCTCGGTTTCCGTTATACCACCCGCACCGGCTACTCCCCCGAAGCCATGGCGGAAGTCTTCTCGGTGCTCAGCCAGGTCGGCCAGCGGGACTCGGATGGGCGTCTTCCCAGCTGGCTCGCGACCCACCCGGACCCGGAAAATCGCCGACAACGGGTCCTCGATCGCTTGGCAGACGTCCCCCAGGATCTGCTGGCGGCCGACTGGAAGCAAGCCAACTACCTGAAGCAGATCAACGGGATCTCCTATGGGCCCAATCCCCGCGAAGGTGTGGTCCGCAATTCGCGCTTCTACCACCCTGACCTCGAGTTTCAGTTCCGCATCCCCGATCAGTGGGCGGTCCAGAACCAAAAGCAAGCGGTTTATGCGCTCAGCCCCGAGGAAGACGCGATCTTGATCCTGTCGCTGGTCAAGCAAGATTCGCCCGAACTCGCGGCCCGCCAGTTTTTTTCTCAGGCAGGGATGCAAGAAGGCAGCGAGTGGGCCCGCATCGGCCGTTTTCCGTCGGTGAGCCGCACGTTCTCCGCGACCGAAGGCGAGGACGTGTTCAGCGGGGGCGTTGCGTTTGTCGAGTTCCGTGGCCAGGTCTATCAGCTGCTCGGTTACAGCCGGGAGGCCAACTGGCCCCGCTACCGGGACGCTTTGACCCGCGCGGCGCAGAGTTTTTCCCGCTTGGAGGACCCCGCGCTGTTGCAGATCGAGCCGCTGCGCCTCGAAGTGGTCCAGCTGCCGCGGGCAATGACCCTGGAAGAGTTTGCGCGCGCCTACCCGAGTGCGGTGTCGCTCAGCGACCTGGCCGTGCTCAACCACACCGAACCCGGAGAGGTGCTGCCGGCCGGAACCCGGGTCAAACGGGTGGTGGGGACCCCGCCTTAAAGACGGGAAGGGCAGGCACGGGGGCCTGCCCACGGTCGCAATCCCACCTGGACCGTCAGGGCAATTCTGGCGTTCCCGTAGGGGCAGGCCCCCGTGCCTGCCCACGGTCGCAATCCCACCTGGACCGTCAGGGCAATTCTGGCGTTCCCG
>CAZCOV010000205.1:10076-11567 GCA_964499975.1 uncultured Thermoanaerobaculia bacterium
TAGGGGCAGGCCCCCGTGCCTGCCCTCCCCGTCTGCTAGCTATGGCTCCGGATCCAGGCGCGCCAGGCCGGCACGAATCTGCGCTTCGAGTTCTTGTTGCGCAGGCGTCTGGCGGCGGCTGACGGGGACTTCACGGCAGGCAGCCCAGGCAGCCTCAAACGCCAGGAGCGCTTCTTGCGGCCGTCCGGCCAGCTCGAGGATTTCCCCCTTGCGGGTCAACCAACCTTCCTGGCGGGGCGTTGTGGCCAGCAACTGGGCAATCCGCTCCAGCGCGTGGTCCCAGGCCGCACGCTTTAATTCGAGTTCCAGCGCCAGTTCCACCAACACAGGCAGCGGCCCGAGCTGCGCGATCCCTTGATCGAGCCCGCTCAGGGCCAGTTCGAGATATTGCGGGCCCGCCAAAGCGAGGGCCTGGGCCCGCGCCACAAAGACTTCGGGGCGCAAAACCGGCAGGCGGGCAATCGCTTCATCGAACTGGAGCGCCGCCGCGACCGGCCGCGCCTGGACGACCAGGGTTTCCCCGAGCAACAGATGGGCCGCTGCCCGCAGCGCCTGATGCGCTTCGGTTTCGGGCAACCGCGTGAGCAGATGGGTGAAGGCGTGTTCGGCAGACGCCGGCTGACCCGCGTCGAGGAATAGCTTGCCGCGCAAGTAGTCGACCTCCCACAGTTGGGGATCCAGCCGTTCGGCCGTCGCGAAATCCGCCAGCGCGCGCGCCCAGTCGCGATCCCGTCGATAGAGATCGCCACGCGCCAGAAAGAGTTCTCCCGCTTGGGGAGTGTGGACGAGTTGCTGGTTGAGCGCGGCGATCTGCTCGTGAAGCGGACCGTGGGCTTGTCCCGGCAGAGGTCCAGCGAGGATCGCGACGAGCAGGCCGAGGCTAGCGCGTTCTGTGGGCGAAGTGCGGGGGGGCAGCATCTTTTCCTCCGTTGCGTCGACCCTAAGGCACGTCGATGCCGGCAAGCCGCCGCGACACAAAGGCGTCGAAATAGCAAGCGCCCGCGGTTCCTGGGTCAATCCCGCCAAACGCGCCCAGCCGCACAAAGTCGATCCGACACAAATCGTTGTCCAGTCCGCTGAGCTCGGCAGCGGGCACCTGATCCACCCAGAGTTTGGCGTAGCCGTCCGCGATCCCGGCGGCAGTGGCGGCCTTCCAGTCGAGCTCGATCGCGATCGGTCGGTCGGGGATCGCCACCCAGACGGAGCTGCGTTCGCTGCCACTGTCTTGCCGGGCCTGGAGACGCAGTCCATAACTCCCTTGAGAGAAACGGAAATTGAGCGTGACCAGTGCTTTCAGCGGGCTTGAAGTGAACGCCCGGAAGAGGTTGTGGACATTGCCCTCGGCCATGGTCAGCCCGTTGGGATCGAAGTAAAAGCGAACGCGATAACGACTTTCCGCGGCGGGGGAGTCATCGCGCAACCACAGCTCGTTGGCGTCATTGATGGCGGTCACCAAGCCGCGCGTTCCCGCCATCGCTGCGGCTACTGACG
>CAZCOV010000206.1:0-5318 GCA_964499975.1 uncultured Thermoanaerobaculia bacterium
TGGACTTGGCACTCAAGAATGTCCTGATCGTCGACGATGAGCCGCTCTTTCTGTCGAGCATTGCTAAGGGACTGGTGACCCAACACCAGGAAGTCGAGGTACTGACCGCTGCCAACGGTCGACTGGCGCTCGAAATCCTCCAAGGCCAACCCGTTGACCTCCTGGTCACCGATCTCAACATGCCAGAAATGGGCGGCTTTGAGCTGCTCCAAGAATTTACCAAGTTGCAGCCAGGAGCGCCGGCCATCGTCATGACCGGCTTCGGTGAACCTGGCGTTGAAGAAAATACCCGCCTGCTGGGCGCGGTTGGCTTTGTCGAAAAGCCGATCGGGCTCGACGAGTTGGCGCTGCGCATCGATGAACAGCTGCAGCGCACCACGAAAGGCCACCTCGTCGGCATAACCCTCTTTGGGTTCTTGCAGCTGCTCCAACTCGAACGCAAGAGTTGCACGCTTTCGATCCGCTCGGGGTCTCAGTCCGGGACGCTCCAGTCCGGGTCGCTCCATTTCCGCGCGGGTACCCTCGTCCATGCCGAAGTGAACGGCTTGGTCGGTGAGCCTGCAGTGCTCCAGCTCGGGACCTGGGAAACCCCGGAGATCGACATTGACCACGTTTGCCGGGCCTGCCAACAGACCATCAGCAAATCTTTGACCGAACTCTTGCTCGAAGCAGCCCAGCTGATCGACGAGCAGTTCAAGACCCAACCCGTCGACTTCTTCTTCGATGAGGGGGGAGACTCCGCGGTCAAGCCGCCGCCAGACATCCTCCGCACTGGCTTTGCCGCCGCTCGCTGGCAGGAAGCGGTCAAGCATCACGGCAGCGACAGCAGCCTGCCGTCGATCGTGCTGGCACTCGACCTGCGGAGTGGTGGGGTGCTGTCGCTGCGCGATGACTTCGCTCCCCAAAATGCCCCGGCCCTGCTTGGCCTGATCGAGGTGGCAAGCTGGCTCAGCCCAGGAGAAAAGCGCGGTAGTTTGGAGATCGTCCGCAACAGCTTCGGGCTGGCAGTCGTCTGGGACTCGAGCCGAGGGGAGGCCCTGGTGCTGGCCGAGATGCTGCCCACGACGCATGCTGCCAGCTGGTTCCGTTCGCAAATTGCAACTGTGGTCCGACTGTGGATGGGAGCTCCATCTTGATAAGGTCAGATCGCCTTGATTTCACACTCGAGGAGAAAGGAGAACTGCTATGGGAAAGATCGATGATGCTTGTCGGGACGTGGTCAACAAAGTGGATGGCGCCGTTGCCTGTGGGGTGGTGGATCTGGACACCGGAATGCTGCTCGGCATCCACAACGCCGCCCAGTACACCCAAACCTTGAACGAAGTGGTGGCCGCCGCCACCATGGACATGTTCCGCGGCCCTAACATTGGACGCATCGAGCAGATGGTCCGCGCACACCGCGGTGTTCCCGAAAATGCCGATCACTATTTTCAGGAAGTGCATATCACTTCTGAACACAACTACCACTTTGCCAAAACAATCCGCGCGGGCAGAGCAGTGATGATGCTGGTCACTCGCAAGACCACCAATATCGGGATGGGCTGGGCCCAGCTCAAAGCCGCGATCCCGTCGGTTGAACCGCACGTTCCGTGAAAGCCAGGGGCGCGCGGCGGGACCGCGGCAAAACCCGCCGCGCCTCCCCATTGGTCCACCGCTGACCTGCCCGCGGAGCATGTTTGGCCGGCGGCGCGGGGACCGCGAGTGCTGGGGGCGCTCACCGTCGCGGATGCCGTCTTTCGGGACGATCTGGTGGGTGTTCTGGGGGAGGGCAGCGGGCGTTTTGACGGAATGATCTTCCGCGCCGGTGACTGGTGCCTCAAGACCGCACGGCGGCGCTGTTTTCTCACCCGCGAGCAGGGAGAGCAGGCGCTCGCTGAGCTGATCGCCCGCAAGCAAGCGCTGGGGCCGCTGCTCCCGCCCGATACCGTGCTGTTCTTGTGCGCCGACAACGAAGGTTTTTGGTTGTGGACGGTTGCGCCCTGGTTTCCCACCTTGCGCGGCCTGCTGAGCCAAGCGGTCGCCCGGCGCGACGAGGCCGCGGTCGCGGCCGCACTCGTGGGCTTTGCCGAAGCCGTGGTGGCCGCAGTCAAGCTCGCGGTGCATGAGCACCTCGTGCTTGACGTGCATCCGAGCAACTTCGGCATCAGCCCCACAGGCTTGTGTTACCTCGATGACGACATCGACCCTGGGCAACAGCTTTTGAGCATCGCCCATGCCATGTTGCAGCGGGTCAATGAATATGGCGAGTGGCCGCACGCGCTCGCGACCTACCTCGGCGCTTTTGAGGAATTCTTCGCGACCCAACTGTCCGCGTCTGAGGTGAAGGCAGCGGGGTTGGCCACGGCCTTGGCCGAGGCGATCCCCCGCGGAAAGTCCGCAGAGGCTGCACGCGAACGGTGGCGCCACGCTGCCTTACGGTGTGGGTAGCGTAAAGCGGCAGGTAACGGCAGCGATCAGCGCCGACGTTTGAGCCAGAATGCGAGGGCAAAACCCGCGGCAAAACCCACCAGCGGGAGCGCCCAGGTCTTGGCTTTGGGAGCCCAGCCGAACTCCCGCGCCAGAGACTCCCGCAAGTCGGTTAGCCGCTCGGTGAACTCGCGGCGATTCGCTTCCAGGCGCTCGATCGCCCGGTTTTGCTGTTCATTCATCATCATCTCCATCCGCAAGTTGTGCGGGTTCAAATTGCTGCTGCCACCAATCGAGGTGACTGGCCAGGCGCTGGCGGAAAGCGCTCGCCGGATTCTCCACCTTGCGCAGAAAACCGAAGTAAGCGATCGCGCTCAAAACCAGGGCAACCCCCAGACCGATCAGGCCGACCCACAGCGCCGCCAGCCCGAGCGACACCTCCAGCCAAGCGTGCAACCCCCAAATCGCTGCAAACAGCAAGATCGGCAGCACCCAGAACAAAAGCCCGACCGCTACCACCACCAGCGCCAAGCCAACGCCGGCCTTCTTGCCCGACCGCTTGAGGTCCAAGACGAGCAGACCGAACTCCGCTCGCAGGACCCCAAAAACCGCATCGCCGAGCGCACGAATGACCCCTGTCCAAGTTTTGCGCGTACCCATGCTACCTCATTCTCGGAGAACGTCCGGACGCTTTACGGCTTCACCCCACCGTAAGTCCACGGCTGACGTAAGAAGTGACCGCACCGATTTCGTCGCGCACCCCCACGGCCACGACTTGCCGCCCACGGCGCATTTGCAGCGTCACCTCGTACTTGTAGATGGCGCCTTGACCCGACACAAATCCTTTTTGTGGGATGTCGATCGGAACTGGGACGTCCTGGATCGGCGCTACCCCACCTTCGCTGTCGCGCGCCCCGATGAACAACCGCACGCGCCCGCGCAGCATGTCGTTGTGGGCCACGAGGTTGAGCTTGTCGAGGGGGATTTTGATGATGATCGGCACCAGGAAGTGACGGCCCTGGTCGGGACGCTCTTGCCCGATCTCAAGTTCGATGTTGAGGTCGTTTTGCTGAAAACCATACTGCAGCGACGCCATCGTCATTTCCGCGACCCGGGTTTCGACCGTCTTGCTGCGGTAACCGTCGCGGATCCGCGCCTTGTAATCGCGATTGCCCTGAACCTTGACCTCGATCTCGTGGTAGCGACCAGCAGTGCTCGACGAGCTGAACCCGAGCGAGTAGTAGTTGGCGAAATCGTCGGCCACGCGGTCGAGCATCGGGCCGAAGTTGTTGGTGTTGAGGATCGCCATACCACCGGTTTGCTGAGCCATGAACTGCAACGACTGCTGCAAGTTGGCAAAGTGGATCTGATCAATCAGCGGGCCACCATTGGCCTGAAAGTTGGAAGCGTCGATGTAGCTGTAGGTGCGCAAACCCGCGGCTTCGAGCGCGTAAAAGGTCACCCGGTTAGCATTGGCCTTGGCGGTCAGTTCTTGGATGTTGCGGGTGGCGTCAAAGCGATAAGCCTCGGTCAAAACACTGCTATCGCGAAACTTGTCGTTGAGCGCGTGATAAATGTCCTCGGCCGGCCGCATCGCCAGCCCATCGCTGATGTAGAGGATGGCTTTGCGTCCGGGCAGGCCCGCGAGGTTGTCGACCAGCCCTTTGAGCGCTTCGATCGTAAAGCTGACGTCATTGTAGAGCGAACCCGCATATTGGCTGGCCCGACCGCGAGCCAGCGTCAAGTCATCGGCCTCGTAGATGTAGTCGAGGATGTCTTTGCGGTCAGAATCAAAGTGTACGGCATGGGCCGACACCTCTTCGAGGTCATAAAGCGACGAGGCAATCAGCTCGGGATCGCTGGTGAACGGATGGCGCACGTGGAGCGAGCGGTCGTAGCTCACCAGCATGACTTCGTCCCCCGGCAACAGTCGCGTGCGCAGGAAGGTGCGGATGTAGCCGAAAGCGCGATTGCGGCTGAACGGGTGGAGGTTGAAGTTGTCGACGTAGACGATCAAGTGCAGCTTCTGTTCGAGCGGGGTCTCGACTTCCGGGCTCACTCCGCTCGGCGGCGCGGCTGGCGGCGCAGCGGGCGCGGCGGGGTCGGTCGGCGGGACGTATTCCGGAGTCGGCGCTGCGATCTTGGCTTCACCATCTTCGACCGCATAGAAGTTGGTGATCGCCGCAGGTTTGCCATCGACTTCCAGCGTGAAATCGTCGCGGGTCAAGCCGCGGATGCGATTGCCTTGCTTGTCGACCACGTAGACTTCGACGTTGATGATGTTGACGTCCACGCTATCGAAGAAGAGTTCTTCTGCGGTGCTGGCGGAACCACCTTCAGGGTGAGGCTCCGCAGCCGGGCTCTGCGCCGGGCTCGGCTCAGTGGGCGGAGTCGTGGCCTGCGCCGTCAAAGGACCGACCAGCAGGCCCGCCCCCAAGAGGGAATGGCTGAGTGCTCTCCAGATCGCAGTCATGGTGCTCTCCCGTGTTCCGCGTAGTGCTGCGGGACGCCTTGTCGCCGTCCGCGCTTCGATTATATCTACGTGATGGACCTTCTCCATCTCGGGGTCACGGCCGCAAGGTGCGCAGCAAGTGGCGGACGATCTTGGGCCCGTGATCGCGCGAGTTTTCGATGAAAATCCGGTTGGTGAAGCGCCCGGCTTGCAGCGTACCCGCGAGGTAGAGGCCAAAAACGTTGCTCTCGCAGCTCTCCTCGTCAAAGCTGGGGATCCCGGTCTCGGCTGCGAGCTCGACGCCACAGCGCGCCTGGAAAGCGGCATCCGGTCGGTAGCCGATCAAAATATAAGCAGCATCGGCCGCCAGAAACTTCTCCTCACCGCCTTGCGCGAGGACCACCCCGTCCGTGGTGAAGCGGCGCACTGCGCTGTTCAAGTAAGCGGTGATGGCCCCTTC
>CAZCOV010000206.1:5328-11567 GCA_964499975.1 uncultured Thermoanaerobaculia bacterium
AGCCAAGCGGTGTTCGAGGTCGGGTTTGAGCCAGTACTTGATCGACGGCTTGAACTCACTCCCGCGGTGGACGATCGTCACGCGGACCCCATTGCGCCACAAATCGAGCGCGGTCTCGGCCGCAGAATTGCCGCCACCGACCACCACCACGTGTTGCCCAAAGTGCGCATACGGCTCGCGGTAGCGGTAGGACACCCAGAGCTGCTCCTCGCCAGGCACCCCCAAACGCTGAGGCTGATCGAAGTAGCCGGTGGCCAATGCCACGGCCCGCGCGCGGCGTATCCGCTCACCGCCCTGACCGCGGGTCTTGACCTGCCAGTCGCCGGCCTGACCGGTCAAGCCCACCACGTCTTCGTAGAGGGCGAGCGGCAACTGGTAACGGCGGACCACGCCCTGGTAATAAGCGAGCGCTTGCCGTCGGTTCGGCTTGACCTCGGGAATGGTGAACGGCACATCCGCGATCTCGAGCCGCTCACGCGTGGTGAAAAACTGCATCTCGTGCGGAAAATTGACGATCGCAGCACAGAGCGGACCGCGATCGACCAGCAAGACCGCGAGCCCGGCTTGCACCGCGGCAGCGCCGATCGCAATCCCGGTCGGCCCAGCTCCGACGACCAAGAGATCGAGCAGGGGCTCGGCGCTCGGGTTCATGCCGACTCCCGCGACGCGTCCGCCCCGCCGTCTCGCGACTGGCGATCCAGTTGGTACAAGTGGTTGACCGGACCCTGACCATGCCCCACGGGGTAAGCCGCAGCCATCGCTCCCCACACATAATCGAGGGCGTGCGCGACTGCCGTGGGCAAGTCGTGGCCGCGGGCGAGGCCACAAGCGAGCGCAGACGACAAGGTGCAGCCCGTGCCATGGGTGGCAGAAGTCTCAAGGCGCGGATGGGTGAAGCGATGGCAGTCCTGGCCCACAAAAAGCAAGTCGACCACTTCCGCGCCTGGGGCATGCCCGCCCTTGAGCAAGACCGCTGCCCCGCTCTGCTTGAGCTGACGCGCGGCCACCGCGCGTTCGGACTCGCTGCCCGTGGGCAAGCCGGTCAAACGGGCAGCTTCAGGCAGATTGGGGGTGATCACCGTGGCGAGCGGCAACAGTTCGGTCAAGAGCGCGGCCACTGCATCGTCGCGGAGCAGCTGGGCCCCGCTTTTTGCGACCATCACCGGGTCGACCACCACGTACCGCGGGCGAAACTCAGAGAGCGCTGCTGCCACCACCTTGATCAGCTCCGCGCTCGCCAGCATGCCGACCTTGACCGCGTCCGCCCCGAGGTCGCTGAACACCGCTGCGAGCTGAGCGCGCACCACCGCTGGCGGCAATTCGTGCACCGCAGTGACCGCGCGCGTGTTTTGCGCAGTCACCGCAGTGATCACCGACATGCCAAAAACACCGTGCGCGGCAAACGTCTTGAGGTCGGCTTGGATGCCCGCTCCCCCACCCGAATCCGAGCCAGCGATCGTGAGCAAGCGGGGCGGAGTTGGACGCATAAGGGCTGGGCAATCTCGGGTTGGCGCTGGCTCAGGCAGCCCGCTGGGCCCGCTGACGCCAGAGCATGACCCCCGCGAGCCCGATGATCAGCAAGCTGATCCCCTGGGCGAGAGTCAGCGGCCCGAGGAAACGGTCGTCCTTGAGACGCAGGAACTCGATGCCGAAGCGTTCACTCGCCATCAGCGCGAGCACCGTCCACAAAACGGCTCCGGCCCAGGGGCGACGGCGCAGCAGCCACCACCCGATCGCCCAAATCATCAGCCCGAGCAGGGTCTCGTAAAGCTGGGTGGGATGAACCGCGATCAGCTGATCGTCGGCAATCGACGCGGGCAGATCCGCCGCGAACTGCTGGCGCAAGTCGCCGGCCGTCGTCGGCGGCAAACCGACCGCGAAAACTTGCCCCCAGGGCAAATCCGTGGGCCGGCCGTAGTCGTCGCCGACCAAAAAACAGCCGATCCGTCCCACCGCATAACCGAGCGCCAGGGCTGGGCCGATGGCGTCGCAAACATTGACCAGCGACAGCTGACGTCGGCGCAAGTACCCGACCACGAACAGCGCACCGCCGATCAGGCCGCCGTACCAAACGATCCCCGCGCGGTCCAAAAGCAACTGCCAGTCGCCGTAAAGGCAAGCATAGTAAACCTTACCGCCGAGAATGCCGCCGACGCCCGCCCAGAACACGATCGCGCTGGCGTCTTCGTCGTCGCCGGCGCGGAGGTGGCGCAAACCCCAGCGCAGCTGGAAGAACGCCGCAAAAAAAGCCGCGACCATCAGCACCCCAAAAGGGCTGATCGAAAGCGGGCCGAGGTGAAACAGCTCCCGAATCATGGCGCGCCGCGATCCTATCACTAGTCCACGCGCTGCGGGCGAAACCCCGCTTGGAGGGTTTGGAGGCGCGGCCAAGGCCACTGTATGCTTGTCTGTGCATGAGGTGCAGAATGAATCACCCGACGCCACCGACGACCCCAGCAACGCCCCAAATCGTGCCCCAAGTCGTGACGCAAATCGACCACGTCGAGCTCTTAGTCGAGGACCTCGAAGCAGCGGTGGCCTGGTATCGCCGGGTCTTGGGCCTCGCAGAAGTCGGACGCTTCAACCCCCATCCGATCATGATCGGGGTCGGCGGAACCATGTTGGCGCTCTTTGCGCGCGGGCTCACCCAAGCTTCAGGGTCGGGGCAACAGCCGGCCGCGGAACCCCCGCCCGGCTTCTTTCGTCGGGTTGCCTGGCGGGTCGACCAGGAAGGCTTCGTGCGCGCGCAAGCCCACCTGCAGAGCCAGGGAGTCCCGTTCACCGGTCCAGTCGACCACGCCGTCTCTTGGTCGATCTACTTCGCGGATCCGGACGGACACCCGCTCGAGATCACGACCTATTTCGACCCGTCGTATCCTTGGGGTGGCAGGAAGGAGTCGTGATGCCCGGATCAGGTCCTGGGTGTGATACAACGAGAACGGGTCGGATCGGGTTGAGCAGCCAGGTTTTCGGCCAGGGTTGGGTTTGAGGGATGAGCCGCTTCGATTTTGCCACGGAAGACGAATCAGGGACGGGCCTGGAAGAGCGGCGCAAACGCAAGCGTCCGCGGCGTTTCAAGGTGCTGCTCCACAATGACGACTACACCACCATGGAGTTCGTCGTCCTGGTGTTGGTCGAGTTTTTTCACAAATCCGAAGCCGAAGCCACCCACATCATGCTGCACGTGCATCACCAGGGAGTGGGAGTGGCCGGCATTTATCCGCGCGAAGTCGCAGAAACCAAAGTCATCGAAGTCACCCAGGCCGCGCAAACCGCGGGCATGCCCCTGCTGGTGACCGTCGAAGCGGAGTAGCCCCTGGCTAAAACCATGAAATTGTCGCAAGATCTGCAGATTTCGCTGACCGTGGCGATGACCGAGGCCGGGCGCTTGAAGCACGAGTACGCTGGCCTCGAGCATTTGCTTTACGCGCTGATCATGGATGAGCAGACCGCGCGGGTGCTCCGCCATGCCGGCGCCCGGATCGAACGCCTCAAGGAACGGCTGCGGCGCTACCTCGAAGAAGAGCTCGAAGGGGTCTACGACGCAAGCTTCAAGCTCGAACCCCGACCCAGCATGGCTTTTCAGCGGGTGGTGGCACGCGCCGGTGCCCACGTCGAGAGCTCCGGCAAAGAAGAAATCACCGGTCCTGATCTCTTGGTCGCGCTGTACCACGAACCCGACAGCTTCGCCGTCCACTTCCTGGAAGAAGAAGGCGTGCAGCGCTTCGACATCGTGAGTTTTCTCGCGCACGGCGCTTCCAAACTGCAGCCCACCCTGCCGGGTTTTCGCGACGCTGGGGTCGGCAGTCCGGAAGGTCTGGATGAGGATGGCGAAGATGGGGCGGAGAACCGCCCGCCCGCGGAAGCCCTGCGGATGTTCGCGCAAGACTTGACCGCACTGGCGCAGCAAGGCGCGATTGATCCGTTGATCGGCCGCGAAAAAGAGCTGCAGCGCACCTTCCACATCTTGCAGCGGCGGCGCAAGAACAATCCGATCTACGTGGGCGACCCCGGAGTGGGCAAGACCGCCTTGGCCGAAGGGCTCGCCTACAAAATCGCGCACGGCGACGTGCCCGAGCAGTTCCGCAAGGCGCGGGTGTTCCGCCTCGACATGGGCGCCCTGGTCGCTGGCACCCGCTACCGCGGCGATTTTGAAAACCGGCTCAAGGCCGTGATCGCCGCGCTCGAAGCCGAAGAGTGCCCGATCCTCTTCATCGACGAGATCCACACCCTGGTCGGAGCTGGAGGGGCGGGACGCGGCACCATGGACGCTTCAAATCTCTTGAAGCCAGCGCTCCAAGGCGGCAAGCTGCGCGCGATCGGAGCCACCTCCTGGGAAGAGTTCCGGCAGAACTTCCAGCGCGACCAAGCGCTCGCGCGCCGCTTCCAAAAAATCGAAGTGCAAGAACCCACGCTCGACGAAACCGTGGCCATTTTCTCGGGTCTGCGCGATCGCTACGAAGCGCACCACCAGGTGAGCTACAGCCGGGCGGCCATTCGCGCGGCTGCCGAGCTCGGCTCCCGCTACTTGCGCGACCGCCGGCTGCCCGACAAAGCGATCGACTTGCTCGACGAAGCCGGCGCGGCCGTGGCCTTGCGCGGCGCCAAGAAGGTCGGGGTGGCGGACCTCGAAAAAGTGCTGGCAACCATGGCGCAAATCCCCGAGCCGCGGGTCAAAGGCGGCGACCGCGAACGTTTGCGCGCGCTCGAAGGCGAGCTCAAAAAAGTGGTCTTTGGCCAAGATTCAGCCATCGAGCGCTTGGTCAGCGCGATCAAAGTGGCGCGCGCCGGCTTGCGCGATCCGCAAAAACCCATGGGTTGCTTCCTGCTCACCGGTCCCACCGGGGTAGGCAAAACCGAAGTCGCCAAACAGCTGGCTTTAGTCCTCGAGATTTCCTTCCTGCGCTTCGACATGAGCGAGTACATGGAACGTCACACCGTGTCGCGCCTGGTGGGGGCGCCGCCGGGGTACGTCGGTTTTGACCGCGGCGGCCTCTTGACCGAAGCCGTGAGCAAGAACCCCCACGCGGTCTTGCTCCTCGACGAAATCGAGAAAGCCCATGCCGACGTGTTCAACATCCTGCTCCAGATCATGGACCACGGCACCTTGACCGACACCAACGGCAAGCCTTCGGACTTTCGCCAAGTGATCCTGCTCATGACTTCCAACGTCGGCACTCGCGAGATGGCGCAGCGGAGCCTCGGTTTTGGCGCCCAGGCCGGCCACCTCGCAGCCGTGGGCGAGCGCGCGGTCGAGCAGCTGTTTAGCCCTGAATTCCGCAATCGGCTCGACGCGCGCTTGCAGTTCAACCCGCTCAACCCCATGGTGATGGGGCAAATCGTCGACAAGTTCATCGTCGAACTCAACACCCAGCTGCACGGGAAAAAAGTCGAGCTCCAACTGACCGCCGCCGCGCGGCAGCTGCTCGCCGAGCAGGGCTTTGACCCGGCCTTTGGTGCCCGTCCGCTCGGCCGTCTGATCGAAGAAAAAATCAAGAGACCGCTCACCGACGAGCTGCTGTTTGGCCGGCTTGAAGGCGGCGGCCGAATCCAGATTGACGCGGCCGAGGGCGAAGTCGTCCTGCGTTTCGGCGCAGCCACTTGACCGGACGCACCCTGCTTCCCAGTCATCCCGACCGCGATGCCGAACGCCCCAGAGTGCGCCACCGTGTCGACTCCAGCCCCAGCTCCCCCACCCGCTCCGGCGCCCCAAACCCAGCTCGTGGTCAGCGTGGCCCAGTTCCCCGTGGGAACCGAGATTGGGGCAAACCTCACCGCGCTGGCTGCCGCGGTCGAACAAGCGCGCGGTTCCGACCTGTTGGTTTTGCCCGAGGGCGTGCTGTCGGGATACAGCCACGACGTTTCCTTCCTCGAGCGGATCGACCGGCAAGCGCTCAGCGCAGCCTTGGACCAGGCCCAAGCCCTCGCCCAGGGCGCAGGCTTGCACCTCGTCGTCGGTTCTTGCTTGCCAGTCGAGGGGACGTGGTCCAACTGTGCGCTCTGCTTTGCGCCGGACGGCGTCCAGCGGGTCTACCGGAAAGTGAACCTCGCGCACCACGAGCGCAGCTGTTTTGCGGCGGGGGACTCGCTCGCCTTGTGGGAGCTCGAAATCCGCGGGCAAGTCGTCCGTTTGGGCGTCCAGCTCTGCCGCGAGATCCGTTTTCCCGAGCCCTGGCGGGCCCTGGCGCGCGCGGGTGCCCAGGTTTTTGCTTTCCTCAGCAACGCGGTCGACGACCTCT
>CAZCOV010000207.1:0-1265 GCA_964499975.1 uncultured Thermoanaerobaculia bacterium
TCACCCGATGGGCGGTGGTGAAGGGCGGTCTTCGGGCGGTCGCCATCCTTGTTCCCCTTGGGGTACTCCCACTAAGGGTTATCGCACACGCAACAACAAGCGGACCGATGGCATGATCGTGCGTCGGCGCTATTCGCACTAGGAGCGCGGGCCATGGCGAGGTCACTCAGAAAGGGCTATTTCGTCGATCAGCAGCTGCTGGACAAGGTCGAGCAGATCAATCAAGAAGGCCGCAAGCGCGTGATCAAGACCTGGTCGCGGCGGTCGACGATCACCCCAGAGATGGTGGGACATACTTTGGCCGTCCACAATGGGATGAAATTCATCCCGGTTTACATCGGCGAAAACATGGTGGGGCACAAGCTCGGTGAGTTTGCCATGACCCGCACCTTCCGCAGCCATGCGGGCAAAAAGGAACGAGTGGCAACCCGCCGCTAAGCGAGGAGATCAGGCTAATGGAAGTCACTGCACGACTCCGGCATCTGCAGGCATCGCCGCAAAAAGTCAGGCTGGTCGCCGACTTGATCCGCGGCAAAGATGTCGAAGAAGCCGCCAACACCCTGCACTTGACCAACAAGTGGGCTGCCAAGCCGCTGGAAAAGCTGCTCAAGTCTGCGCTGGCGAACGCTCAGAACCTCGACGAGCAGATGGACGTCGACCGTTTGTACGTCAAAGAAATCACGGTCGATGGCGGACCTGTGCTCAAGCGGATCTGGTTTACCACCATGGGACGCGCTTTCCGCAAGGTGAAGCGGCAAAGCCATGTGACGATCAAACTCGATACCCGGCGGACTGACGAGGAGAACTCGAAGTCCAGAAGGAGATAAGTTCGTGGGCCAGAAGACGCATCCTTACGGATTTCGCCTGTCGTACAACAAGACCTGGCATTCGCGCTGGTTTGCGCTGGACGACTATGCCAAGTATCTCCACCAAGACCTGCGCCTGCGCGACTCGCTAAAGAAGCGGCTGTCCCATGCTGGGGTGAGTGAGATCGATATCGAACGCGCGGCGGATCGCATGCGGGTCACGATTTATACCTCACGACCGGGGATCATCATCGGGCGCAAAGGCGCCGAAGTCGACAAGTTGCGCGATGACCTGCGCAAACTTACAGGCCGCGAAGTTCACATCAACATCCAGGAGATCCAACGCCCGGAACTCGATGCGCAACTCGTCGCCCAGTCGATCGCAGGCCAGTTGGTGAGGCGAGTTTCTTTCCGTCGGGCGATGAAGAAGTCGATGGAGTCGGCTTTCCGCTTTGGTGC
>CAZCOV010000207.1:1275-11560 GCA_964499975.1 uncultured Thermoanaerobaculia bacterium
GCTCGGGTCCAAGGTGACGGCCGTCCGCAACGATGGTGCCAAGGGGATCAAGGTGATGGTTTCAGGGCGCCTTGGTGGGGCTGAAATTGCGCGTCGCGAGTGGTACCAGGAAGGCCGCCTGCCCTTGCACACGCTGAAAGCGGATATCGACTACGGTTTTGCGGAAGCGCACACGACCTATGGCGTCATTGGCGTCAAGGTTTGGGTTTACAAGGGCGACCTTTTGAAAGAGAAAGCGCGCCGTGCGGGTGCCTGATCAGGCGATGAGGAAGAAGATATGTTGATGCCGAAGAAGGTCAAGTTTCGCAAGGCGCACCGTGGCCGGATGCAAGGACGCGCCAAAGGTGGCGACACGCTCGCTTTTGGCGATTTTGGTTTGCAGGCACTCGAACCGGGTTGGGTGACCGCGCGCCAAATCGAAGCCGCGCGTATTGCCATCACGCGGCGGGTAAAACGCGGCGGGAAGGTCTGGATTCGGGTTTTCCCCGACAAACCGGTCACCAAAAAACCGCTCGAAACCCGTATGGGTAAGGGCAAAGGCAATCCTGAAGAATGGGTCGCGGTGGTGCGTCCTGGTCGCGTGCTCTATGAGCTCGAGGGGGTTACCCCGGAGCTGGCTGAGGCCGCTATGAACCTGGCTTCGCACAAGCTGGGGATCAAGACGAGATTCCTCTCCAGACATCACGAGACGCCGGCTTAGGAGTAGCAGATGAAAGCCAAAGAGCTGCGTGAACTGACGTCCGAAGAACTGCTCGACAAGGAGCGCGAGTTGGCCCAGCAAGTGTTTACACTGCGCTTGCAGCAGCGGACCACCGGGCAAATCGAGAGCCCGGCCAAAGTGAAGCAGACGCGCCGCGACATGGCGCGGATCTTGACCGTGCTGGGTGAAAGAAGCCGCGCTTGAACGCGCGCCTTTAGCGAGGATTGGTGAGATGACGAATGCGTCAAGTGAAGAACGGGGCCAAAGGCAAGTGCTGACCGGCACCGTCGTCAGCAACAAGATGGACAAAACGGTGATCGTCGCCGTCGAACGGACGATCATGCATCGTCTGTATCACCGCTATGTCAAGCACACGTCGAAATTTGCTGCTCACGACGAGCAGAACGAATGCAAAGTAGGCGATCGCGTGATCATCGTTTCGAGCCGACCGCTGTCGAAGCGTAAGCGCTGGCGGGTGCGCGAGATCGCTGAGCGCGCCAAGTGAGGTGAGTGAGCCATGATTCAAATGGGGACCATTCTCGATGTGGCTGACAACTCGGGAGCCAAAAAGATCGCCTGCATTCAGGTGCTCGGTGGCTCGGCCGGGCAGTACGGCGATTTGGGAGACGTGATCACCGCTTCGGTCAAAGAGGCGCTGCCGGACGGCACCGTGAAGAAAGGGCAAGTGGTGAAGGCGGTCATCGTCCGCACCCGCCGTGCGCACCGCCGCTCTGATGGCAGCTACATCCGGTTCGATAAAAACTCCGCCGTCGTCATCGACAATCAGCGTGAACCCGTTGGCACGCGCGTCTTTGGGCCCGTGGCGCGGGAGCTGCGGGAAAAGCGCTTCATGAAAATCGTCTCTCTGGCACCCGAGGTGATTTAGCGCGGGACCTCGCGGGAGAAACTGAAATGTCGAAGCTCAAAATCAAGAAAAATGACCAGGTGTTGGTCATTGCGGGAAAAGACCGCAAGGCCCAAGGCAAGGTGCTCCGGGTTTTTCCCGCGAAGGGAACCGTCATTGTCGAGCGAGTGAACATGATGAAGAAACACACTCGCCCGAATCCCCAGCGGCAGGTGCAGGGGGGAATCCTCGAACGGGAAGCCCCGATCAAGATTTCCAACCTGCTGGTGGTGTGCCCAGAGTGTGGGCGTCCAGGGCGGCTGGGGCACAAGCGGCTCGAGGACGGTAGGGGAGCGCGGATCTGCAAACGCTGCAGTGCTGTTTTCTGAGGGCAAGGGGGCTTGCCCGCAAGCAGACGTTAAATCACAGGTGATGGATAGGGCAGTTTGATATGGCGAAGAAAAAAGCCGACATCCCAGCAAGAGAAGCAATACCGCAGACCCTGGCTGCAGATTATGTGCCGCGGCTCAAGAAAATGTATCTTGAGCAAGTGGTGCCCAAGATGCAGAAGGAGTTCGGCATCGAAAACATCATGGCAGTGCCGCGGATCGAGAAGATCAGCGTCAATATCGGCCTCGGTGAAGGTAGCCGAAACATCAAGCTGCTCGACGAAGCCCGGGAAGAATTGGCGGCGATCAGCGGTCAGCACGCGACCGTCACGCGCGCGAAGAAATCGATTGCTGCGTTCAAACTGCGCACCGGTATGCCGATCGGTTGCCGAGTGACTCTGCGCGGCGATCGCATGTGGGAGTTTTTGGACCGACTGATCAATATCGCCTTGCCGCGAGTTCGTGATTTCCGCGGGGTGTCGGCGAAGAGCTTCGATGGACGTGGTAACTACACCCTGGGTATCCGTGAGCATTTGATTTTTCCCGAAGTCGATACCAATAAAGTAGAGCGGTCGAAGGGGCTGAATGTGACGATCGTAACCACCGCGGGCAATGATGAACGAGCTATGTTCCTGGCACGTGAGCTGGGTATGCCGTTCGCGCGCTGAAGTGGGCGACTGTAGTGTCATCCTTGACAGGAGATTGACGAAATGAACATGACTGATCCAGTCGCAGATCTACTCGCCCGAATTCGCAATGCGTTGATGGCGAAGCATGATCGCTTGGATGTTCCGCTGTCTAGCCTGAAGCAGCGCTTGGTGGATTTGCTCAAGCGTGAAGGTTTCATCGAGGACTTCGAAGTTGTCGACGGGGAGCCGGTGAAGTCAGTGCGGATTTACCTCCGTTACACGAGCGACGGGGCCCCGGCTATTCGGCGTTTGGCGCGGATCAGCCGCCCAGGACGCCGGGTCTATCGCGGAGCCGACGACGTCAAGCCGGTATTGAACGGGCTGGGGGTTGCGATCATTTCCACTTCGATGGGTCTGTTGACCGACCGCGAAGCCCGCGAGAAGCGGATCGGCGGCGAAGTTCTTTGTGAAGTTTGGTAAGGGGAACAACGATGTCGCGAGTAGGCAGACAACCCATTCCCATTCCTCCGGGTACCAAAGTCGAACTAGCAGGGAATATGCTTTCGGCCCAAGGACCCTTGGGAAATTTGAGCTTGCCGGTTTTTCGGGAATGCCCGATTGCGATCGAGGACGGGGTCATTCGCATCAGCCGGATTAATGACAGCGGCCCGGTACGCGCGAAGCATGGCCTGTTGCGTGCCTTGATCGCCAATGCTCTGCACGGGGTCAAGGAAGGCTTTACCCGCCAGCTCGACCTGGTGGGGGTGGGCTACCGTGGTGAAGTCAAGGAGCGGCAAGTGCAGTTTTCACTCGGTTACTCTCATCCGGTCGTCTACAAGATTCCGGACGGCATCAGCGTCGAGATCGACAAGAGCAACCGGATCACGATCAAAGGCAGAGATCGGCAGCAAGTCGGCCAGGTGGCGGCGGAAATCCGCAGCCTGCGTCCGCCGGACTCTTATAAAGGCAAGGGAATCCGCTATACCAACGAAGTGATCCGCCTCAAGGTTGGTAAGGCGGGTGGCAAATAGTAGGTGGTAAATAGTAACTGGGAGATGGTGGCGATGGACGGGCAAAGCAATAAAGTCAAAGCGAAGCGCTTGCGCCGGAAGCGGGCACACCTGCGGGTCCGAGCGCGGGTTCAGGGCACTCCCGAACGCCCTCGTCTTGCGGTTTTCAAGAGCCTCCGCTTCACGTATGCGCAAGTGATCGACGATACGCAGGGGCATACTCTGGTGCAAGCGAATTCGCAAGAAGCTGCGGTTCGCGCATCTGCTGCCGGCTCGGCGGGCAGCAAGGGCGTGGCCGAGGCCGTGGGCAAGGTCCTGGCAGAACGGGCGAAAGCCCAAGGGATCTCCCAAGTGGTTTTCGACCGGGGTGGCTTCGCCTACCATGGCCGGATCAAGGCTGTCGCTGATGGAGCGCGGAGCCAAGGTTTGGTGTTCTGAGTTGGTGGCGGAGAGTTCGAGATTTTGTTCTGAGATTTGTTGAGAATTTTAGCAAGCTAGTTGATCGTCAAGATGTCCTAAGGAGAAGTGACGTGGTAAGAGAGTTCGATCGCGAGCCCGAGTTCATCGAACATGTGGTCCATATCAACCGCGTGACCAAGGTCGTCAAGGGCGGTAAGAACTTCTCTTTCTCAGCGCTGGTGGTGATTGGCGATGGGACGGGACGGGTCGGTTATGGCTCGGGGAAAGCCAAAGAGGTTCCCATGGCGATCCGTAAAGGAGTTGAGTCAGCCAAGAAGAACATGGTCGAGGTCCCATTGGACGGAACCACGATTCCGCACGAGGTGGTTGGAGTCTATGGTGCTGGCCGGGTTCTCTTGAAGCCGGCATCTGCGGGTACGGGGGTGATCGCTGGCGGGCCAGTCCGCGCGGTCATCGAATGCGCAGGAATCCAGGACATCTTGACCAAATCACTCGGCACGACCAATCCCCACAATGTGGTCAAGGCAACGTTTGACGGCCTGCTCAGCTTGCGGGACGCGAAGATGATCCGACGGCTACGGGGACAGCCAGTGGCCGAGAGCTCGAACGCTGAGCCCGTCGCGGTCCAGGCCGGATAACCCAATGGCGCCGAGGAGGCAGAGATGACCAAGGAACCAGGCATGATCAGGATCGAGCAGATCAAGAGCCCGATCGGCTATGCTCGTCACCAGCAAGAGGTTTTGCGCAGCCTTGGCTTGCGGCGCATTCGTCATGTGGTCGAGCGGCAGGATACGCCAGCCGTTCGGGGCATGGTCACCAAGATCGCTCACCTTGTGCGGATCGTCGAGGGCTAGTTATGAAACTGCATGAATTATCGCCTGCCAAAGGCAGCACAAAGCAGCGCAAACGCGTGGGTCGAGGCCCGGGATCGGGCAATGGGAAAACCGCGGGCCGGGGTGAGAAAGGGCAGCGTTCACGCGCCGGATACAGCCGCCGCTTGGGTTTTGAAGGCGGTCAGATGCCGCTCATTCGTCGGGTGCCGAAGCGTGGTTTCACCAACATCTTCCGGCAGGAATACGGGATCGTCAACCTGTGGCAGTTGATCGACTTCGCAGGCGAAGTGACGCCAGAAATTTTGGTTGACAAAGGACTCTTGCGCAGCGGCATGCCGCTCAAAATCCTAGGTGAAGGCGAGTTGAAGCAGGCACTGACCATCAAAGCCCACTCTTTCAGCCGGGCGGCGCGCGAGAAAATCGTTGCTGTCGGCGGCACCTGTGAGGAGCTGCGCTCGTGATCGAGAGTTTCCGCAACATCTTCGCGATTCCGGATCTGCGCAAGCGGGTTATTTTTACTTTTGCCTTGCTCGCGGTTTACCGGATCGGCTGCAACATCCCGACGCCTGGGGTCAACCCCCAGGCATTGATCGAGTTCAGGGAGCAGCTGCGGGGTTCCATCTTCGGCTTCCTCAACACCTTTTCGGGGGGAAGCCTGGAGAATGCCGCGATCTTCGCTTTGGGCATCATGCCCTACATCACGTCATCGATCATCCTCCAGCTCTTGACCATCGTCTGGCCCTACCTGGAGAAGCTGTCCAAGGAAGGGGAACTGGGTCGGCGGAAAATCACTCAGTACACCCGCTATGGCACGCTGCTGGTTTCAGTGATTCAGTCCTTTGCCATTGCGATCGCGGTCGAAAGCATCACGACTCCTGGAGGGTTGGCGCTGGTTCCAGACCCCGGTTGGGGTTTCCGGCTGATCACCGTACTGACTTTGTCAACCGGCTGCGCGTTTGTGATGTGGCTGGGTGAGCAGATCAGCGAGCGGGGAATTGGCAACGGTATTTCTTTGATCATCTTCGGGGGCATTGTGGTGGGCCTGCCGCGCGCCGTGGGCAGTACACTCAACCGGATGATGGCCGGTAACCTCAGCACCCTGGCCGTCCTCATTTTGCTAGTGGTGATGGTACTGGTCACGGCGTTTATCGTCTACATGGAGCGGGCGCAACGCCGAATCCCGGTGCAATATGCCAAGCGGGTAGTCGGACGCAAAGTCTATGGTGGGCAGAACACCTATCTGCCCCTGCGGGTCAACACCGGGGGAGTCATCCCGGTGATCTTCGCTAGCTCGGTGATCATCATCCCTTCGACCTTGGCCAAATTGATCGGTGGCAAGAGCGAGATCGTGCAGAATTTTGCCGACAAGGTCAGCTATGGTCAGCCGATTTACTACTTGCTGCAGATCATCGCGATCATCTTTTTCTCCTACTTCTATGTGTCGATCATCTTCAACCCGCAAGATACCGCGGAGAATATGCGCAAGTATGGCGGCTTCATCCCAGGCGTGCGGTCTGGACGGCGAACGGCTGAGTACATTGACCGCATTCTAACCCGCTTGACGCTGATCGGTTCTGTCTACTTGGCAGCAGTCGCCATTTTGCCCGAGCTCCTGCTGGTTGGTTTTCGTCTCGAAGGAATTCCCTTCATCGGCGGGGCGCTCGATGCGGTGGCGCCCGCTTGGTTCACGCAAGGGTTGGGAATTGATTTTTACTTTGGCGGGACCTCACTCCTGATCGTGGTTGGAGTGGCCATGGATTTTGTCCAACAGGTCGAGAGCCAGCTGGTCATGCGGAACTACGATGGCTTTTTGAAGAAAGGGCGAATCCGCGGCCGTCGGGGCTGATCCATGGATGTCCAACTTTCGCTCTGACGTGGTCGGATGAAACGCATTGTTTTCCTTGGGCCGCCGAACTCAGGCAAAGGCACCCAGGCCCAGCAGCTGGCCAGGAAGCTGGAGGTCCCGGTCATTTCGACGGGTGAAATCCTCCGCGCTGCGGTGGCTGCCGGATCCGAGCTTGGTTTACGGGTGAAGGATGTGTTAGCGCGGGGTGAGTTGGTCGATGATGGCCTGATGGCAGAACTGGTGCGGGTGCGCTTGGCCCAGCCGGATACGGCGAGCGGCTTTATTCTCGACGGCTATCCGCGCACAGTGGCTCAGGCGAAGACTTTGACGGAAGTCCTGAGCGGACAGCAAGCACCTGAGCTGGTCGTCTTGAAGATTGATGTCGAGACCGAGGAATTGGTTCAGCGGGCTTTGAACCGGGGAAGAGACGACGACCAGGAACATGTGATGCGGGAGCGGTTGCGGGTCTATGGGGAGAAGACCGCCCCGGTAGTTGAGTTCTATGATAGAATGGGCGTCTTGCGCTCGATTGATGGGAATCGCCCGGTCGAGGATGTTAGCCAACATATTTTGGTGGCGGTCGGAGCGCTAAGTCAATGATTGCACTGAAGACCCCTGGTGAACTGGAGCTGATGGACGAGGCGAATCGCATCGTCTTTGGCGTCTTAGATGGGATCGCTGAGCGCGTTGGTCCTGGGGTGACGACAGGTGAGTTGGATAGCTGGGCTGAGAACTTCATCCGCGAAGCAGGAGGAGTGCCAGCTTTCTTGAATTACCGGGGTTATCCTGCGACACTTTGCACCGCGCTCAACGACGTGATCGTCCACGGGATCCCGGATGACCAGGCGCTCAAGGAGGGAGATATTCTCGGCATTGATTGCGGTGTCCTTTACAAAGGCTACTATGGGGACGCCGCACGTACCTATCCGGTTGGCCAGGTTTCGGCAAAAGCTGAAAGCTTGTTGCGGGTGACCCGAGAGGCGCTTGACCTAGCCGTCGAGCGCATGCGCCCTGATGGTCGCCTCAATGATATTGGCTGTGCAGTCCAGCAGCATGTTGAGCGGCACGGCTTTTCGGTCGTCAAGGAGTTTGTGGGGCATGGGGTAGGAGCAGCGCTCCATGAAGATCCTCAGGTTCCCAACTATCGCCGGGCGAGCCGTGGTCTGCGTTTCAAGTCGGGGTTAGTCTTGGCGATCGAGCCGATGGTCAATGCCGGAGGTGAAGCCGTCACTCTGGACCCCGACGGCTGGACCGCTCGCACCCAAGATGGTTCGTTGTCGGCTCACTTCGAGTATTCAGTAGCAGTGACTCCGGGTGGGCCCTGGGTTTTGGGTCGAGGGGAACCCCCTCCGTCATGGTCTTCGTGGCGGTTTTAAGCAAGCGAAAACTCAAGCGTTACAAACTCAAGAGTTACCAGCGCAAGAGTTACAACAGTTATAGGATCGAGTGGTTGAAAGGGCGGCGAGGTTAGGATTTGGCCAAGGAAGATGCAATTGAAGTCGAGGCAGTCGTCAGCGAAACGCTACCTAACGCGATGTTCCGCGTCGAGCTCGAGAACAAACACCAAGTTCTGGCTCACATTTCCGGTAAGATGCGCAAGCATTTCATCCGCATCTTGCCTGGGGATCGCGTTTTGGTCGAGCTTTCACCCTATGACCTCAGCCGTGGCCGCATCATTTATCGGCTGAAGTAGCCTGACCCTGCGGTCAACACAACTTGCAGAGTACGAAAACTTACCGTCGCAAAGGTGTCGTCATGAAAGTCCGAGCATCCGTCAAGCGGATTTGTTCGAAATGCAAAGTGATCCGTCGGCGTGGGGTGGTCCGGGTTATCTGCGAGAACCCCAAGCACAAGCAGCGGCAAGGATAGGTAGGAAAAAGCAATGGCACGTATTGCAGGTATTGATCTGCCTCAAAACAAGCAAGTTTGGGTTGGGTTGACCTATATCTACGGCATCGGTGTCACTCGTTCGCGGAAGATCCTTGCCCAAGCTGGGGTCGAGCCGATGACCAAAGTCAAGGACTTGACCGAGGAAGAAACCCGGCGAATCCGCAGCGTCGTCCAGGAGCAACCGGTCGAAGGCGATTTACGCAAAGAAGTTGCGCAAAATATCCGTCGCCTGATGGAAATCGGGTGCTATCGCGGAGTGCGCCATCGCCGTGGTTTGCCGACTCGTGGTCAGCGCACGCACACCAATGCGCGGACCCGCAAGGGACCACGGCGGCAATCGATTGCCGGCAAGAAGAAGGTTACGAAGTAAACCCAACCGAGGAAGCTCATGGTCAAAGCTGGAAAAAAAGACAAGAGGCCCGGCAAGAAGAAGGAAAAGCACGTTGTTCCTCATGGCATGGCGCATATCCGGGCGACTTTCAACAACACTTTGATTTCGATCACGGACCCGGAAGGGAACGTCTTGTGCTGGTCTTCAGCCGGTAAAATCGGCTTCAAGGGTTCGCGCAAAGGAACTCCCTTTGCGGCGCAGGTTGCTGGTCAAAATGCCGGCAACTTGGTGCGCGATATGGGATTGAGAAGTGTCGATGTGCTGGTTCGCGGGCCAGGAGGTGGCCGTGAGTCGGCGATCCGTGCGCTCCAAAGTTGCGGCATCACAGTGCAGTCGATCAAAGATGTCACGCCGATTCCCCACAACGGCTGCCGGCCGCGCAAAAGGCGTCGGGTGTAAGAGTCCGGGACAGAGTTCAGGAATTGGATAGATCCGAAGGAGAGTAACGTGGCGAGATATTTAGGACCCGTTTGCCGGCTGTGCCGCCGCGAGCGGATGAAGCTTTTCCTCAAGGGAGATCGCTGTTTCAAGGAGAAGTGTGCCATCGAGCGCCGCGCCTATCCGCCGGGCCAGCACGGTCAGCGCCGGGGTCGTCGTACCTTGGGTTACGGACTGCAGCTGCGCGAGAAACAGCGGGTCAAGCGAATTTACGGCCTGCAGGAACGGCAGTTCCGCAATTATTTCCAGAAGGCGGATCAGCGAAAAGGGATCACCGGCGAGAACCTTCTGGTGATGCTGGAGCGCCGGCTGGACAATACAGTTCACAGTCTCGGCTTGGGTTCGTCCCGCGCGCAGGCACGACAACTGGTGCGCCATGGGCATATTCTTGTCGATGGCAAGAAGGTGACCATCCCTTCTTATCAAGTCAAGATCAGTCAAGTGATTTCGGTCAAGCAAGGCAGCCGCAAAAACGAATTTATCCGGGCCAGTGTTGAAACAGCTCGTGGGCGTGGGGTGCCGGATTGGTTGGAGCTCGATCCTGAAAATTTCATGGGCAGAGTTTTGAGTTTGCCGACGCGGGAAGACATCAAAATCCCGATCCAAGAGCAGCTGATCGTCGAGCTTTATAGTCGTTAGGACACGGTCCGCCGAAGGAGTTCTTCCTATGCTGTGGAAGGGTTTTCAGCGCCCTAAAAGAGTCGATGTCGATCAATCGACCGCGACTTCATCTTACGCTAGATTCTCCGCTCAGCCGTTTGAGCGGGGATTTGCTACGACAGTGGGCAACGCGCTCAGACGTTGCTTGCTTTCTTCGATCGAAGGTGCTGCGATTACCGCAGTGCAGATCGAAGGGGTTTTGCACGAGTTTTCATCGCTGCCAGGGGTAGTCGAA
>CAZCOV010000208.1:0-11513 GCA_964499975.1 uncultured Thermoanaerobaculia bacterium
TCGGCCGTATTCTCCAGGTGCAACTGTTCCAGGATTTGTCCCTTATGGAATTCAACGGTTCTCGGTGAAATCTTCAGCACATTGGCGATGTCTTTGGCGGTGCGCCCTTCCGTGAGCAGTTGCAGGACTTCCTTCTGGCGCAGCGTGAGGCCACCAGTGCCACCCGCCTTTGCAGCTGGTGCGGCGAGAAAGACGCTCAGGAGATCCTTCGTAATGAGCGGGGTAATATAGGAGTGCCCGGCAAGGACTGCCCTGATCGCCTGCTCCAACTCATCGACGGCTGATCGTTTCAGGACATAGGCAGAGGCGCCGGCTTCTAGACCGCGAATCGTGTCTTCCTCCTTGCCCTCGGTGCTGATGATCACCACGGGAATTTCTTTGAAGGTGAGATCCGCCTTGATCTGGTTCAAAAACTCGAGGCCGCTCATGCGGGGCATGTTGATGTCGAGCAGGATCAAGTCGATGTCCGCATGATTGCCCAGGCACTGCAATGCCTCGAGGCCGTCATGGGCATGCACCAGAGGATACTGCCGCAAAAGAACCTCAAACATTTTGTGGATCAGCTTCGAATCGTCGACGACAAGGATCTTGCGCGGTTGCACCTGATCTTCCTCCTGCCCAAAGCGGTTGGCTCGCATGGCCATGGGGAGTTTCCCCTGGACTCAAGAGTAGCCCAATGCTGGATGGCCATGCAAGCAAGGGATTGGCAAATTTTTCCCATGGGTGTGCCCAGGCTGAGCCATCGGCAGCATCCTAACTAAAACTTGGCTTGTTGGCGGCGGCTGCCAGCAAGATTTGCTCAAACTGGTCAGCAGTCCGGGCCAGGGTGTGGTGGGTTGCAAGCCAACTTTGGGCAGCTTGGACTTGTTGCACTGCATCGTGGCCGTGCAGCAGCCGTAGCACTGCCGCGGCAAAAGACGCGGGATCTTCGCCGATCGCTACTTCGTCCCCGTGGAGTCCATCGAGCCCGGCAGCACCCCAGGGGGTGGTCACGACCGGCACGTCAGCAGCCATGGCTTCCAGGATCTTGATCGGAGTACCCGAGCCTGCCCACAGCGGCGCCACCGCCACACTTGCTTGCCGCCGGACCGCATCGAGGTCTCTGGGCTCGGCCAACACGCGGATTCCGGGCTGCTGGCTCAGCTGGCGGACTGACCACGTCGGCCGAACTCCGGCCAGCCAAAACTCTGCTTGAGGAAATTTGAGGCGGATTTCGGGCCAGACCTTTGTGGCAAACCAGCGTGCCCCATCAGCCGTAGGGAAATACCCGAGGTTGCCGGACAGAAGGACGATTTTTGGCTGCGCAGGCGAGCGCTGGGCGGGGACCGCCTGTTGGCAAGCCTCTCGGCGAGCCTCGTGCGTCGACGCGGGCAACCCCAGCGGAACCACGTGGATGCGGCGGGCGAGCAGCGGATCGGCCACCGCGAGCGCGCGGCGGTCGCGTTCGCTGACCACCGTCGCGGCCTGCACCTGACGGATCAGCTGGTGGTCCCAGGCGAGCATCCGCCGGGCTTCCCAGCGCAAAAGCGGGCGCCACAAGCGCTGTCGGGTACCACGCTGTTCCAAGTTGAGGGTGAGGCAGTCGATCAAGTCCAAAACCAGGGGAACCCCTTGGAGCGCGGGGATCACCGATCCGATCCGCGACAAGACCAGCACGGCCACGTCCGGACGGCAGCGGGCGACCTCTTGCTGGATGGTCTGGTGGAAGCCGGGGTGGTCATAGAGCGCGACTTGGACCGGTAAGGTCGTTGCCTTGCCCAGGCCCCGAGCCATTGCCGCCCGGCTGACGTCCCAACACCGCAGTTCGACATCAGCCGGTGGCGCGGCCGCAGGGAAACCGGGAAAACGCTGCGCGAAGACCGTCACCTGGTGCCGGGCAGCCAGTTCTTGCGCCCAACCTGCGACCCGCAGCTGGTAACCCCGGCGCGGCGGCCAGGGCGGGGCGGTGGTGAGGAAGAGGATGTGCACGCGGGTCTGGCTTTAGCGGAGTGATTTTTTGCCACTGTTCGCTCTGGGAGATCAATTCGGGCCCTGACCCCTGGGAGCCGCCGCAACCGGTGCGCGTAGGCGCAACTGCCAGTGGAGGAGGGTTAGGCTGATCAACATTTGCAAGATGATCGAGCCGACCGACAGCCACCACAACTGATGGAGACGGAACCAGGGTTGGTGCGCGAGGACGAGTGCGGGGATGGCGAACATCACGATCCGCGAGGCCGAGGCCAAAAGCGCCGGCACCGTGTTACCCAGGGCCTGGAACATGGCGCCCGCGACAAAGATCACACCAGACGCCAGGAAATTGAACGACAAGATGCGCAACATCTCGCTGCCCACTGCCATTACCTGCGGGTCACTCGCAAAGGGGCGCACCATGGCTGCGGGCGAGAGGTGGCACAGCAACATGAACACCAGCATGATCGCGCTCACCCAGATCAGCCCGGCCCCAAAGCTGGCGCGCACGCGACCGAATTGCCGTGCCCCAAAGTTTTGCCCAGCGAGCGGTGCCACTGAAAACGACACAGCCATCGCCGGCATGAAGCCCGTCTGCAGCACTCGCATCCCAACCCCGAAACCGGCCTGCGTGGTCGCACCAAAATCGCGGATCAGGGCGTAAATCAACGTCGAATACACCGCCAGCAACAAAAACTCGCCACCCGGCGGCAGACCAATGGCGAGCATGCGCCACCACAGGCCGAAATCGGGGCGCCACTGTTGGGGGTCAAAACCCAGGAGTTTTTGGTACTTGTGTACCCACAAGATGAGGAGGACCGCGCCCAGCACGACCGAAAGCAGGGTTGCCAAACCTGCTCCAGCCACTCCCAACGGCACCCCGGTACCCCAACCAACGATCAGCACTGGAGCGAGGACGATGTTGATCACCACGGATGCCAGCTGCACCAGCATGGGCCCTTTGACTTCGCCGGCACCGCGCAGCGCTGCCCCGATCGCAGCCAGCAAGAACTGCACGCCCATGGCCGGCAGATACCAGTTGAGGTACTCGCGCAGAGCCTGAGCAGTGGCCTGATCAGCTGCTAGGCTCGCCGCAAAGTTTCCGCGCAGGAGAAAGGCGACGCCAACAAACAGCATTCCCAGGCTGGTCGCGAGGGTTTGTGCTTGGTTGAACAGCCGTCGCGCTTGCGCGTGGTCCTGGCGCCCCCAAGCGTGGGCCACCAGGGCTGTCGTGCCCACGGTCAGGGCTTGGGTGAGCGCAACCGTCAATAGCGTGAAGTTGCCAGCAAGACTCACGGCAGCCACCGCTGCACTGCCGACTTTTGCGACGAAGTACAGATCGATGAGGAAGTAAAGGGTCTGGAACACCATCCCGAAGAGGATGAGGCCAGTTAGCCGTCCCAGGTGTTTGTGGATCGAACCTGTCGTGAGATCTTGCATGTTTTCGCTCATCAAATCCAGCTGCTTCCCGGACTGGGAACCGGCATGAGCGAAGAATTGCCCAGCGCGAGAGTCCGAGCTTGGCTCCGGCAGCACCCCGCGCCGTCCGCGACGAGCACGGCCAAGCCCCTACAATACAACGGGGAAGGAAACAACGGGGAAGGAAACAGCGGGGAGGAAGGCGTGGAGCAGCGACCGCTCCACGCCGCGTAGTCAGCGTTAGAACCGCCGCCAGTAGCCGACGAGGAGGACACCGTCAGCAAAAGCGGCGTCGCCGATCCGTCCAGGGACCTGCAAGTCGGGAACGCTGCGTTGCCGATTGCGCTGGATGGCGATCGGATGCGACAGAGAGAAGGTGTGCGGACCATACGAATAGCTGATGCTCGGCTCGATCGAGACCGCATAGCCCGGACGGCGGAAACCCTCGCTCGAACCGACCAGGTCATGGACCGGGACGCCTTCGATGCGGCCGCCGAGCGCTACCCCAAACCCGTTCCACTTGTGGGTCGAGTACGTCCAGCCGGCGCGCGCTACGTACTGGTCAGCCACCGACATGATCGCTTCACCTGACCCACCGCGGAAGGTCGGGACCCCGTTGGTGCCTTTCGGATTGACCAGGTAGGACCCCGAGAAGTAGAGCACGTTGCCGCCATGGCCGATCCGGCGGTAAGACTCGAGGCCGACGACAAAGCCGAAACCGCCATCTCCGGGTTGAATCGACTGATCGACGGTTTCAAAGACCTCGACGATCTGGCCGTTCACCACCCGTTGCCGGGTGTCATAGACGTCTTCCGGACCGGTGGGCAGCTTGACGCCGAAGGACATGGCGATGTTGCCGTCCACATGTTTTTCTGGGTCGAGCAACAAGTGGCGGGCGCTCAACGAAATATCGCCGATGGCGCTCGAGTGGGTGGTGGTGCGGCCGATGATCTGTCCCGACATGCGCAGACCACCGGAACGATCCGCCATAAAGTAAGGGATGCCGAGCGAGAAGTTCCAGCGGTTGTTGGGGCTGTAGCGCAGCCCGAGCTCCGCGACGTGGATGCTATTGATGACTTCGCTGCCTTCGGCCTTGCGATTCGGTTCTTCGTGGATGCCGCGGAAGTGGCGATCCGAGCGCTGGTAGCGCCAGCTGGTTGAAATCTGCCATTTGGAGGGTTCTGCTGAAGTGTCCTGCGCGCCAAGCACGGGCGCGTCCATGCGGGCGGCCACTCAGCCCTGGGCCGCGGCATGCCGCGGCTGAGCCAAGAAGAGGCCGGCGAGCCCCAGGCCGACCGCGAGCAGCCGCCGTGGGAAGCGATTTTTGAAACTAGTTTTTGGGTGGTGCATGTTGTCCATCGTGGTGTCTAGTAAATTGTTCATGAGTATCCCCCTAGGTTTGGAACCTGTCTGTGTTCTACGGCAGTACGGCAAAGCATGGCAAAACCCGACCCGACCGGGATCGCCAACTGCAATTCGCATACCGCCACTCGCCAGCGCAGAATGGAGAGTTAACTTATTGAGGCTAAACCAGTTAATGAATTTTCCGTGAGAGCTTCCAGGGCGATAAAATATATAAAATATGATGAGGATGAAGCGATTCGCATAAATTCTACGAACAGTGAACCTCCGCTGGACGCAGTCATCGGTGCTAGAATCAGCCGCCCGTCAACGCTTATGTCCGCCACCCCCCCCAGCCCAGCTTCTCCGACATGGCCGCGGGGCGGTTGGGCGTTGGGGGCAATCCTCGCGGCGGGGCTGCTCTTGCGCCTCACTTACCTGCTAGAGATCCTGCCGCAACCAGATTTCGACCGACCACAGTTTGAAGCGCAGTACCACGATTACTGGGCGCGGGCGCTGCTCAGCGGCGACTGGACGCCACCGCCGGGGGTCACTGACCCGGAGATCCGTGAGCGGCCTTTTTTCCGTCCGCCTGGCTACCCTTACTTCCTGGCGCTGGTCTACGCGCTGTGCGGCCCCGGCTACCTCCTCCCGCGCTTGGTCCAGCAGGCGCTCGGACTGCTCAACTGCGGTTTGGCCTACATCCTGGCGGCGCGCGCCGGCGGACGGCGCTGTGGGCTGCTTACCGCGGCGTTCTTGGCCACGTCCTGGAGCCTGATCTTCAGCGAAACCGAATGGATGGAACCGGTGCTCTTGATCACGCTCTTGCTCGCGGCGTTGCTGGTGCTCACGCGGGCGGCTGGCGGCTGGACCGTGCGCACTGCAGCGCTTGCGGGACTGCTCCTCGGGCTGGCTGCGCTGGTGCGGCCCAATGCGTTGGTCTTGGTACCGGTGGTGCTGGGGTGGACGGCAGGTTGGGCTGATGACCCGCAGCGATCCCCCCACCCGACGCGTTTCCAGCGATTGAACTTTCTGCGCAGCCGTGCCTGGTTTCAGCCGGCCCTGGCTTTGCTCGCTGCGCTGTCGCTCACCCTCAGTCCGGCGGCGGTGCGCAACTTCTGGGTTGCCCGCGACTGGGTTCTGATCAGTTCGAACGGCGGCATCAATTTTTTTGTTGGCACTCACCCCCAAAGCGACGGCGTCACGCCGGGAGTGCCCGAACTCGGCGAACTCACCCAGATGACCGGCTGGGATTCGTTTGACCATCCCAAGATCGCGGCTGCCATCGCCCGCCACGTGGGGCGTCCGCTCAAGGACTCTGAAGTGTCGGCCTACTTCTCCCGCCGGGCTTGGAGCTACCTTCGGGCTCAGCCAGGGGCGGTACTCGAGCTCCTGGCCCGCAAGTTCGCCTTGTTTTGGGGGCCGGCAGAAGTGTCGAACGATCGGGTGATCGCGGTCGAGCGCGAAACTTCACGGACTCTGCGACTGGGGCTCGATTTTGCGACGATCTTGGCCTTAGCCCTGGTCGGTCTGAGCTGGCTCGGGGTGCGCCAGCGCCTCCCCGCGCCGGCTGTGGAAGCCGCGGACGGGGCCAGCCCCGCCGTCCCGCAGCGGGCAATTTTTGCGCTGATCGCTCTCTTTATCGCGGCTTATAGCGCGTCCTTCCTGCCTTTTTTTGCCGCAGCGCGTTTCCGCGTTCCCCTCATTCCCTTGCTTTTCGTCTTTGCGGGCTGGGGACTGGCGCAGCTGTGGGACGCCGTGCAAGCGCACAAGCTGCGCCGCGTGGGGGTTTGGCTGTTGCTTTTTGCCGCGATCCGCGGAGTTACGGGGATCGCCTGGGTGCCTTACACGCCCGAACGCGAAGTCTGGCATTTCCGTCGCGGCCTGCTCTATCGCGACCGCGGCGACCCAGCCCAGGCGATTGCCGAATTTCAGCGGGCGGTGGCAGCGCGCCCGACGCATGCGGAAGCGCAATTCGCACTGGCCGATGAGCTCGCTCGGGCGGGCGATTTGCGGGCAGCGATCCGCGAGTACCAACGTACTCTGGAGTTGCTGCCGGATTCCGTCGTCGTCCACAACAATTTGGCGACCGCGCTCGCCCGCGCCGGAGATCTTCCTGGCGCCATCGCCAGCTGGGAACGGGCGCTCGAACTAGCCCCCGAGCGGCTGAGCCTGCTCAGCAACCTGGCCTTCGCCTTGGCCACCCGGACCGAGCCCCGGGCTTCCGATCGCGAACGGGCGGTGACTTTGGCCGAGCGGGCCTGTGCGCTCACCGCCCACCGCGAACCCGCCTTGCTCAACACCCTGGCAATCGCCTACGAAGCCGCGGGCCGGCCGGCCGATGCCGCCTTGGCCCGCCGTCAAGCCCAAGCGCTCGGAGCCTCCGGCGTCGAGCCACCCCTGATAAAGTAACCCCGGAGGGAGGAGAAGCGCACCTGCAGCGTACCCGGTACTTGGCTTTCACTTAGAGGAGATCACTTCAAGGAGAACCCATGAGCGAAAAAACGCAGTCTTACGAAAAACACGCTCGTTTCGTCCCGCTGTATCACTTTGTCCTGTTTGGGATCCTCGTGCTCAATCTTGTCCACAACGGATTCAGCCTGATCAAGACGCCGTCTGCAAGTACTTTTTTGGGCTTGTTGATGGCCGTCGCTTTTTTGATCATGTTTTTCTACATTCGGGTCTTTCCCTTGACCGCCCAAGATCGACTGATCTGCTTGGAAGAACGGCTCCGTCTGCAGCAGCAGCTCCCAGACGATCTGCGCGCACGCATTGCCGAGCTGCGCCCAGGTCAACTGATCGCCTTGCGCTTCGCGAGCGACAGTGAACTGCCCGAACTGGTGCGTGAGATCCTGGCGCAGGGCCTGCAAAGCCGCAAAGAAATCAAAGCGCGGATCAAGAACTGGCGTCCCGACAACTTGCGCGTTTAAGTCAATGCTGCATTGCGCTGGTGAGGTGCGGCGCTTTTGCGCTGCGCTGAACCAGCGAGAAGCTTGCGAGGAGCTTGTGATGGCCCCCAAAGTCCACCTGGTTGACGTCAGCCCTTACATTTTTCGCGCTTATTTTTCTGTGCCCGAAACCATGATCGGACCAGATGGGTGTCCGGTCAATGCGATTTATGGTTTTGCGCATTTCCTCTTGCGCCTGGTCAACATCGAACAGGTGACGCACATCGCGCTGGCTTTTGACCAGAGCTTGACCACCAGTTTTCGCAACGATTTTTACCCTCCCTACAAGGCTCACCGCGAGCTCCCTCCGCCCGAACTCGAAGCGCAAATCGTGGGTTGCCGCGAAATTGCCCAAGCCCTGGGCATGGCCACGTTCATCGACCCGCGCTACGAAGCGGATGATTTGATCGGGACACTATGCCAAGCGCTGGCACCCGGCGCACCCCAAATTGTGATCGTGACCTCGGACAAGGATTTGGCGCAGTTGGTCGATGCGCGGACTTCGCTCTTCGACTTTGCCCGGGAGGAGCGCTATGGTCCGGCCGAGGTGCTGGAGAAGTTCGGGGTCCGCCCGCAGCAGATCGCCGATTACTTGGGGCTGGCGGGAGACAGCGTTGACAACATTCCTGGGGTGCCAGGGGTGGGCAAGAAGACTGCGGCAGCCCTGCTTGCAGCCTTTCCCGACTTGGAAGCGCTCTATGCGGAACTCGCAGCCGTGGCCAACCTGGCGATCCGCGGGGCCAAGCAGCTGCCGGCCAAGCTGGCTGAGCATCGCGAGCAGGCTTTTCTCTCGCGCCGGCTGGCCACGATCGCGCGCGATGCCCCGGCCCATGCGGACCTTGAGGCCCTGCGCTGGCACGGTCCCGACTTGCCAGCCGTCCGAGAAGTGGCCGCGCGCTTTAGTCTCGGCGACCTGGCTGAGCGGGTCAAAGGCTGACCCTAAGTCCACGAACGTGGACTTAGGGTGCGGCATAGATCTGGAGATCCGTGCCGACCCGGTCGGCCATCGCCATGGTGGTGCGCAGATCCGGGTGGCGGAGGATGAGATAGCCGTCCGAGATCAGGGTTTGCTTCCAGTTGCGCCGTCGGGCACCTACCGGCAACAAATCGACGCACCACGGCCCTCCCAAAATCGGCGAGTAAGCGGCTTAAGCCGACGATGCGGCGGATCGTGCCTTCACCCTGCGCCCGTTTGAAAATCACTGCCGCATTGAATTTGCGTTCGATCTGCTGGGAAAAACGTCGGTGGCAAACCGCTTCCGCCCAGCCGGTGTAGACGTCGAGGTCGCTGCCATAATTCATCAGGTCCACGGAACGCGCGCCCGGCGGACGCGCGGCAATCTCGCCGAACACGGCTTCGCCGTCGGGCTTGAGGAACCATTCCATGTGGGTGAAGCCCGTGCGAAAGCCGAGGGCCTGGAGCACGGCGAGCCCGAGCTTGCGGCCGGCGGCGAGCTGCGGCGCGTCGACGTCGCGCAGGGTCACGGTCTGCGGGCTGATCCAGGACTCGGAGCGGGCGATCAGCGGCTTGGGCCGGTACCAGGCCAGGTTGAAATAGTGAACCTTGCCATCGCTGCAGATGGTGTCGAAAGTGTACTCTTCACCCGCAATGAACTCTTCGACGCTCACTTCGGGCACATGCGACGTCCGCTCGAGCACGCTTTCAAGTTGTTGCGGATCGTCGACCCGGTAAGTGTCGGCCGAGCCTGCCCCCGCGATCGGTTTGACGATCAAAGGGTAGCTGATCCGCTCGGCGCCTTCCCGCACTTCGTTGGGGGTGCGCGCGCGCACGTGGCGCGGGGTGCGCAGCCCAGCCCGGTCGAGCACTTGCTTCATCAGCGACTTGTCGCGAAACGGCAAGGTTTCGGCGTGGGTCATGCCCGGCAGCCCCAAAGCTTCGCGCAAACGGGCGGCGATCAGCATGCCGGGCTCCCACAAACATTCGACCCGATCGATCCGCACCCGCGCGGCAAAGCGGCGCACTTCCGCGATCAGCGCGGGCTCGTCCCACAAACGGCTGACCCGTAGATAGTCGGTGAGGCAATGGCGGGCCGCCTCTGGAATCATTTCGACCGGCTGGTCGCCCAGGCCATAAACCCGAGCGCCGACCCGGGCGAGACCGCGGGTGAAGAAAGGCATTTCAGCGGGAAAGCCTGGGGAGAACATCAAAATATTCATGTAAAGACTCCTGCTCCTGTAGCTAACCGAGCTCGACTTTGACCAGGGACACCAGCCGGCGGAGGGCGTGTTCGACCACCGCGGTTTCGCGGTGGCGCAAGATGGCGTAACCGTCGCCTTCGTAGGACCCTGAAGGCATTTGCCCGTGGCGCGGCAGGCGGGTTTCGACGACCAACGGGCCGATCTCCTGCTGCGCTTGGGCCAGCCCCAAGATGCGCTTCACCCGCCCTCGCCCCTGTCCGCGCAAGTAGGCCGAGCCAGCGGCGTATTCCCGGCACGGCGGCTGGAATTCGCCGTCGATCACCACCCCGGCCCAGGCGCGGTAGAAATCAAAATCGTGAGCGTAAGACATCAGCTTGGAGATCTGTGCACCGCCCGGGCGGGCACCGACTTCGGAAATCGCGATCGAACCGTCGTTGCGGCGAAACCACTCGAGATGGCAGACCCCGGTGTCCATGCCCAGGGCGTCCAAAGCGCGGGCTGCAGCAGCGCGGATGTCGTCGTACCATGGGGCGTCGATTTCCCGCGGTAAAAGCACGCACCACTGCATCCAGGGATTGCGCACCACGTCGAGCGGAGTTGGGTAGTAGTGGGTGAGCGAGTGCCAGACCAGACGTCCATTGATCGACACCCCGTCAAAAGAGTGCTCGCTGCCACGGATGAACTCCTCGGCGAGCAGGGGATGGTCCGGATGCGGCGGGCTCTGGTGCAATGCCTGGGCTAGTCCTTCCCGGTTCTCGATCTGGAAAGTGCCTTTGGCCCCGGCTCCGGCCAACGGTTTGAGCACGATCGGAAACCCCACCCGGTCGACGAATTCCCCAGCATCTTCCGGCCGGACGATCACCTGGTGGTGGGCACATGGCACTCCCGCGCGACGCATCACCGTCTTCATCTGGGCCTTGTCGCGGAAATTTTCCGCAGCCCCGGGTCGCATTCCCGGAATCCCCAGGCGTTCGCGGACCTGGGCCAGCGGCACTTGCAGGTGTTCGAGTGTGCCGAGCAGGCGATCTGCGGGACCGTGCTGGCGGATGATCGCGCTCGCTGCCTGGGTCAGCTGATCTGGGTCGAGCGCTTGAGTCAGCTGGAAGTGCCCGGCCAGCCGTCGGCGCAAGCTCGGCGCCAGCTTGTCCAGGGGGTCTTGGCTGATCAGGAAGACCCGGGCACCGGGATGGTGCAGTGCTGCCTGGAAGAAGCGCAGGGTGGTGTCCATGAAAAACGGGGCCACATAAATCACTTGGCGAATCACTTGGCGCATGGCGCAGCTCCTCAGATGCGCTGGGAGTCTATCGCGAGTCGGACGGGTTTGCGATCACGCGATATCCCGAGCAGGCAACCACCGGCAAGATCGGATAGCGGGGAAATTTCGGGTCCTGATCCGAGCGCGCACAGCGGACGAAACTGCTGCGGGCATTGCGCAGGACCTGCAGGCTCGCGCACTGCGCGCACAGCCCGGCGGTGGGGGCCAAACGGGCGCGTTCTGCGGGTCGAGGTGACGGGCGATCCAAGCAGCTGTTGGCCTTTCGCAGGGCAAAGCAGAGGGTTCCTCAGGGCCGTTCGTTTCATCCCCGCGGACAACCCAGGTGTGGACAGTATCAGGGGATTCGTCCCATCAGCCTGTCTTCATCAGGAAAAACTCGGCAAACTGATGCAACGGATCGCCAGGTCGATCCGTATGTAGTG
>CAZCOV010000209.1:0-11455 GCA_964499975.1 uncultured Thermoanaerobaculia bacterium
CACCTTGAAGCTCAGATCCGCCACTTTGGCCCAGGAGGAGTTGGCGGCCTGGAGGGTCCATTTGCGGAGCAGGGCTGCGTCGGGATGGGGGGTGGAGTCCCAGCAAACTGGGACCTGCGCAGGAAAAGGAGGAACTGCGGGGTTGTAGTAGAGCGCTTCAGCGCTCGGTGCCGCGACCAGTGCCAGCAACAGCGCAAGCGCGGTGCAGGTCAGGACGTGGCGGTGGGAACGGGTCGAATCAAGTTTCAGCAACAGTCGATGGGTATATCTCATGGTAAACTTCCTTGTAATAACGCCCAACTTTTGGTCGGCCAGTGAAGGGCGCGTCATTGTTGGTTTCCGCATGCCGACCTCACTTGGAGACGCGCAGGGCGGGACTGGATGGGCTAGTTTTTTTTGCAGCACCGCGAACGAGGCTGCAATTCCGTTCATCGAAGGAGGCCACCTTGGCTTCGGTAACCGACCTTCTCAACCGCTGGCGAGCTGGCGACCGCGAGGCTCAGGAGCACTTGATCGATGCGGTCTACGGAGACCTCCGCCGGCTGGCGCGGGGCCAGATCCGGCGCGAGCGCAGCGACCACACCCTGGAACCGACAGCCCTGGCGCACGAGGCTTACCTGCGGCTTTCCGAGCAACAGCGCGTCGAGTGGCAAGGACGGACGCACTTCTTCGCGGTCGCGGCGCTCGCGATGCGGCGCATCCTGGTCAGCCATGCCCGCAAGCGGGCGGCGGGCAAACGTGGCGGTGCGCTGCGCGTGACCCTCCCCGATGAGCTCCCGGCAGACGCAAGCGAACCCGACGTGCTGGCGCTCGACGAGGCGCTCGAACAGCTCGAACAGCTCGACCCGCGGCAAGCGCGGGTGGTCGAGCTACGCTTTTTCGGTGGCCTGACGGTCGAAGAAACGGCTGCCGCACTCGGCGTCTCTCCCGCCACGGTCAAGGTTGACTGGAGCATGGCCCGCGCCTGGCTCTACAGGAAGCTCAAGCCGGGCTGACACCATGAACCCCCAGCTCTGGCAACGTCTGCGCGACTGCTACAGTGCGGCCATCGAGCAAGAGCCCGAGCACTGGCCAGCGCTGATCCGTCAGGCTGCCGCAGAAAATCCCGAGCTTGGGCAAGAGCTCGCGGCGCTCCTCACTGCCCACCGCGAAGCAGCGGATTTCCTCATCCCGGCGCAACTCACGGTCGATCCGCTGGTCGACACCACGATCGGCCCTTACCGGCTGCTCCACCGGCTGGGAGCGGGGGGAATGGGTGTGGTCTACCTCGCCGTCCGGGTTGATGGGGAGTTTCGCCGCCGTGTCGCCTTGAAGGTGCTGAAGCCAGGGATGGACAGCGAAGAGATCGTTCGCCGCTTCCGGGCCGAGCGTCAGATCCTGGCGGCGCTCGATCATCCCAACATCGTGCGGCTGCTGGACGGCGGGACCACGGAGCGTGGCCTTCCCTACTTCGTCCTGGAGTACGTGGAGGGCCGCTCCTTAGACGAGTTCTGCCGGGCGAGACAGCCGTCCTTGAACCAACGCTTGGACCTCTTTACCACCATCTGTGCTGCAGTCGAGTTCGCCCACCAGAACCTGGTCGTCCACCGCGACTTGAAGCCGTCCAACATTCTGATCACCGACGATGGCGTGCCCAAGCTGCTCGACTTCGGCATCGCCAAGCTGCTCAATCCCGATCTAGCGGGCGCCACCGTGGCCGCAACGGCACCCGCCGCCCAGCCGCTGACCCCGGACTACGCGAGCCCAGAGCAACTCCGAGGAGAACGCATCACCACGGCGAGCGACGTCTATTCCCTGGGTGTTCTGCTCTTCCAGCTGCTCACCGATGAACTCCCCTTGGCTCAGGGCCGCCGTGACCCGCCGGAACGCCCAAGCGTGGTCCGCCGCCGCGGGCTGGCCAAAGGCGCAAACCGCCGCCGGCTCGACCCCGACCTCGACGCCATCGTGCTCAAGGCTCTGCGCGCTGAGCCGCGCGAACGCTACAGCTCGGTTTCGCGCCTGAGTGACGATCTGCGCCGCTTGCGCAGCGGCTTGCCGATTTCGGCGGGGAAAGGCTCGACCGTCTACCGCATGCAGAAGTTCGTGCAGCGCCACCGGGTCGGGGTTGCGGTGAGCGCCACGATCGCCCTCACCACCCTCGGATTCGGCATCGGGATGACGGTTCTCGCGGTTCGCCTGGTCCAGGAGCGCGACCAGGTCGCGCTCGAACAACAGCGGGCGGAGCGGGTGACCCAATTTCTGACCGAGCTTTTCCAGGTCTCGGACCCGAGCCGGGCCACGGGCGAGACCCTGACCGCGCGGCAGCTCCTGGACCAGGGTGCTGCCCAGCTCGAACAGGCGCTGGCCGACCAGCCAGCAGTTCGAGTCGAGCTCGACCGTACGGTGGGTACGCTTTATCGACGGCTGGGGCTTTACGACAAGGCAACCCCCTTCCTCGAACGAGCACTCTTGGGCTGTCGCAAGCTCTACGGTGAGAACCATCTGAAGACTGCAGTGAGTCTCAATGCCTTGGGTCGCCTGAAGCTGGATCGGGCAGACTATGGCGCTGCGGAAAAGCTCTTTCGTCAGGCCGGGGCCGTCTTGGCAGAGCTCCCGATCAGCACCGCGGAGGCGCAGGTCGCAAACGCCAACGACCTTGCCATCACCCTCTATTACCAGGGGCACTACGAATCTGCAGAACAGACGGCACGCCAGGCGCTGGCGCTGGCCCAGGAGCACCTTGGCGCTGAGCATCCGGCTGCCATCCGCAGTCGGACCGCGCTCGGCGTCGTGCTTTGGGCAAGGTCTCGTTTTGCGGAGTCCGAAATGCACTTGCGCCAGGTCCTCGAGATCCGCCGTCAGGTGCTGGGCAACGAGCATGTGGAAATCGCCGAAGCGCTCACCAACCTCGCCCTGCCACTCCAGGGCATGGGGCGGTATGCCGCTGCCGAGCCTCTCCACCGCGAAGCCCTGGCGATCAATCGCAAGCTCCTGGGTGAGGACCATCCGCGCGTCGCCCTGGGCTGGAACAACTTGGGTTTCGTGCTTGGCGCCGAAGGTCGCTTGACCGAGGCCCTCGCCGCTCACCGTCAGGCCCTGGCGATCCAGCGCAAGGTGTTCGGTGAAAACCACACCGAGGTTGCCCGTAGCCTCCTGAATCTCGGCACGGTCTTGCACGAGCTCGGCGATCTTGCCGAGGCAGAGGCCGCGCTCACTGAAGGTCTCGCGATCAATCGCCGGGTGTTGGGCCAGGACCATCCGGCGAATGCCGACTTGCTGCGCATCCTGGGTAACGTGCGGCTCTCCCAGGGTGAACCTGAAGCGGCACGCCACTTGTTCGAACAAGCGCTGGCCATCCGCCGTGACAAGCTTGGCGACGTCCACTCTCAAGTTGCCGGTGTGTACGAAGACCTCGCGCGGGTCTACATCCAGGAAAAAGAGTTCCTACGAGCGGAGGAACTCGCACGCCAGAGCCTGGCGATCTTGCACCAGGTGTTCCCCGCCGGAAGCCCTCTCATTGCCGAAGCTGAAGGTTGGCTCGCCCGCAGCCTGATCGGCCAACAGCGCTACGCTGAGGCTGAAGCGCTCCTCCGCAAGAGCCTTGAAACCTTGGTGACCGAACGCGGTGAGCGAGCGCCCCCGACCCGGGAAGTCTTGGGCCACCTGGTCGAGCTTTACTCGCGGTGGCAGCGCCCGCAAGACGCAGCGCGCTACCTTGAGCGCCTTGAAAAGGAGCCTTGATGCTTGCCAGCCGTGGAGGGCAGGCACGGGGGCCTGCCCCTACGGGAACGTCAGAATTGCCCTAACGGCCCAGGTGGGATTGCGACCGGGGCAGGCACGGGGGCCTGCCCCTACGGGAACGTCAGAATTGCCCTAACGGTCCAGGTGGGATTGCGACCGGGGCAGGCGGCATCAAGCAGCTACTGCGGCCAGACGATCGTGAAGGGCGTCGGGGTAAAGCCGACAAAGAACAGCAGCAGGGTGAGCCAGCCGAGCAGGTGACGGCCACGGCTGAGCGGGACCTCGTCGTCCGCAGTGGGCGGGTGTTTGGGGCCGATCCACAGGAGCAACCCTAACATCAGCGACCAACCCCAGTAACCGCCCAAGATCATTGCGCCGATCCCCACCGCGAGCAAACCGATCGCGATCGGATAGGAACGCTTTTTGAGCAAAGCGTAGAGGATGTGTCCGCCGTCGAGCTGGCTGATCGGGGTAAGGTTGAGCGCGGTGATGAAGATCCCCACCCAGCCAGCGAACGCCAGCGGATGCAAGTAGAGCTCTTGCTCCGGCGGCAAAGGTCCATGGGTGAGCCAGGTGAGCAACTGGAACAGCAGCGGTTCACCCAGGCTGATCATCGGAGTGGTCAAGTTAGCCTGCTGCGCGGGCCCCGGCGTGGAGAACAGCAGGCCGACCCAGCTCAACGCGACCGCCGGCCCGAGACCCGCCAAGGGCCCAGCAATCGCCATGTCGAACAGGGCGCGACGATTGGAGATTTGGGCTGGCATCAGGATCACCGCGCCCAGCGTCCCGATCGGGGAGAGCGGCATCGGCAGGAAGTAAGGGAAGCTCGCTGCAATCCCATGGCGGCGCGCCAGCACGAAGTGGCCGAACTCGTGTGCGGTCAAGATGAACATCACGCTCACCGCATAGAGCGGTCCGGCTGCCAAGACCGTGCTCAGGCAAGTCAGCAGGAAAAGCACGAGGGCCAGACGAAACCGCGGCGGCGGCAGCGGCACGGGTTCAGGCGCTGCCGCCAGAGCGGGAGAGAGCTCGACCAGGGTCTGAGGATCGAGCAGTGCCGGGGCCGGGGTGGCGCAGGGGTCGGGCGACCGTGGAGGATCGGGAGGATGCGCGGTTGAGTTCACTGAGGTGCTTGCACGTCTCAGGTCAAAGCAGGTTACGCCCGCTCAGCGTGGGTGAGGGCGGCGGTGGCAAAGCGGGGGGTTTGGCGGCGGGCTCGGGAGTGAAGTCCTCTCCTGGATTGATGAAGAGCTCGCGCTCGAAGCGATATTGCTTGTCGTAGAGCTCGCGATAGCGGCCGCCCTGCGCGAGCAGCGTGGTGTGCGTGCCTTGCTCGACGATCTCACCGTCCTCAATCACCAGGATCAGATCCGCGCTTTGAATGGTCGACAGCCGATGCGCAATGACAAAGGTCGTGCGCCCCTGGCGCAGCCGGCGCAAGCCGTCTTGAATCAGGGCTTCGCTTTCGCTGTCGAGGCTCGACGTCGCTTCGTCGAGAATCAAAATCGTGGGATCGGCGAGAATCGCGCGCGCGATCGCGATCCGCTGGCGCTGGCCGCCCGAAACCCGGACTCCCCGCTCGCCCACGACCGTGTCATAGCCTTGGGGGAACTGCTCGACGAAAACATGGCAGTTGGCGAGACGTCCCACGGTTTCGATTTGCTCGCGGGTGGCGTGGGGGCAGCTGTACGCGATGTTTTCCGCCACCGTGCCGTCGAACAGAAAGTTGTCCTGGAGCACGATCCCGAGGTGGGAACGGTAGTCCGCGATCCGCAAGGTCTTGAGGTCTTGCTCATCGATCAAAACCCGCCCGCTTTGCGGCTGGTTGAACGCCATGACCAGGCTGATCAAGGTGCTCTTGCCCGAGCCGCTCGAACCGACCAAGGCCGTGGTACTGCCCGCCGACGCAGTGAAGCTGATGTGCTTGAGCACGGGTCCGCCCGACTCGTAAGCGAACGAGACGTCGTCAAAGCGGACGTCACCGCGGATCTCGGGGAGTGGGGTGCGCTCTTCGTCTTCTTCGTCTTCCGTCGCCCGTTGCCGCAGTTCGCGGATGCGGTCGAGGCCGGCAAAGGCTTCGGTGATCTGGGTGCCGATCGCGGAAAACTGGATCATCGGGGCAACCACCATGGCGGTGAAGAAGATGTAGCTCACGAAGTCACCCAAGGTCATCTCGCCAGCGAGGATCGCGCGGCCGCCGATCCACATCATCAAGACGCCAACTCCGCCGAACAGAAGCGCGCTGGCCGCTGCCACTGCCGAAGTTGCGGTGATCGTCTGCGCCACGTTGCGGAAGAGCTTATGGGTACCCCGCGCGAAAATCCGGTCCTCACGCTTTTCCGCGGTGTAGGACTTGACGATGCGGATGCCACCCAAAGCCTCGGTCAGCCGTCCGGTGACTTCAGCATTGAGCTGACCGCGGATGCGAAACATCGGGCGCAAGCGGCGAAACGCCACGGCCACCATGCCGCCAAAACCGAGCAGCACGAGCAGGGTGATGGTGGTCAAGTGCCAGTTGAGGTAAAACAGTACGGCCAGGGCAATTGCAGCGGTGATCGAGCTGCCGATCAGCTGCACTAGGCCGGTGCCGACCAGGTTGCGCACCCCTTCCGCATCGGACATCACCCGCGAAATCAACTCGCCGGTTTTGGTCGAGTCGAAAAAGCTCACCGGCAGCCGGATCACGTGCTGCTCGACGCGCTTGCGCATGTCGGTGATCGAACGTTGCGCGGCGATGCTCAAAAGCTGGGAGAGCGCAAAGGAGCTGGTGGCCTGAATCAGCGTCGCCACTCCGGCAGCCAAAGCCAGCTGACCGAGTAACTCGACCCGCTGCTTGGCAATCACTTCGTCGATCAGGAATTTCGAGGCCGCGGGCAGGACTAGGCCCGCCACTCGGTTGATCAAAATCAAGGCCAGACCCAAAAGCAGCCGATAGCGGCGCTCCCAGATCAAGTCCTTGGCCTCGCGCCAAACGCTGTCGAGGCGTAGACGTGGTTTCTTTTCAGCCATGATCGTCAACTCTACCGCAAATTCAACTGGCGAACGGGGGTGCTGCACCCCACCGGCTGGCGAAGACGAATTCGCTTTGCGGTTTGCGTTGCCGCGGAGCCAGCTCGCGCTCGCGCAGATCCTCGGGCAAGGATTGCAGATCGCCGGGATAGCCCAGGGCAATCGCGGTGACCGGCGCCCACTCCGCGGGAATAGCGCAGACTTCCTGGGCTTTCTCGCCTTCGATGCCCGCCATCTGGTGGAGCACCAGACCGCGGTCCGTGGCTTCGAAGCTGAGCTGCGCCACGGCCAGTCCGAGATCATGCTGCGCCGTGGGGTTGGGTTGACCATTACGCTTAAAAGTCAGCCGCACGGCCGTGATGAGCAACACCCCAGCGTCTTTCGCCCATCGCGCATTGGCTGGCACCAGGCAGGAGAGGAGGCGGGCAAAGTCCTCGGGCTGCTCGCGCGTTGCGACCAAAAAGCTCCAGGGCTGCTCGTTGATCGACGAAGGAGCCCAACGCGCGGCCTCGAACAAGGAGCGCAGGATTTCCGGGGGGACTGCACGCGCTGCAAAAGCGCGAGGGCTCCACCGGGCCTGGATCAGCGGATGGACGGGATGCTCCACGCGAGCAGGTTTTTCCATGGCACAGTCCTCAGACGTTTTGCTTGACCGGCATGCGCACGATCAAGCCCTCGAGCTCTTCGGTCACCTTGATCTGGCACGACAGGCGGCTATTGCTCTGGACGTCATAAGCATACGCGAGGACGTCTTTTTCCATCTGCTCTTGCGGCTTGAGTTTGGCCAACCAGGCGGGGTCGACATAGACATGGCAAGTCGAGCAGGAGCAGGATCCGCCGCACTCGGCAACGATCCCTTCGAGCGAGTTTTGCACAGCGCCCTCCATGACGCTGTAGCCTTTCTTGACTTCGATCGTGTGTTCAGTCCCGTTGGTTTCAATGTAGGTGATCTTGGGCATGCGTGTGCTTCCTGAACAAATGACCCTTGCGGGGGTTGTTGGCTGTAGGTTCAGCTGGTTGAGCCTGGCAGTTCAGCTGATTTCACGCCAGGGGATGGTGGAGTCGGCCAGCCGAGCGGCAGCAATTTTCGCGCCTTCGGCGATCAGCTTCTTCGACCCCATGAACTCTGCGGGACGATTGACCGCATCGACCGCGATCAAGGTTCCCTGTCGCAAGTAAAACAAGGCGAAGGATCTCGCCTGGGGATCGCCGCGCAAAACGGTCTGGTCGTGGTCGCCGGAGAGGCCCGCGATTTGCAGCTTGAGATCGTACTGATCCGACCAAAACCAAGGGACTTGCGCGTAGGGTTTCCCCTTGCCACAAAGCGCCGCTGCCACGGTTTTGGCTTGCTCGACCGCATTGTGGACCGACTCCAGCCGCACCCGGCGCTGGAGCAGAGCATTGGGGTGGTTGGTGCAGTCGCCCGCAGCGAAAATTCGGGGATCCGCGGTGCGGCCGAATTCGTCGACCACGATACCCTGGTCACACGGGAGTCCGGCGGCCTGCGCCAATTCGACGTTGGGGACAATGCCCACCCCGATCACCACGAAGTCCGCCGCAAAGCTTGCGCCGTCGGTACAGCTGACCGCGGCGACTTGCTTTGCCCCGACAAACCCCGCCACTTGCACTCCGGTGTGGACGCGAACCCCGGCCGCACGGTGGACTCCGGCAAAAAATTCACCGATTTGCGCATCGACCACCCGGGCCATCAGGCGCGGCGCCATCTCCAGCACCGTGACCTCGAGCCCCTGCTGCACCGCGACCGCAGCCACTTCGAGGCCGATGTAGCCGCCGCCGACCACGACCAGGCGACGACCTGGCTGCAGGTATTCGCGAATGCGCAGGACGTCGGCGATCTGGCGCAAGTAGAAGATCCCGGGGAGATCCGCTCCAGGGAGCGCGACCGTGCGGACCCGCGAGCCGGTGGTGAGCAGCAGCTGGTCATAGGAAAGCGTCTGTCCATCGCGCAAGACAACGCATTGAGCTTCACGGTCGATGCGTTCGACCCGGGTTTTCAGCCGGACCTCGACGCCCGCGCCGGGGTAAAACTCGGGAGGCTTGAGCAACAGCCGCTCCAGTTCGAGCTCCCCGGCAAGAAAAGCCTTGGACAGGGGCGGGCGCTGGTAAGGGAGGTAGTCCTCTTCGCCGATCAAGATAATCTGACCGGGAAAACCCTCCTGGCGCAAGCTGGCAACTGCCTGCCCGGCAGCATGGCCAGCGCCGACCACAATACAAGTCTGGGACATGTCCTCTTGCGCCGTAACCTTATTGAGCGTCGCGTCCTCTGGAACTACGCGTTGTGAACGGTGCTACTCGAACCGGGAGCCAACCGTGGTCCTGGCCGCGTCATGCTACCACAGGGCTGGTGGTCGCACGTCAACTCGCCTGAGGGCCGAGGGCCCTGAGGGCCCGTTGAGCGTTGATGATTCATTGTCGCGTCAACCTGCGCCGTGCTCAAGCCCAGAAATTTCGGCGCCCACATTCCGAATTTGGAATCACTCGGCGGTCAGGGTCGGCAGGCACATCGATTGCCGATTGTACGAGTTGCTTGGCCCCCCAAGCTTTCCCCACCGGAGCGAAACGCCGACGTTGAACAGCCTGAGCTCCTCGGATCGCTCGAACTCAGTCAAGAAGCCCGCCACCGTGAACTCTCGATCGCTGACACCGCATCGAAGTTCACGGTGGACCTGACAGGTTTCAACTCGCGATCGGCGAGCATGCTCCTGATCACAGCCTGCTCCAGCTCGGTGACTTTCATCGTTGCCGGCCTGATCGGTGATTAGGCGGGGCGTACCCAGGTGGCGAGGAAGTGGCAGATCACGGGCTGGATTAATCTCCGCCTTCCTTGGCTACAGGCTTTCCGTCGAGGTAGTACGTGATCTCAACTGCATCGAGTACCCTTCCGTCCGCTAGATAGATTCTGTCATAATCAAATGCTATGTCGTTTAACTCATCTTTGGGCACAGCTATTTGCGATCCCTGCAAGGCAAAATATCCGCTGGCCATAATTTCTCCCGTATAGTCGTCGTATTCATTATATGCGTTTTGTTTTGTGCATTCTAAAATTTCAATTTATCGAATAAGCAGATAATATTTTAATGACCATCTATTCCGTTCGACGATCGCGCCATTCTAATCGCAGCCGGAACATATCCTTCTGCAACTTTCATTGACTCACAAATAACTTCGTCACCTGGTTCAAATTGCCACAATTCGATTTCACGATCATATGTTTGATCAATGATTCGATATATCTTTTCGTATACATGTTCGGCTTGTACTGGACGCCAAACATCGACATTCTCGTTAAGTAAAGCAACATAAATCTGAGTTCTCCTCCTTCTCACGGCAAGTCTCCACTGGGAGCGCTGTATTTGAACCCTGGGCCACCGACGTGGATCACTTCACCATTTGTCGGATACCGAGATCAACAAACCACGTTGCTGCCAGGAAAAGGCCAACCTCGCCACCGATTACGATTAAACTATCTAGAAAATGGGCAAGCTGGAGTGGATAAAGAGACATAACCACTTGACTCAACATAGTAATCCAAAGCACGGAGCCAATTGTCATCAACAAAAGCAACCCGAACATGCGATGCCGGCGAGAAAGTCCGACCCGCCAAGACAAAAAACTTGCACCTAGAAGTAAGAATGCCTGCATAGGTACTACAACAAATTGAACTCTCACGGGCGCTCCAGATGTTAGCAAATAACAGGAAGCACCAAGAATAAACATAACACCAGTGATCAGCATTTTTCCTTTCATAAATTATTCACAAATCATGGTCCTTAATAACCTGCTTCAGCGTTTCGATCTGGTTTCAAGCCCGAGGTCAGTCCGCACCTTCTTTCTCCTAGCTTGCTGCACGCACCTCAGCCAATCGGACCACATCGCTGGATCGGCCGGTCTTCCATCTGGCAAGAGGCTCATAGAGCCCAGCAACGATCCGAGCTCACCAGACTGCGTACGCTCATAAACCTCGATAAGAAAGGCATACATTGCCTCAAAGGCTTCCTGTTCGTTCATGGTCACCAGCCACCCCCCGGCAGTCCGATCCCAGGATTGAATAACCGCGGAGTAGGGTTCACTCCACCATTCTGGATGATGCCGTTTCGCACCTGGACCCAAACCTGGGTGCCATCCTCCAAGGTTCTCGCAGACCAAACATTGCCGAACCTGTCGGTGCCGAGCGTTGTGGCTGCGTCATCGGCGACATTCTGAAGAAGTACCCTGTTCGCAGGCGTGTCCGCCAAGTGCCCAGGCGCGTCACGGAAGATGTGCCTGAGCTGCGACTCGCCCGTCGGCAATATGCTCCTTGTTCCCCCTGGGACAGCGGCCAGTTTTCCTACAACACTGCGGCCAGCAGCCGTAGCTAGCCTAAAGTAGCCAACCAGCCCAGCAAACCGCAAGGCATCCTGCCCGACCGCCAGCACAACGCCGCCCGCCGACGCCCCGCTACCGATTGCCGTGCCGGTGGCCTCGCCCATCCGCAACGGATCAACCACCAGGAGCAGCGTATCTCCTCCACTCCCCACCACGAAGTTGAGCAAGATCCCCAGCGGATCCCCAGCGGTATTCGCGTTGGTAGTTTCTTTGAGGTCCTGGACATAGTTCCTGGCGCTTTGGGCGAGAGCCCTAAACGACCACCGACCTTTAGGATCCACAAAATTGATCGGGTTACCCTGGACGTAGGCGTAGCGGTTCCAGCTCTGAGGCTTGCGCG
>CAZCOV010000210.1:0-11392 GCA_964499975.1 uncultured Thermoanaerobaculia bacterium
GAGTCCGCGCGAGTCAATGCCGCGATCGTCATCGTCAAGTTAGCGGTCGTGGTGCTGGTGATTGCGGCGGGTATCCTGTACCTCGACACTCGCAACTGGCATCCGTTCATCCCGCCGAACACCGGCACTTTTGGGGAGTTCGGCTGGAGTGGCATCTTGCGCGCGGCCGGAGTGATTTTCTTCGCTTACATCGGGTTCGACGCGGTCTCGACCGCGGCGCAAGAAGCGCGCAATCCGCAAAAGGACATGCCGATCGGCATCCTTGGGTCGCTCCTTGTGTGCACGGTGCTCTATGTGCTGGTGTCGGGCGTGATGGTCGGCTTGGTCCCCTACAACGAACTCGGGGTTGCTGCTCCGATGGCGGTGGCGATTGATGCAGCCAAGGCCAAAGCGACTGGCGGTGTGCTGGGGGGGCTGATCGGGATGATGCCGTTCCTGGTCAAGCTGGGAGCGCTCGCGGGGCTGTCCTCGGTGATGGTGGTGATGATGCTCGGCCAGCCGCGGATTTTCATGTCGATGGCCCAGGACGGCCTGCTCCCGGCTTGGGCCAAGAAAGTTCACCCGCGCTTCCGCACGCCGCACGTCACCACCATCGTGACCGGGGTGGTGGTCGGGTTGGCTTGCGGCTTCACGCCGATCGGGGTGCTGGGCCAGCTGGTGTCGATCGGCACCCTGCTCGCGTTCGCGATCGTGTCGCTCGGGGTGCTGGTCTTGCGCTACCGGCGGCCTGACCTCGAACGTCCGTTCCGCACGCCCTGGGTGCCGGTGGTGCCAGCCCTGTCGGTGTTCGTCGCACTGGGACTGATGGCGGGGTTGCCGTGGGAGACGTGGGAACGGCTGATCGTCTGGATGGCGATCGGGGTGGTTCTCTACTTTGCTTATGGGTACCGGCACAGCGTCTTGCGCCATCCGGGTTGAACGGGTTGCGAGCGAATGGCGAGACTCCCTGAACTCGACCAGTTTCTGACGATCCTGCGCCAGCGCGGCCAGCGGGTGACGGAGGAACGGATGCGCTTGTTTCGCGAGGTCTACGCCCAGCACCGTCACATCGACGCCGAAGCCCTGCTCCAGTCGATGCGCGCGCAAGGGTTGAAGATCTCGCGGGCCACGCTCTACCGCAATCTCGAACTGCTCGCTGAGTTTGGCTTTGTCAAACGCTACCGGTTGGGCGGCAACCGCTTGCTCTACGAGCACGTCCACGCCGGCCAGCGACATGATCACTTAATCTGCACAGAGTGTGGACGCGTCGCCGAGTTTGTGAGTCCGGCGATTGAGGCCATGCAGCGGGAGATCTGCCGGGCGCACCGTTTCGATCCCGAGCATCACACCTTGCAAATCCATGGTCTTTGCCTCGACTGCGCGAGCAAGAAAGGCGCGGATCAAGGCAGCGAGGACAGCGCAAACCGCAGCATGGTGGGCTGAGTCGGCTCGACCCAGGCCCAAGCGAGCTGGTCGCCGACTTGCAGCAGGCGCGGAACCCCAGCCGTGCGCTGGGTAGTGGTGGAGGCGACCACCTGCACCGGACCGAGCTGCCCTTGCTGGTCCACCACCCGCCAGCGGATTTCGGCATTTTCGCCCTGCCGTCCCAGCCAGCTGACGATCGTCCGGCCGCGCGGATCGAGGACCACGTCGACCCGTCCGAGCGGGTTCTCACCGTCGATCAAAAGCGGAGCGCCAAAGGTTTTTCCCGCGTCCGCGGAGCTGGCGACTTGGACCTGAGCCCGGTCGTTGGCGCCGGTGAACCAGGCCACCGCGACCCGTCGCCCCCAAGCTGCAATCGCTGGTCCGTTGACCGGGCAGCCGGGGATCACCCAGCCGTCGTGGTGGAGGGTTTGCGGCTCGCTCCACCCATGAGGCTCAGCGCGGATTACGCTGATGTCGCGGACTTCGCTCGCGCTACGGTCGCGGTAGACCAGGATCGGACCATCGCTGGTCAATGCCGCGTCCGTCGCGCAGCAATCGCAGACCCGGGCGTCGAGCAGGGTGCTGACCGGGGGAGGCGCGGTTGCGGTCGCGGCCGCCGTCGCGGACAGCCGACGGGTGCGGAGCTCCATGCTCCCGTCGGTGCTGGCCGTGTTTCGGCCGTCCAGCCAGAAGACCTGGATCGAACCATCGGGCAGAGGGACGTAGGACACAAAACCGTGCTCGGTGGGAGAGGCGTCGTCGTGGAGCAAGCCGAGTTGTTGCCAGGTGCGGCCAAAGTCGCGCGAACCCGTGAGGCGAATTCCATAAGCGTAGGTGTTGCTGCCGAGCCGGTGCAGCCAGTGGGCGAGCCAGAAGCCGTCCGCGGTTATGGCGAGAGCCGGGAGGTCAGCCCAGTTGGTGAAGAAATCAGGGCCTTGGGCGAGGTCTTGCGGCGCACTCCACTTTCCCTGGTGGAAGCGCGCCAGGCGCAGCCGAAACTGCGCCTTGGTGGAGTCTTTGGGTTCGAGCCAGGTCAAGACGATGCCGTCTCGAGCTGCACCGTCTTGGCCCGCACCGTCTTGGCCTGCACCGTCTTGAACGACCGTGAGGTTGGGCGCCATCGCCCCGGGCCCCGCGGGCGGATCGTGCCGCACCGGCAGGGCAACTGCCGCAGCTGGGGTCGGGCTGGATGGCCTCCCGGCAGGCGGTGCGGCTGCCGCGCCGGCAGAGAAGTGAACCTGTCCGGCGGCCAACCCCACCGCGACCAAGAGCGTAGTGCGGACTGCCCTGACCGGCAGGTTGAGCGCGTCCTGCGCAAACATCCTCAAAACCTCCAATCGCCGACCCGTATGCCCACCTCAAAGTGCGGCAAGGATGGCTTCGGCACTGCTCACGCCGACCTCACGGCCGGGTTCGACGTTGAGCAAGGTGACTTTGCCGTGGTCGATGATCGTGGCAAAGCGGCGGTTGCGCACGCCCAAGCCAATTCCGGTCAAATCGAGTTCAAGGCCCATGGCCCGCGCCAGTTCGCCGTTACCATCGGACAGCATGAGGATCTGCTCACCGACCTGATTGGCCTTACCCCAGGCGTTCAGCACAAACGCATCATTGACCGCAACGCAAGCGATCAAGCCCACGCCTTTGGCGCGGATAGCGGCGTTGTGTTGGAGAAAACCAGGGAGGTGGGTGTCGTTGCAGGTCGGGGTGAATGCGCCGGGGACGCCAAACACGACGGCGCGTTGGTTCGCGAACAGCTCAGCGGTCTTGACCCCACGGATGCCTTCTGGGGTCAAAGTCCTGAGTTCGATATTGGGCAAGGTATCTCCAGCTTTGATCATCAGCGACTCCTCGCGCGTGGTTCGAGTTGTTGGAAGCCAGCGCACGCGGTCGCGTCCACTGGCAGGGGCCTTATCCTAACTCAACCCGCCACACTGGGCGCGCGATCTTGCGGCCAAGGCGTCGGGCGATTCGGTGAAGGCCCGTAGTTCAGCATGAAAACGAATGCTATGATCCCGGCAGGAGTGGCAGGCATGAGCAACAGGATCCTTCGAACGTGATGGCGCGGCAATCACTCAAGCACAACGATCCCCAAGCTGCGCTGCTGGGTCGAGGCAATGGCAGGTGGAGAAAACGCTTCGCTTGCGGGCTTGTAGTGGGCTTTTTGGTGGGGACGGTCGCCCCTGCGGCTGAAGCGGTTGAAGGCGATGAAAGTAGCTTCGCCGAAAGTAGCTTCGCCGCTTTCAAGGCCCCGAGCGAAGACGGGGTGCGGCTTGAACCCACTCCGATCGCTGCCCGTGTCCGTCCACCTTTTTGGCGCACCTGGTCATTTTACTTGGTGACGGCTGGGCTCGCGCTGGTTCTCGTCTACTTGTTCATCAACCGCTTTAAGGCGCAAAAGCACCAGCTTGAAGCGCTGATCCGCGCGCGCACGGAGGAGCTCAAACGAGAGAAAGAGTCCCTGCGGCGAAGTGAGGAACGTTATAAAAATATCGTCGAGACCGCGCGCGAATGCATTTACAAACTCGATCGGAAAGGGCACATCACTTTCGCCAACCAGACCTTGTTGCGTTTGCTCAATTGCTCGCCGGCCGAGATCCGCGATCAGCCCTTTGATCATTTCATCGCGCCTGGGCACCGCGAAGCCTTCAAAGAATTCATCGAACGTCTCACCGATAACCCCGAAAACGTGGGCTATCTCGAGTTCCCGGTGGTGACCCGCGAGGACAAGACCGTGTGGTTGGGGCAGAACATCCGGGTCATGGCCGGGGGCGATCATCTCAGCTTGGAAGCGGTGGCACGCGACATTACCGATCGCAAGAAAATCGAAGAGAAGCTGATTGCCGCTAAAGAAACCGCAGAAATCGCCAACCGGGCCAAAGGTGAATTCCTGGCCAACATGAGCCACGAGATCCGCACGCCGATGAACGCAGTGATCGGGATGTCGAACTTGATGCTCGACACCGACCTGACGTCCCAGCAGAAGGAGTACATCGAAACGATTCGGGTCAGTGCGGATGCGCTCTTGTCTTTGATCAACCACGTTTTGGACTTTTCGAAGATTGATTCCGGAAAACTCGAGCTCGAACGCGCGCCTTTCGACCTCCGCGCGTGCATCGAAGACGCGTGTGATCTGGTCGCGCAGGAAGCCGCCAAAAAGAAGCTCGACCTCGCCTACACCATGGCGCGCGAGATTCCCAAGAAGCTGTTGGGGGATGCGGCTCGAGTGCGCCAGGTACTGGTCAATCTGCTGAGCAATGCGGTCAAGTTCACCACCCGCGGTGAGGTCTTGATTTCGGTGGCAGCGACCGGGCTCGCCAACCGCCAGTGGGAGATTCACTGCGCAGTCCAAGATACCGGGATCGGCATTCCTGCTGGCAAGCTGGATCACCTCTTCCAGAGTTTCTCCCAAGTCGACAGTTCGACCACCCGCCAGTATGGTGGTACGGGCTTGGGCCTAGCCATCTCCAAACGGCTATGCGAGTTGATGGGGGGGCGGATTTGGGTCAAGAGTGAACTGCAACAAGGCTCGACCTTCCACTTCACCTTCGTCGGGGAAATGGCGGATGCCGACGAACCGGAACCCGACGTGAGCGTCCTTTGCGGCAAGCGGCTGTTGATCGCCGAAGACAACCCACGGATTGGGGAAATTCTCGCGGATTTGGTCGCGGGCTGGGGGGTCCTGCCGCAATGGGTGGGTTCGCCGGCCGACCTCATCGCCGGCTTGCGCGCTGGGGTGGATGGCCTCCTGCTCGATCACGATTTGCTGGAGGCGAGTGCCGAACTGCGGCAGGAACTGCAAGGTTTGGCGGGAGGCGAAGAGCAGGGAGTTGCGGTCCCACCCTTGATCTTGCTGGTGCCTCCGGGAGTGGACCGCGCGGTGGCCGCGGGAGATATCCTGCTGGCTGGCACCCTGAGCAAACCGCTCAAACCCGGGCAGCTCTTGCACCAGCTGCACGCCGCATTCACTCGCCCTGGCGCGTTGCCGGAGCCGGTGGTTGTGCTGACCGAGCCCCATTCCGCGCCCATCCCCAAAGCTGAACCCCTGCGCATCCTGGTGGCGGAAGACAATCCGGTCAACCAGAAAGTGGCGCTTCTCATCTTGGCTCGTCTGGGTTATCGTGCCGACGCGGTGGGGAACGGGCTGGAGGTCCTTGATGCTCTGGCCCGACAGCGCTACCAAGTGGTGTTGATGGATGTCCAGATGCCGGAAATGGACGGCCTTGAAGCGACCCGCGAAGTGCGACGTCGTTTCTCCCGGGCACAGCAGCCCTACATCATCGCGGTGACCGCACATGCGATGCAGGGGGAACGCGAGCGCTGTCTGGCAGCTGGGACGGATGCCTACTTGAGCAAGCCCTTCCAGCCCGATGACCTCAAAGCCGTTTTGGAAAAAGCCCAATAAAAAGCAATCCAAAAATAACAACCAAGCGAGGAAGTTATGACCGACAGGCAGGGGATCTATACCCAGGTGGTTCACGCCGGGGCGGAGCCTGACAAAGCGACGGGCGCAGTCATGATCCCGATTTATCAGAGCACAACTTATGTGCAAGAGAGCCCGGGGAATTACCTGGCTTTCGAGTATTCGCGCTCCGGCAACCCCACGCGGGAAGCTTATGAACGAGCGCTGGCCGCAATCGAGGGCGCTGCATATGGTTTGGCCTTTGCTTCCGGGCTGGCGGCGACCCAAGCGATCATCCAGCAGCTCGATCCCGGCGACCGGGTCCTCGTCTGCGACGACGTTTACGGAGGAACCGGCCGGCTCTTTCGTCGGCTGTTCGCCAAATTCGGCCTCGAGTTCGTGTTCATCGACATGGCGAACATGGACAACCTGCGCGCCGCCTGGACTGCCAACACTAAAATGGTGTGGATCGAAACGCCAACCAATCCCACGCTCAAGCTGGTCGACATCGCAGCTGCTGTGGAGATCGCCAAAAGCAGCGGCGCGCTCGTGGTCGTCGACAATACCTTTGCTTCACCGATTTTTCAGCTCCCGCTTGCCCTGGGCGCTGACCTAGTCGTCCACAGCACGACGAAATACATCGGTGGTCACTCGGATTTTGTGGGCGGGGCAGTGATGACGTCGCGCCAGGAGCTCTACGAGCAGCTAAAATTCACCCAGTTTGCTGCGGGCAGCGTCCCCAGCCCGTTCGAGTGCTTTTTGGGACACCGCAGTATCAAGACCCTGGCCGTGCGCATGGTGCAACATCAAAAGAGTGCGCTCGCTGTAGCGCGTTTTCTCGAACAGCACCCGAAAGTCCAAAAAGTGAGTTACCCGGGGCTTGAGAGCCATCCGCAATACGAACTGGCCTGCCGCCAGATGAGCGGTTTTTCCGGGATCGTCACTTGCTCGCTCAAGGGAAACTATGACGATGTCTTGGCGGTCCTTGCGCGCTTGCAACTCTTTGCTTTGGCGGAAAGCCTGGGGGGAGTTGAGTCCCTGGTCAATCACCCTGAGAAAATGACCCATGCTTCGGTGCCTCCAGAGTTGCGCGAGCAGCTGGGGATCGGCCCCAACCTCCTGCGGCTCAGCGTCGGCATTGAGGATCCTGCGGATTTGGTCGCAGACCTGGCCGACGCGCTGGGAGCCTAGCGGTCTGAGGGCAAGCCCATGCTGCAGCAACTAGCCCACTACTCCGGGCTTGAGAAAGTGGGGCAGGGAGGAATGGGGGTCGTTTACCGAGCGCACGATACCCGGCTCGATCGAACGGTTGCGCTCAAAGTTCTGCCCTGGTTCATGAGCGCAGATCCCCCGCGCCGGTCGCGTTTCCTGCGCGAAGCGCGGGCTGCAGCCAAGCTCAATCATCCCAACATCGCGACGATTTTCGAAGTGGGCGAGGCCGCGAGCGGGCAGGACAGCGACCACCCCGATAAAATTCTGTACATTGCGATGGAGTACGTCGAAGGCGAAGACTTGAGCACTCGCCTTGAATCCGGCGGACTCGACCTGGCCGAGTCGCTGGCGGTGGGATCCCAGATTGCAGATGCTTTGGCGGCAGCGCATCAGAGCGGGGTGGTCCATCGCGATTTAAAACCGCACAACATTCGGCTGACTCCTGATGGCCGGGTCAAGATCCTCGACTTTGGCTTGGCCAAACTCCTGCCAGAGGAGGCGGCCGTGCAAGAAAGCCAATGGTTGACCCGCGAAGGCGTGATCGTGGGCACCGTTCCTTACATGGCACCAGAACAGGTGCAAGGCAGCAGCGATTCGCGGTGCGATCTGTTCGCCTTGGGGGTGGTGCTCTACCAAATGATCGCAGGGCGGTTGCCCTTTGCCAGCAGCAGCTTGCTCGAGTACGCGCGCTCTTTGGCGGCGGACTCGCGCGCGCCGTTGTCACAGTCCAATCCTGCGGTCTCACCCGAGCTCGAGCAAGTGGTCGACAAACTGCTGGCGCGTGAGGTCAGCGAACGCTACCAAACCGCTACAGAAGTAAGTCAAGATCTCAAGGCTTTAGCCAGCAACTTGCGCTCTGATCCTGGCGGTTCACGCAGAATAACATTTCCCGCCACAACTTCGCCCAACGCGGTCCGAACCAAGAAGCGATCTTGGCTTGCAGCCTTGGGGGTCCTCTTGGGAATTTTGGTCGCTTTCTGTCTGAGTTTTTATTTGATTTCTTACTCGGGGCGCGATCGTCGGCCAGACGCAGAGATTCAGACGTTGACCCTCGTTCCTTTTCACCAAGAAGGCAGCGCAGAAGCCTGCAGGGGGCTGGACAAATCCATCGCGAATGCCCTGATTGCCTTCCCCAAGCTGGCGGTGAGCGAAAGCCCTGAAGGCGCGCTGCCCACATCTGGCATCGCCCTCCGCGGGGAGTGCCGCAGTGCGGACGGCGATGGTGAGAAAGCCACCTTGGTGCTGTCCCTTTTTGCTGCCCAAGACGGTCAGATCCTGTGGGGGGAGAACCTGGAGTTGGATCGCGAGGCAAACCTGAAAGTCGACGAAGCGGTCCACCGCATCGAGCATGCTTTTGCGGTCACCCGGTTTTTGCGGAGAAACTGGCGGGGTTCCTTGGACCCTGACGCGCTCAAGGCTTTCAATCTATATAGTCAGGCGGAGACGTTGCTGGAAAACTACAACACCCCGGATCAGTTGACAGCAGCAATTCAGGGTTTTTCCGCGGCCATTGCGCGCGATCCCAGCGTGCCTTGGTTCCACCTCGGCGCCAGCGAAGCCTACGTTCGCCGTTACCACAAGTACGGAGATCCCGCAGATCAAAAGAGAGCCGAGGAAAAGGCGCGCGCAGCCCAAGAACTGGATGCGACTTTACCGGCCGTACGGATGGCCATCGCGCGATCGCGCCCGGTCGACGAACGGTCGGTCGCGATCGCGGAATTAGAAAAACTCCGCGAAGAAGGGCACTACCGCGACCAGGTCGACCTGGAATTGGGGCATGTCTATGAGCAAGCTAATGAGATCGAGAAGGCAAAGTACCACTTGCGCATGGCGGTGCGTCAGCGTCCGGGAAACTGGCGATATCGCAATCAACTGGGCAGCGTGTTGCTAGAAAATGGGGAATTCAAGGAAGCGCGGGAACATCTCGAGGCCGCCCAGCGGTGGGCTCCCCAGGATGTGGTCTGGCCCAAAATCAACTTGGGATCTTTGGAGTATTTGATCGGCAATGTCGCGGGTGCCATCGCCCTCTATGAAAGCATTCCCGACCACTTGATGACGCCGAGCTTGATGAGCAATGTAGGTTCGATGTACTTTGAAATCAACAACTGGCAGGCGGCTGAACGGTGGTATCGCCGGGCGATCAGCCATGATCCGAGCCATTTCCTTCACTGGGGGAATTTGAGCGACGTCTATCTGCGCGCGGGGGATGCTGCGCGGGCCAAAGAGTCGCTCACGAAAGCCTTGACCGCGGTGCAAGCCCTCAATCGCGCTGACCCGTCGCGCGAGGACTTGCTGAGCTTTGAAGCCAAATATTTGGCGAAACTCGGCGATTGCCGCCAAGTCGGGGAAGTGGTCCAGCGCATCAACCAGCTCCTGGCGCAAGCGGCGACCGACGTGGCATCAGCGCGGACGCTGCTGCGCGTGGCACAAACCCACGCCATCTGCGGCCACAAGGAAGCCGCGCTTGGGGCACTCAAGAGCGCGGTGGACCGCGGGCTGTCCGCCGGGCAAGCGCGGTCCTTCGAATTTGCAGCGTTGTTCACCGACCCGGATTTTCTCGCGGTTGTAGCCAGTGCCAAGAATCACCGCTAAGAAACTAACCGCCGCCGCCATCTTTTTCGATCCAGATGTCAGGATCGACACAGGCAATCACTTTTCCATTCCGCTGCCACTCGATCTCATAGCTCCAACCGAGCGAGCCTGCAGGATCGAATTTAGGATTAGGAATACCGCTGACAGCTTCGTCGTGGCCAGCGGGTATTGTAAAGTTCGCACTCGCCTCTGCGTTGAACATGGTGTACCTCTGCGTGTAGGACATGTCTTTTGCTTGGCGGGTGAGAGCGGGCATGGGAGGCATGGTTTGGGTACATAACGACGCGTCACCAGCTTCTTGCCAAGACTGGCATGGGTAGTCGCCTTTTTTGCCAGGTTCTTTGGGCCGAATCACGATAAGATCGCCCTCTTCCCGGCAGGTGGAACCCTCTGCACAGTGGAGCACCCAGCGGACCTGGTGCGGTCTTTTCGGGTCACATCCGGTGGGCGGATGGTAGATGACAGCTGCCTCGGGGCAGACGCGGATTTTCTTTTCCTTGGCATCGAGCGCGATTTTGTAGATGGCTTCCCGGAAAAAGCAGTCCTCTTGCCCGGTCTCGGGCTGATAGACACGAACTCGGACGGTTTGCTTGCTACAAGCAACGCTTGAGAGCGCAAGACATAGCAGGCAAATCCAGCGCAATTCCTTACCTTGCCGGAGGTGTTGAAGCATGGTATGGCACTCCTAGTGGTGGCGATCGTAGGGATTCAAACCCAAAGTGATCCAGCTAAAGTTGTCCAGAAAGTTGTCCAGCTAAAGTTATCAACTAAAGTTATCAGCTAAAGTTATCCGACCAGCGGACGCAACGCCTCTTGACGTTCAGCGGTCAACGCTTTCAGCAGTGCAAACCAGATGCCGGGATCTTTGGCCGGTTTCTCAAGCTTTTCCCGCGGTGCAAAAGCGGAGCGTCCTTTCTGCGCTGCCAACTCTTTAGGCAGGGCGGCAACTTTGGTGTCAACCCTGAACAATGTCTACAACTTGAGGACCATTTTGGTCATGTCATGCTGGTTGCCATCGGGATCCGTGCCGTAGCCAGGGACGTCATAAGCGGAAAAACCGAGCTCTTTGAGCGTGCGAATGGCATCGGCTTCGAGATCCGAGATGAGCATACAAGTCAAATGGCGCAGACCGCGAACCCTGGCCAAGGAAATGAAGTGATTGACGAGGAGAGAGCCGAGCCCCACCGAGCGGTAGCTGGTAGCGATCAGCCACTTGACCCGGCCCACTAAGCGCAAGGGACCGCCTTCCCGAATGTGGAGGGTGGCGTCGGCGACGATCTGGGTGCCACGGACGGCCAGCAGGGGAAAGGTCTTCGCATAGTCGAGATTGCGACCCCAGCTTTCGATGAGCGCGCGATCGTCAATCCGGTCCCAAGCAAAGCGGCGGACTTCTTGGGGCAATCCTTGGAAAAACTCGTAGAGGGCTTCTGTATCATGGGCGGTGAAGGGGCGAATCAGAACACGGCGGCCATCGCGCAGCGCGGCTTCTTGCGGGTAAGAATTGAGCATCGAGATCCTCCAAAAAATTCTCGCGGCAAGGTCACGGACAACATCACGGTCGAAGGCGACAGCGCAATCACGTCACGATAGGCAACGCGCCACGGCGCAGGAGGGAACGCAGCAGGTAGCCTCCGGCGGCAATGTCGCCAAAAATCTCCTACCCGGAGCATAACACCTGGAGCAGTGGTGAAAAAGGTGGCTGGGCCGGGCGCCGGGGTGCCGGGGGCATCCCGGGCAGCGGCTCCACCGGAATCAGGACGGGCGGTCTGCGAAAGCTGGTCGGCG
>CAZCOV010000211.1:0-9375 GCA_964499975.1 uncultured Thermoanaerobaculia bacterium
CTCCGCAGGAACACCACCTGTTGCTCACCATCCACCACATCGCGAGCGACGGCTGGTCCATGGCGGTGCTGGAACGCGAGCTCACCGCGCTTTATACCGCGTGGGTCCGCGGGCAGGACTCGCCGAAAGGCTCGCCGCTCGCTGAGCTGCCGGTGCAGTACGCGGATTTTGCCGTGTGGCAGCGCGAGGGGTTGTCCGGCGCGGTGCTGGCCGCGGAAATGGCGTATTGGCGAGCCTGCCTCGCCGGCGCACCGCCGCTTTCCGGTCCGCCCGCGGACCGTCCGCGACCGGCGGTTTGGACTGAGCGGGGTGGCGTCCACCCACAAGATCTCGGGGACGTCACCGCACAAATTAAACGGCTGGCACCTGAACTGGGCGCGACGCCGTTCATGATCTTGCTCGCGGTGCTAAAGCGATTGCTCAGCTGGCAGAGCGGTCAGCCGGACGTGGTGGTGGGCGCGCCGGTTGCGGGTCGGGGGCAAGTCCAGCTCGAAGGGCTGATCGGCCTCTTTCTCAACAACCTGGTGTTGCGCACGCGCTTCGACGGGAAGGGTGGACGCGATTTGAGTTTTCGCCAATTGCTGGCCCGGGTGCGCAACACCGTGCTGGACGCGCACCAGCACCAGGAGGTGCCATTTGAGAAGTTGGTGGAAGAGCTCCAGCCGCAGCGTGCATTGAATTACAACCCGCTTTTCCAAGTGCTGCTCAACGTCCACAACTGGGGCGCCCCCAAAGATCAAAGCGGCCTCGGGCTGCCGGGTCTGCAGGTGTCGCGTTTGCCCAGCGCGGAGGAGGTGGCTGCCAAGTTCGACTTGACCCTGCACGTGGAGGAGACCCCACACGGACGAGGATTGCATCTCGAGTGGCTCTACCCCGCCGACCTCTTCGATCGCACCACGATCGGTCGGCTGGCGAGTGAGTTTGCCGAGCTGCTGCGCGCGGTCCTGAGTGCGCCAGACCAGGCGCTTTGGAGTTTGTCGCGGTTGACCGCGGCCGCGCGCCAGCAGGTGCTCGTCGAATGGAATGACACGGCCGCGGGCGCGCTGCCGGTGCGCTGTCTCGAACAGTTGTTTTTCGCGAGGGCAAAAGAGCAGCCTGCGGCGCTGGCGCTCGAGCTGGGGGTTGCCGCCCTTTCTTACGGCGAACTGGCCCGGCGCGCGACCGCGCTGGCCCGCCAGCTGCAGGCTTTCGGGGTCGGACCGGAAGTGCGGGTGGGGCTTTACGTCGAACGCTCATTGGCCATGGTGGTTGGAGTTTTGGGAGTGCTTGCTGCTGGCGGTGCGTACATTCCGCTCGACCCTCAGCTGCCGCTGGCGCGTTTGAGCTTCATGCTGAGCGACAGCCAGGCGCAACTGCTGCTCACCGCCGCGAACCTGCAGGCGCAGCTGCCGTCTTTTGCCGGTCCGGTCAAAACCGTCGAAGCGGCGTTCGCGGGTGACCCGTCTGGACCACCCCTGCGGATGCCTGCGGCCGACCCGGAGAACCTGGCTTACGTGATCTACACCTCGGGCACCACGGGGCAGCCCAAAGGCGTGATGTGCCGACATGCCGGCGCGGTGTCGTACTTGCGTTTCATGCTCAGCGAGTTCGATTTGCGCGCCGGGGACCGCACACTTCAGCTCGCATCCCTGGCTTTTGACCCCTCGGTGCGCGAGCTGTTCGGACCGCTGGGCGTGGGCGCCACCATCGTGCTGGTCGCGCCAGCAGAACGGCGCGATCCCGCCGCGCTGTTGCGCAACCTGCAGCAGCAGCGCATCGCCCACCTTTTGAGCGTGGTGCCGTCGCTCTTGCGAACTTTGCCCGAAGCGGCGGTCAGCCCACCGGGTTCCTACCCGGCCTTGCGCAGCGTGATGACCAATGGCGAGCGTTTGCTGCTCTCCGACCTGGGGCTGGCGCGGCAACTCTTCGGCGCCCAACTCACCGTGGTCAACCAGTATGGCCCGACCGAATGCACCATGGTCGCGGCCTTTCAGCGGGTGGGGCTCAGTGCGATCGGTGCAGCCGCGCCCACAGGTCGCGCTGTGGTGCTGGTCGGCCGTCCCATCCTGGGACGTCGAGTCCACGTGCTCGCTGCCGACTTGAGCCCGCAGCCGATCGGAGTTCTAGGCGAATTCTTCATCGCCACCCCCGACCTCGCCCGCGGTTACCTCGACCGGCCAGGGCCCACCGCAGAAAAATTTTTGCCCGATCCGTTGGCGATGCTGCCCGGAGCGCGGATCTACGCCACCGGCGACCAGGGACGACGTTGCTGCGATGGCCGGCTCGAGTTTGTCGGCCGGGTCGACCACCAAGTGAAAGTGCTGGGCAACCGGGTGGAGCTGGGCGAAGTCGAAGCCGCGCTGGCAAAACACCCTGCGGTCGCGGCCGCGGCCGTGCTGGCGCATGAACCCACCGCCTTAGAAGTGCGGCTGGTCGCCTACTTGGAAGTGCGCGGGGAGCGGCCCGCCGTCAGCGAGCTGCGGCAGCTGCTGCAAGCCCACTTGCCCGAGTACATGCTGCCCGCGGCGTGGGTTTACCTCGACCGCCTGCCGCTCTCAGCCAACGGCAAGGTCGACCGCAGGGCCTTGCCCGATCCCGCCACTGCCGACGTCGGGCGCGCGGAGTTTCAAGCGCCGCGCGACGATGTCGAGCGGCTGCTGGTCGCGATTTGGAGCGAGGTCTTGGGCCTGGAGCGAGTCAGCGTGCGCGACTCGTTCTTCGATCTGGGGGGCCACTCGCTCGCCGCGATCCGGGTGGTTTACCGGTTGCAAGAATTCCTCGGGGTCGACTTGACGGTGCGGGTCCTCTTTGCCGCGCAAACGCTCGAACTGCTCGCGCACGAGGTGCTCGCCGCGTTGCTGGCTCGCGTCGAGGCGCTAGGTGAAGACCAAGCTCAAGCCGAGCTCAGCGCCGCCAGCGCGGAAGGCATCCTGCTGCTCAGCGACTCCAACCCGGCCGATGCAGCCCACCTGCCGCCGCCCCTCGCCGCCCAGCTTTTGGGACTCACCGCCGGGCAGCGCGCCTGGTGCCGCGAGCGCTTGCGCCGGGCCCTCGACTGGGGTTCGAGCGCGCGCGCGATCCCCCGGCGAGCCGACCGCCGCCGGGCGCCGCTCGCTTGGATGCAGGAGGCTTTTTGGGTGATCGAAACGCAAGAGCAAGCGGAAGTCAGCGTCTACCGTTCAAACCATCGCGTGGTGTTCAACGGTGCGCTCGACGTGGGAGCCCTGGCCAAGAGCCTCGCTCACTTGACCTGGCGGCATGAGATCCTGCGCACCCGCTTCGACCTCGACGCCGAGGGTCAGACTTACCAGGAGATTCTGCCCGAACTCAACTTACCTTTGCCCCAAGTCGACCTTGCGGGCTTGGCGCCAGAGGTGCGGCTGGCCGAAGAGGAGCGCGTGCTGCTCTGTTACTCCCGCCGCAGCTTCGATTTGCGGCGCGCGCCAGTGTGGCGTCTGCTGCTGGTGCGACGCAGTCCCACCGAGACCAGCTTGTTGGTGTCCATGCACCACATCCTCAACGACTTCTGGTCGATGGAGATGATTTTTTTCCCCGAGCTCAGGGCCTGCTACCGCGCCCTGACCGCAGGACTCCCGCCGCAACTCCCCGCCTTGCCCATCCAGTTCGGTGACTATGCGCAGTGGGAGCGCGACCGCTTGCAGGGCGAAACCCTCGACCGGTTGCTCAACTACTGGGGCCAGCAGATGGCCGGCGGGATCCCGCAACTCCATTTGCGCACCGACCGCCCGCGTCCGGCCGTGTCGCGTTTTCGCGGGGAGTTGCTGTCTTTTGCCCTTCCCGCAGAGTTGACGCGTGCGTTGGAGCACGCGAGCCGCGCGCTCGAAGTCAGTGTGTTCATGACCGCGCTCGCGGCGTACCAGCTGTTGCTGCAGCGCTACTCCGGCCAAGACGACATCGTGGTCGGCAGTCCGAGCGCCAACCGTTTGCGCGTGCAGGCTGAAAAGCTCTGCGGTTGCTTTGCCAACATGCTGCTGCTGCGCACCAGCCTGGCCGGGGACTTGACCCTGCGCGAAGTCGTCGTCCGAGTGCGCGAGACCGTGCTCGGTGCTTTCAGCCATCAAGAGCTGCCGTTCATGCTGCTGCTCGCCAACTTCCCACCGCCCGATTTTGCTTTTGACCGCGCACCTTTCCAGGTCCAGTTCATTTTCCTCACCGCAAACGGCGGCCAAGCGGGCGGGGGCGGCCAGGCAGGCGGGGGCGGCCAGGCGGGCGGGGGCGGCCAGGCAGACAGGGAAGAGCCGGGGATTGCGGAGAGCGACAGCATCGACCGCGGTGCCACCGACCAGGACCTGGCCTTGTGGCTCTACCATGCCGATCGCCTCTACGGCACGCTGATCTACGACACCGAACTGTTCGAGCGCACGACCGTCCTCGGCATGATCGCGGACTACCAACAGCTGATCGCGGAGATCTGTGCCAACCCTGACCAGCGGCTCGAGCGCCTGGGGCAGAGCCAGTCGACAGGGTCAGCTGAGCCGGGGAGCCCGCGAGCAGGCGCAACCTCGACCTGTGGCTCCACGCCCAGGGCCGTTCAGGGTTCTGGCCTGCGATAATCGTGGGCGAAATTGCGGAAGCTGGTGGTCTCCCCGAGGAAGACCAGGTCGATCTTGCCGGTTTCGCCGTTCCGGTGCTTGGAGATGATCAGCTCGGCCATGCCTTTGTTGCTGGGATCGTCGCGGTTGTACATCTCATCGCGGTAGATGAAACAGACCATGTCCGCGTCTTGTTCGATCGAGCCGCTTTCCCGCAGGTCGGCGAGCTGGGGTCGGTGGTCGCCGGTGCGCCGCTCCGGCTGGCGCGACAGCTGGGACAGCGCGATCACCGGGATTTCGATTTCCTTGGCGAGCTGCTTTAAGCCGCGGCTGATCGCCGCGATTTCGAGGTTGCGGTTCTCAAAACGACCGCCGGCTTGCATCAGCTGCAAGTAGTCGACGATCAGCAAGGACAGCCCTTTTTCGGCCTTGAGCCGGCGCGCTTTGGACGTCAGTTCGAGCAGGCTGGGGTTGGGGGAGTCGTCGATCCACAGCGGGGAGGAGTTGGTGTGCCGAACTTTTTCGTAGAGCCGACTCCACTCGCCTTCGGAAAGATCGCCCGCGCGAATCCGGCTGAACGGAAGGTCAGCTTCAGACGCCAAGATGCGCAGCGCCAGTTCCCCTTCTCCCATTTCGAGCGAGAAGATGCCCACGGGGCGTCCTTCGCGGATCGCCACATGTTGCGCGACGTTGAGCGCGAAGCTGGTCTTGCCCATGCCCGGACGGCCGGCGATGATGATCAGGTTGCCCTTGATCAACCCCTGGGTCATGCGATCCCAGTCGTAAAAGCCGGTGGGCAGCCCGAGCACCCCTCCGGCTCGCTCTTCAAGTTCGGACATGGTCTTTTCGTAGACCTTGCTAAGGGAGGAGAAGCCGCGCTGGATCGCTTCCTCGCCCAAGCTCAAGACCACGCTTTCGGCACGGCTCAGAGCTACGGCAGCCACCACCCCACCGTCGAGGCAGTCGCGGGTAATGTCCGCGCAAGCCGCAATCAGCCGCCGCCTTACCGACCGCTCCTTGACGATTTCGACGTAGGTCTCGATGCGGGTGAGGTCAGGTAGGTCGAGGTCGAGTCCCACCAGGTAGGCCATACCGCCAATGTCCGCGAAAGTCCCGCGCTGCTCCAACACCGCTTGCAAGGTGCGCAGGTCGATCTCGGCGTCTTGGGCTTGCAGCTCGAGCATGGCCCGGTAGATCCGCTGGTGGCTTTCGAGGAAAAAATCCTCAGGGGTCAAGCGGCCGGAGATCAGGGGTAAGGCATTGGGCGCGAGCAAAATTCCCGCCAGCACCGCCCGCTCCGACTCTTCACTGTGGGGCCGGTTGGTCGGGGGTGAACTGGTTTGGGGGATGGTGGTTTCGAGCATAAAACCGTTCCGTGCAATGGGTATTTTATAGTGTTCAGGAGTGTTCAGGAGTGTTCAGAAGTGTTCAGAAATGGTAAAAAGCGGTAAGAAGTGTTCAGAAGTGGAAAAAAAATTCACAAGCGGGCAGACATCATCAGCGTTTTTTCACAATTGAAAATTAAGAGCGTCTCGCTTCCTGAACCGCGGCTGGCCAGGCTGGGTTGGCGTTGGGTGCTCGCCGGTTGGGTCGTGGCGGTGGTCGGGTTGGCTTTCTGCTCGCCGGTTGAAACCGTCGACAGCGATGCCGCGCTCACCCTGCTTGCCGCCCAGGCCGTGCTCGACCACCACAGCCTCCAGCTCGACCCTTATCGCGATCGCTGTGCTTATGACCTCACGGCTGACTACCGCGTCCGCCAGCATCGCGGGGCGACCTACTACTACAACCTGGGCAGTCCGTTGCTGTCGGTGCCAGCCGTGTGGATCAGCAATCGGTTGGGCTATCACATGCTCGACCAGCAAGCCGAGTTTGCGCTGCAGAATGTCTTGTCAGCCCTGCTCTGCGGCACGGTCCTGCTGCTGCTTTACTCGATCGGCTGCTCTTTCGTGCGTCCTGCGAGCGCGCTCGCGATCAGCCTGGTGACGCTCCTCGGCAGTTCGCTGATCAGCACGCTGGCCACCAGTTTGTGGAACCTCGGCTATGCCGTGGTCCTGCTGCTCCTGGCCCTGCGGAAAGTCGTCCAGTGGGAAATGGCTGGCACCGGGGCGCGCAGCACCTCCCAGGAAGCGGCCTTTCAGGAGGTGGCTGGCACCTTTCAGGAAGTGGCTGGCACCTTTCAGGAAGTGGCTGGCACCGGGGCGCGCAGCACCTGGACGCGCGTCCTTGGGCTTGGGGGGTTGCTCGTGGCCGCTTTTCTCTGCCGCCCGACTGCGATTTTCTTCGCGTTCGGGCTGCTCGCTGCCATCATGGTCCGCAGCCGTCTGGGTACCTGGCTGCGCGCTCCCCGGGTGTGGCCCTGGGCAGTGACTGCGGTCCTTGCGCTCGCGCTCGCGGGACTGGGGTTGGGCAACTCCCTGCTCAGCTGGCTCAGCTTGCCGGACTACTACTCGCCCCGCCGTCTGCTCCAGCTCGAAACCCCGCTCGGCCAGGGCCTTTATGGCAACTTGCTCAGCCCGTCGCGCGGTTTGCTGGTGTTCAGCCCTTTTGTGGCACCGGTGCTTTTCGGGGTGATGGGGCAGTGGCGGAGGATCCGCACAGAGCCGCTCACTTGGCTGGCCCTGGGGTGGGGGAGCAGTCACTTGCTCGCGGTCTCGCTCAAAGGGGTGTGGTGGGGCGGATTCTCGTATGGCCCCCGCTTGCTGGCGGAGCTCTTGCTGCCGATCTTCCTCCTCACCTTGCTGGTTTGGCGCCAGCTCGCAGCCCAGACAGGGCGCCCAAGGAGCGCTCTGCGGGCGGCCTACTTGGGGCTCGGCGCGGTCGCGATCTTGCTTCACAGCTATCTCGGGCTGTGGAATCCTGCGACGGTACGCTGGAATCAGGACCCCAGTGTCGATCGCTATCCCCAGCTCTTGTTTTGGTGGCGCTACCCCCAGTTTTTGGCCACAGCAGAACGTTTGGCCGCGCGCTCGTTTGAGTTTCAGCAGCACCAGCTCGCAACCTATCGCTTGGGCGAGGTGATCACCCCCGCCAGCCAGCGCGCGATTTTCGTCAACTTCTCGCCGCCGGAATCTGCGGAATCAGCGCCAGAGGCGACCTGGCGGTGGACCACGGACCAGCGCGCGGAGATTTTTTTCCGTCTGAGTGAGCCGCTCGCGGGGCCGCACCTGCTCGAGTTGACCTGGGGGGCGCAAGGGGAGCAAGCGGTCAGCCTGGAACTCAATCGAGGGCCGCTGGGCACGACCAAGGTCTCGGGGTTTGCGCCCACGGTCAGCCGGTGGGCTGTGGCCGGGGACCGGTTCTCGACAACCTCCCTCAATCAGCTGAGCTTCAACCTGCCGGATGCCCAGAAGCCATCAAAACACGATGACCGTTGGCTCGGCGTGGCGCTGCGCGCGCTCCGCTTGGAACGCTTGGCGGTTCCCTCCGACCGCATTTCTTTTGGCGATGACCCCTACTTCTTGGACGGCTGGAGCGCGGCGGAAAGCGGCTGGCGCTGGAGCGCAGGACCGCACGCGGTCGTGGTCTATCCGTTGGCCCAAACAGCCACCCCTCACAGGCTCGAAGTGGTCGCGGGGACGCTCGACCGCCAGCGGCTGACCCTGAGCGTTCAGGGTCAGGTGGCCTGGACCGGGACCCTCCAAGGTTTTGCGCCGCAGACCCTAAAGATCGAGATCCCAGGGGCTTGGCTCCAAAGCGACCTCGTCCGCTTGGAGTTCGAGCTCCCCGACGCCCACAGCACGCCCACCGACTCCCGCAGGCTGGGCTTGGCGGTGGTGCATCTCCGGCTGCACGCGCAGCAGGCTGGGCGTGCCGGGGCGCCCTGACTCCCGGCATGGTATGGTGAAACCCTCAAGGTGTCTCCTCGGTGCCGACGACCAAGCTCATGCCCACCCGTCATCCGCAAGTCTCCGTCGTCGTCCCGGCCTACAACCACGCTGCCTACATCGAGGAGGGCCTGCGCAGTGTGCTCGCCCTTTCCGGGGATGAGCTCGAATTGATCGTGATCGACGATGGCTCGTCCGACGACACGCTGGTACGCCTGGCCGCCTTCCAAGCGGATCCGCGCTTTCAGCTGGAAACTCAACCCAACCGCGGCGCTCATGCCGCGCTCAATCGGGGGTTGGCACGCTGCCGCGGCGAAGTGGTGTTCATCCTCAACTCCGACGACGTGTTCGCCCCTGAGCGGATTCCGCGCCTCCTGGCCCACCTGGAGCAAGAGCCAGCCCACGTGCTGGTCAGCTCGTTTGTCCGCATCATCGACGCCAGCGGGAAAGTCCTCGGCGTCAAGGAGGGTTTTCACAATTTGCCGCCGTGGCCGGCACCGCGTCCTGGCCCCAGCTTGGCAGATACCGGCGAACTCGGGCTGGCCCTGCTCGCCACCAACTTCATCGCGACCACGTCCAATCTGGCTTTCCGCCGCACCCTGATCACCGAGCATGGCCTGCAGTTTTTGCCCTTACGCTATGCCCACGACTGGGAGTTCATCCTCGCGGCTGGCGCTTTTGGCGACTATGGACTGATCGCTGAGCCGCTCTTGTCGTATCGGGTTCACCCGCAAAACACCCTGCGCGAAGGCCAGGTGGACTTCGGCAAGGGCTGGATGCGCTTCGAAATCTTGTGGGCGGTCGCCCGCCATGCCCATCAGATCACCCGCCGTTACCTCGCGCGCGGCTTCGACCCGGTGGCGCTCGCCCAGCGGCTGTGGAACTCGTTGCCGCGTTTTGGCGAGGAGTCCATCCTGGTGGAACTCCTCGCTTGCCGTGGCGAAGACCCCGTCCCCCCGCCGGCTTATGATCAACTGCTCGACCCCGTCCACCCGCTGCGTTGCCGGGCCATTGCTCGG
>CAZCOV010000211.1:9385-11381 GCA_964499975.1 uncultured Thermoanaerobaculia bacterium
AAATCGAAATCCGTGATCACTTTGGAGCTGTTTTATAGTATAAGCTCCTCTTGCCAGAGAATTGTTGGTGCGCCCTGCAACAAACTGCGAGTAGGTTTCGTCGAGGATCGATGACACCCGGTCAGGCGGACTCTTCGCCCGGCGCCAGCTCGGCTGCAATCTCGCACTCAAGCGCCGACAGCGACACTCGCCGCTCGCACGCCGACCGCTCGTCCAGAAAGCGCTGAAACGCAGGGCTTGCCCGCAGCTCTTCGACTTCTCGCGCGAAATCGTCGGCCTCCGCGAGCAAGAGCTCGCGACCCTCCGCAGTCACCAGCAGAACGGGCTCTTCCAGGGCCTCCGCTACCAGACCGGCCAGGCCCGGTGTATCACTTACCTCGATGCGCTTCATAGCTCTACCTTCTTACCCCGCACATACAACCCATTATGCTCCTTGTGCCCAACCGCGGTCACGATGACCGTGCGCGCTTCCTCTCGTACATCATAGAGCACGCGATAGCGGCCTACCCGAATTTCCCATGCAGATATTGGATTTTGTCGCAACCGCTTGCGGTTTCTTGTAGGTGTCAGGGGCTCGTGCGCCAGTTGGACCCGGATCGCATCAACGATGACTTTTCGCTGCGCTGCCGGGTAATGCCGCAGATCGGTTGCAGCCTCTTCCGTCACCTCGATCTGGTATCTCGCCATCACGCCTCACAGCCCCGTTCCGGATCCTGACGCCACCTCTTGTTGCAGCGCGCCGCCTGATCGAGAAGTACGGTTGTCGCCGTCAGGACGAACTCGCCGATGTCGAGGTCGCGGCGGGGTCGTGGTAGGGCGGCTCATCCGGCGGGCTGGGGCTGGCAATACACCGCGATTCCTTCGAGATTCACTTCCTGCCGGGCATGCCAGAGATCGTGCTGAACCTGAAGATTGAGCCATAACTCGGGCGTGGTGCCGAAAGCTTTGGCCAGCTTGATAGCCATCGCAGGGCTGATGCCGGTACGACCGTTGAGGATTTCGGAAAGCCCCTTGCGGCTGATCCCCAGCCCCTGGCAAGCCTCAGTCACCGACAAACCCAACGGTTCCAAGTAGTCTTCCTTCAAGATTTCTCCAGGGTGCGGTGGATTGTGCATCATGGCCAGTATTCCTCAGTGGTAGTCCTCATAATCCACGTCAAAGCAGTTCCTGCCGTCGAAACGGAAGGTGATTCTCCAGTTCCCGCTGACATCGACCGCCCAGGTTCCTTGCCGTTCTCCCTTGAGTAGATGCAGGTGATGACCAGGAGCAGCCAAATCCTGAACCGCTGTAGCCGAGTCGAGCCGCGCCAGTAATCGTCGGATCTTGGGTACGTGCGCTGCGTGAAGCCCACTGGCATCGCCTTTTTCGAAGAACCTCCTCAGCTCTCGGTGACGGAACCCGGTGATCACGCCAAGAAGCGTAACCTGCTACGTGACAGGTGTCAACTTGTAGGGGGTGCTTCACGGTTTTCGGGCCTTGAGCCGAGCGTCCGCACAACCTCGACACCGCCACCGCCCTCAAGCACGGCACCGCTGCGCCTGCAGCGTAATTTTCAGGGGGTCCTGGGGTCGGGGAAGGTCAGCTCTTCTTTCGTGCTTGATCGAGCCGTTTTTGAAGAGCGGCAGCTTCTTCGTGCCGATCCTGAGAGCTGTATAACTGGGCCAAGTTGTTCAGCGCCTTGACGACCCAAGGATGCTCGTCCGCGAAGAACTTCTCAAAGATTTCGAGAGAGCGCCGGTAGAGGGGCTCGGCCTCAGAGTCGCGCCCCTGATCGCTGTAGAGAAGAGCCAGGTTGTTGAGCGTTGTTGCGACCGAGGGGTGTTCTTCTCCGAGGGCCTTCTCCGTGATCTTGAGAGAGCGCAGGTAGAGGGGCTCGGCCTCGGAGTAGCGCCCCTGATCGCGGTAGAGATTCGCCAGGTTGTTGAGCGTTGTTGCGACCTCGGGGTGTTCTTCTCCGAGGGCCTTCTCCGTGATCTTGAGAGAGCGCAGGTAGAGG
>CAZCOV010000212.1:0-6009 GCA_964499975.1 uncultured Thermoanaerobaculia bacterium
TGGCGACCACACCGGCGGGAACGAGAACTTCGGCAAGTCCGGAGCGCTGATCGTGGCCCACGACAATGTGCGGCAACGGATGAGTACCGAGCAGTTCATCGAGCTCTTTCAGGACAAGACTCCGCCCTCGCCCGCGGCAGCTCTGCCGGTTCTGACCTTCTCCGATACCGCGACTTTCCATTGGAATGGCGAAGAAGTCCACGCTTTCCATGTGGCTCCAGCCCACACCGATGGGGACGCCGTGGTCCACTTCAAGAAGGCCAACGTGATCCACATGGGGGACCTCTTCTTCCTGGGCATGTATCCGTTCATCGACATCTGGAGCGGTGGCACGATCGACGGCTACCTTGCCGCTACCGACCGGGTCCTTGCGCTGGTCGACGAGCAAACTCAGATCATTCCCGGCCATGGTCCGCTGGCGCGCCGGGCCGATCTCGTGGCCTATCGCGCGATGCTGGAGAAAACCGCGAACAACGTCCGCCAGTTGATCGCCCAGGGCAAGACCCTGGAAGAAGTCCTTGCAGCCAAGCCCAATGCCGAGTTCGACGAGGCCTTGGGTAAAGGCTTCATCAATCCCGAGACCTACGTCAAGATCTTGTACCAAGGCTTGAGCGGCAAAAAGTGAAGCGGCCAGGACGGGGAATCTGCAGCGGCTCACTGCGTCAGACCACAGCGACTCCACAAGTGGAAAGTCGCCAGGCTGCGAAAAGGGACAAAGCCGTCCATGAGCGCCAGGGTCTGTTGCGCGTCCGGCCGCGCGGGGAGGCCGAAAAACTGGGCCAGACTTTTGGCCAGGACCACGTCGCCCACGGGCACGCAGTCGCGAAACCCCAGCGCGCGCATCATCAGGTAGTGGACCGACCACGGCCCGAGGCCGCGCACCGCGAGCAAGCGGCGCTCGACCTCGGGCGCCGTGGCTTGTGCCAGCACCGCGAGATCGAGTGTGCCGGCGACCACGTCGCGGGCGATCTGGATCAAGTACTCCGCTTTGCGTCCCGAAAACCCGACGCTGCGCAGGTCGTCCACTGCGAGGTTGGCGATCGTTTCGCAACGCGGCAAGAGCGCCAGATCTCCGCCCACTTTGCGGCCAAAGCGCGCGGTCAAACGCAGGCGCAAAGAAAAAGCCACGCCCAAGCTGACTTGCTGTCCGACAACGACCCAGATCAGCCCGTCCCAAAGATCATGCGTCTGCGGAATGGTGAGCCCGCGCTGACCCGCGATCAGCCCGCGCAGCTCCGGTGCCAGCCGCCGTTCGAACAGCGGCGGGTTAGACCCCAGGCCGAGCAGGCGCAGCACCCGCTGATGCAAAGCCGGACCCCAACGCGGATCAGGCTTGTGGCTCAGCACTTCGGCCTGACCCACCGCCCGTCCGGGTCGCAATTCGAGCCGGACTACGCCGCTCTGCTCCGCAACCTCCATGGCAAAACCCAAACAACGTCCCTGGAGGCGCTGGTGGATGCTCGCCGGATCACGGCCTAAGTAAGCGAGCAGGCGGGGCAGCGCCAACCAACGCGGCAGCGACAGCTCACAGCGGGTGGTCCGGAGCAAGCTGCGGTAGTCCGTTGGGGAGATCCGCATGCGGCGGTGGAATTCCTGAGCAAAGGCCGGGAAAGCAGCAAAACCCAGCTCGCTGGCGATTTCCGCCATGGGCTTTTCACTGGCGAGCAACTGTTCGCTGGCGCGTTCCACGCGGATCCGGGTCAACAGTTCGTGGGCGGTCAGGTGATAGTGGTGGCTGCAGTGTTGTTCGAACGCAACGAGCGGGATGCCGGCCTGCCGAGCCAGATCGCGCACGCTGCCGAAGTTTCCTGGATGTTGGCGCAGAGCGGGTTCGAGCGCGGAGATCGGTGCGGACTTGGAGACCGAGTTTTTGCTGGGTGTTTCGGCTGAATTCATGTTCTAGAAAGCATCATCCCACGTTCGCGATATGTGCGCGATCATGTTTTCGCTTGCTTCATGCGCTTTTTTGGTGTTCTTGACTGTAGTTGAGGTGTAGTTGCGGTGTTTTGGACGGTCAGGGCTTGCTCCGGACCTTGTCAAGTGGTAGCTTGCTACCTCTCCTGTGGGGGCTTTGTGTGTTTTCACGATGTTTGTGGTCAGGAGGGCACCGGATGAACCGGAGCGAGCTGGTGGCGGGCAGTGGAGGCCATGAGGGCCTCGCGCGCTGGAGCGAAAGAGGCCACACCAGGCTGAAGCCAAGAGGAATTTCGCGCAATGAACAGACGACACTCGGGTAGCACGGCTTGGTTCGGTTTCTGCGGTTGGTGGACGCTGACGGTCTGGAGCATCGTCTGGCTTTTGGGCAGTCCTTCGCTGTGGGCTGCGGGAACGGTCAACGTCGACGATTTTGAGTTGCCGCCGGGGAAAAGTGTCACGATCGCGTTCGAAGTGGCGATCACCAACCCCCCCTCGGGCGGCGCCACCCAGGTCTGTAACCAAGGTCAGACCACCAGCCTCAGCTTTGCCGGCACCCAGAACACCAACGATCCCGACACCGCACCCCCCAACGACCCCACCTGCACGCAGCTGTTGCTCCAAGCCGACCTCGGGATCACCAAGACCGATAGTCAAGCCAGCGATGTGCCGGGCACGGGCATCACTTACACCATCGTCGCGACCAACTACGGACCCGCGATCGTGACCGACGCTGCGGTCACCGATACCTTCCCGGGGTCGCTCACCGGTTGCACCTGGAACAGCGTCGGCAGTGTGGGCGTTTCGGGAAACGATCCGGGGCCGACTGCGGGCAACATCAACGACACCGGGATCAACATTCCAGTCAACGGCACGGTGACCTACACCGTCAACTGCACGATCGACCCCAGCGCCACTGGGATCCTGTCCAATTCCGCGGCAGTCGCTTCGGTCGCATTCTTCGACCCTGGCCCCAACCCCAACAACGCTACCGACAACACGACGCTCACCCCAGAGGCCGATTTGACCGTCAGCAAGGCCGACTCCGCGGATCCGGTCAATGCGGCCAGCCCGTTCAGCTACACGCTCAACGTCACCAACAATGGTCCGAGCACTGCGACCAGCGTTTCCGTGGTTGACACCTTACCCGCTGGCGTGGTCTATGGCAGTTTCGCCGGGGCCGGCTGGGGCTGCGCCGAGGCTCCGGTGGGCACGATCACCTGTAACCGCGCGACCCTGTTACCCGGGGCTGCGCCTACCCTCACTTTGAACGTCACCGCGCCGAATGAAGGCGGGGCGATCACCAACAACGTATCGGTCAGCAGCGGGGTGACAGATCCCCTGCCGGGGAACAATGCCGATACAGAAAACACCCAGATCACGCCGATCGTTGACTTGACGATCAGCAAAGCGGATTCTGCGGATCCGGTGGGAGCTGGACTCCCGTTCAGCTACACCCTCGTCGTCAGCAACAACGGCCCAAGTACGGCGACTTCCGTGAGCGTGGTCGACGTTTTGCCCGCGGGCGTTGTCTACACCGGGTTCTCAGGTACGGGTTGGGGCTGCGTCGAGGCGCCGGTGGGGACGGTCACTTGTACACGCGCTTCCCTTGCCGTGGGACCGCCAGCCCCCACCCTGACCCTCAACGTGACCGCGCCGCCTCAGCCGGGCCTGATCAACAACAACGCTTCGGTGTCAGCGGCCGAGACCGACCCAAGCCCAGCCAGCGACAGCGAAGGCACCACCATCACCGCACGCGCTGACCTCGGGATCACCAAGAGCAACGGACTCTCTTCCGTGACCCCGGGGGCGCCGGTGACCTACACGATCACGGTAACCAACCACGGCCCGAGCGACGATCCCTCGGTCAGCGTCAGCGATACCTTCCCGGCGTTCTTGACCTCTTGTTCCTGGACCTCGATCGCGACCGGTGCTACCGGCAACGATCCTGGGCCCACGGCCGGCAACATCAGCGACGGCGGTATCAACATGCCGGCGAGCAGCACGGTGACCTACACCGTCAACTGCACCGTCGACAGCGGAGCGACCGGTTCAGTGGCTAACACCGCGACCGTGACCCCGTCGGTGACGGACCCCGGCGTTTTTCCCAACAGCGCGACCGACACCGATCCGGTGACCCCACTCGATTACGGCGATGCGCCCGACAGCAGCCTCGGACCGCCGTGGGCTTATCCCACGAAACTGGCAGACGACGGCGCCCGCCACGTGGCCACGGGTCTGACTCTCGGGGCCAGCCGTGACATCGAGCCAGATGGGCAGCCCACGCTGGGCGCTGACGGCGACGACACCAACGGCGCGACTCCGGACGACGAAGAGGGTGTGGTGTTCACCACCCCGCTCGTTGCTTGCGAGAGCGCGAGTGCTGACGTGACCGCTTCAACCGCCGGCGTGCTCAACGCCTGGATCGACTGGAACCGCAACGGCAGTTGGGCTGACGAAGACGATCAAATCGCCACCGACCTCGCAGTGAGCCTGGGACCGAACACCGTCATTTTCGACGTGCCCTGTGACGTTTCACTCGGCACCAGCTATGCCCGCTTCCGTCTCAGCAGCGACACAGAGCTCTCGTTCACCGGCCAGGCCAGCGATGGTGAAGTCGAGGACTACACCGTCACGCTCACGGCGCGAGGTGACTTGTCGATCACCAAGACCGATAACGTGGTTTCGGCCGTACCCGGCCAGGGCGTGATCTACACCATCGAGGCCAAAAACATGGGTCCGAGCCCGCTCGCTGGGGTGAGCGTGGTGGACACCTTCCCGGGAGTGCTGTCGTGCGGCTGGACGAGTTCGCCGCTGGGTGGGGCGACCGGCAACACCAACAATGCGGGTCCGGCCAACCTCAACGAGACCCTGACGCTTCCCTTGAACGGTTCAGTGACCTACACCGTGTCCTGCACCATCAACCCCAGCGCGACCGGCACGCTGGTCAACACCGCCACGATCGCCACCACCCTCGCGAATACTTCGGATCCGAATGCGGGGAACAACAGTGCCACGGACACCGATACGCTGACCCCACAAGCGGACCTCGCGATCACCAAGACCGACGGAGCGGCTGCCGAAATTCCGGGCACCCCGGTGACGTACACGATCGTGGTGACCAACAACGGTCCGAGCACCGATCCTGCGGTGGCGGTGAGCGACGTGTTCCCAGGGATCCTGGCGAATTGTTCCTGGACCAGCGGCACGGTTGGGGCGACCGGCAATGATCCTGGCCCAGTTAGCGGCAATATGAATGACACCGCGATCAGCATGCCGCCGGGCAGCACCGTGACCTACAGTGCCACCTGCGACATTTCAGCTTCAGCTACGGGCAACCTGGCCAACACGGCAAGCGTCACCGCTTCGGTCGCAGATCCGGTCCCGGGCAACAACAGTGCCACGGACACCGACACGTTGACCCCGCAAGCAGACCTCGCGATCACCAAGACCGACGGGGCGGCAAACGAGGTCCCAGGAACGCCGTTGACCTATACCATCGTGGTGACCAACAACGGCCCCAGCGTCGATCCCAACGTGACGGTGAGCGACATCTTCGTCGGCGTCCTTTCGGGGTGTTCGTGGACCAGCTTGGCCGCCGGCGCGACCGGCAATGACCCTGGCCCGGTGAGCGGCAACATCAATGACACCGCGATCAGCATGCCGGTGAGCAGCACGGTGACCTACACCGCGACCTGTAATATCGCTCCCACTGCTACCGGTTCCCTGGTCAACACCGCGACGGTCACGGCTTCGGTGACCGACCCAACTCCGGGCAACAACAGCGCGACCGACACCGACACCTTGACCCCAGAGGCGGATCTCAGCATCACCAAGACCGATTTAACCGCCTCCGAGGTGCCGGGAACCCCGGTGACCTACACCATCGTGGTGACCAACAACGGCCCTAGCGTCGACCCCAACGTGACGGTAAGCGATGCTTTCGCGGGAATTCTTTCGGGGTGTTCGTGGACCAGTGTGGCCGCGGGCGGTGCCGCTGGCAACGATCCGGGCCCGGTCAGCGGCGACATCAACGACACCGCGATCAACCTGCCGGTAGGTAGCACCGTGACCTACTCCGCAGCGTGCCTCATT
>CAZCOV010000212.1:6019-8639 GCA_964499975.1 uncultured Thermoanaerobaculia bacterium
ACCCCCCCCACGCACGCACACCGATCTACTCCGCTTCGTGCAATATCGCTCCCACCGCCACCGGCTCGATGGTCAAAACCGCGACGGTCACGGCTTCGGTGACCGACCCAACGCCGGCCAACAACAGTGCGACCGATACCGATACCTTGGGGCGTGAAACCAATCTTGCCATCGACAAGATCGTGGACGACCCCACGGTCACGGTGGGCCAGGTGGTCAACTTCACGATCACGGTGCAAAACCTCGGTCCCTCGGATGCGAGCGGGGTCGTGGTGGCGGATCCGCTACCCCCTGGCCTGACCTTCCAAGGGAGCGTGGGTTGCGTTGAAAGCCCGGGCGGCGGCGTGCCGACTTGCACCATCGGCAACCTCGCCGCAGGGGCCTCCGCAGTGATCACGATCACCGCTCAGGTCAACGCCACTGGCACCCACACCAATACCGCCACAGTGTCGGGAGCTGGTGGGGAAACCGATCCAGACTCGAACAATAACCAGGACGATGCCACCGTCGCCACCGACGTGGTGCCACCCACGGTCACCAACGTCGACACGATTCTAGGCACGGGCGACGGCTCGCTTGCCGAGTGCGAGACCGCGCGAGCACGCATCACCAAAGTCGTGATTCGCTTCAGCGAAGAGCTGGCTGCAGGAGGTGGGCGTCCGAACGATGCGGACAACCCGGTCAACTACTTGCTGGTTGCCAGTGGTCCTGACCGCAACTTCACTACCACCGCTTGCGGCGGTGCCGCGGGTGACGACATCCCGATCACGATCAAGGCGGCCAATTATCAGGTCAATACTCCGGCCGCACCCGAATCAACCGTCACCCTGTCGATCAACTTCGGCGTGCCGTTACCCAACGGCCTCTACCGGCTCTTCGCCTGCGGTTCGACCACCATCGAAGACTTGGTCGGCAATCCCCTCGACGGTGATGGCAATGGCACGGGCGGCGATGACTTCGTCCGAAATTTCCGCGTTGACGAAGGCAACCTCTTTGTCAATGGTCACTTCGACTGCGACTTGAATGGTTGGCAGGAAACGCCACCCAGCTCTCCTGAGATCCAGCACAGCACGCAAGATGCTGACAACTCACCGCGTTCCGGCTCGGCGTTGATTGCCAACGCCAGCGGGACACAGTTCAGTCTCAAGCAATGCGTGACCGTGTCCAGTCTTGGCGCTTACGACTTGACGGGTCGCATCCGGCTCGATGGTGGTGCAGGTGTCGAGGTCCTGGCGCGACTCGAGTGCGACTTCTTCGCCAGTGGCGACTGTTCCGGAACCCCGTTGGATTCGGCAGAGTCCGTGCAGCTGCTCGAGGACACTGGAGGTAGCTGGATCGCGTTCGCAACCCACCTGCTGTTCACCCCGTCGGCGGGAGCGCACTCAGCGATGTGCGGTGGCGCCCTTGAAGATGTCGACGTCGACGGCTTTGATGCCTACCTGGACCAGCTCCGGCTCGAAGGACCGATCTTCGCCGATAGTTTCGAGTCCGGCGACGTTTCGGCTTGGTCCACCTCAGTGGGTGACTGATCGTCGGCGCAAGAGACCGCAGAGGGAATTTTGAGAGACTTGGAGATATAGAGACTTGGAGATATGATGAGCAGAGAGTCGCACAAGCGTGTGAACCAGCGAAGCGGGGCAGTGATCACCACCTTGCTGCTTTTTGGGCTGGTTACAAGCCAGATCCTGGCCAGCGGATTGGATTACCTCTACATCCCCCGGGCCGGAAACCCATCCCCGGAATCGCCCCCCCTACCACCCATCACCGAGTTTCCCCTCCAGCTGGTGCTCGATGATGATGCGGTCAACGGCGACTTTGGAGTGGGGGGCGCCACTGCCCGACAATTTCTCTGGTTCAATCGTTTTGCTGTGCCCGGGCCTTTTCTTTTGTCGCAAGTCTGGGTGCTCTTCGGTCCCGGACCCAACATGGCAGTGGGCAACGCCGTCCAGCTCGCGATCTACCACGATCCTGACGGCAATCCCGCCAATGGGGCGGACCTGCTCGCGACGTTCAATCAAACTATTCAAGCGATCGATGGCACCACTTTCTCGGTCTATGACCTGAATCCCCCGGTCGAGATCATTCAAGACGGGGGAGACGTGCTGATCGGGGTGGTCAGCCGCTTTGTGGTGTCAGGGGTGACGTCCCCGACCACCCCTGCGGCTTTGGACAGTACGACCAGCCAGCAGCGCTCTTGGATCGCGGTGTGGACCGGCGATCCTCCGGCTCAACCGACGCTCCCCAGCGATAATTTGACCACCCTCATCGACGACTTGGGGCAAGACGGCAACTGGATGATCCGTGGATTTGGCACTTTGCCGCCGACAGTGGCTGTGCCAACCCTGGACTGGGTGGGCCTGTTCCTGTTCGCGGCGGGTCTGGCCCTGCTGGGTGCTTGGCGGTTGCGGTCCAGGGGACTGCACTGGAGTGTCAAGGGTGATGCCGGTGGATACGAAGGGGATACGCAAGCCTCGAGCGGCCGCAGAACGAGTTGAGAGGAAAGCGGATATGAAGCGACGCCAAGGGAATTCGACGTTCCGCAGCCTGGTCCTTGGAGCTGTGGTTTTATGGGCGCTGGCGGCTGCCCCCGCCTCTTTCGCCGTGGTGGTCGACGCTTTCA
>CAZCOV010000212.1:8649-11371 GCA_964499975.1 uncultured Thermoanaerobaculia bacterium
CCACCAACCAGGCGAACATCAGCAAACCGCCGGGCGGCAGCTCGTTCGCCACCGGAGGAGCGGATATTCTGGGTACTCGCCGAGGCATGGTGGTGGAACTACTGAAAGGCGCAGGACCCGTGACCGCCGGGGTGGCGGGCGGTGCCTTGAGCTTCACGGTGGCGGCCACCACTCCGGATTCGCGCGGCGAGGTTCTCTTGAGCTGGGATGGCGACACCAACCCGACCACCCTGTCGCCGACCGGGCTGGGGGGAGTGGATTTGATGGCCATGCTCCACAGCTCATTCAAGCTCACCGTGAATGCAGCTTCTGCCGGGACCGAGATCGTGGTGGAGGTTTATACCGACGCGAACAACGCTTCTCGCGCCTTCTTGCGGCTGCCCGCGGTCGGCGCTCCGACCGACTTCTACTTGTCCTTCCTCAATGATTTTCTGATCTATCGGGGAACCGGCGCTGATTTTGCCGATGTCGGAGCGATCACCTTGCTGGTCCGCGGGACCGAGACCGCGACCCTGCAAATCGCGCAGTTTGAAACCGCAGCGACGAGCGTTGCGTCCACCAAACAGGACTTGACCACCAGCGATGTGGTGATCACCAGCCCGGTCTTGCCGGGTTCGACCATCAAGTACAAGGTGACCATCACCAACACCGGGGCCGAAGCCGTGAATGTCGATTTCACGGATATGGTCAATGACGCCAACCTCGGCACGCCGACCAACCTCGATGCCACGCCCGTGGCGGTTGACGACTCCTTTGAAACGTTCGGTCACGTGACCTTGACCGTGACGGCAAGTGGCAGTTTTTCTGACTGCAGCGCGACGGGTACCGGCCTGCTCAACAACGACTGCGAACCCGACACCGTGGGCGGGGGTTCCCGGATCACGGTCACTTCGGTGGGCTCTGTGCCCACTGCCCTGGGTGGCACCGCGACCTTTACCGACCCCAATGGTTCGTTCACCTACGAGCCGCCTGTGGGTGTGGGCAATGCCGTAGACATGTTTACCTATGCGGTAGCTGACAACGAAGGCAACCCAACCACTGCAAACGCCAAGATCCTGATCGGGCCGACCGTGTGGTTCGTCGACGATGCCGATCCCGGTGGCGCGAACATCGGCACCAAGAACGATCCCTTCATCGGCTTTACCGCGGGCAACGTCGCGGGGGTGGGTGGCGTCGGCGACCAAGACCTCCCAGGCGACATCATCTTTTTGTACGAGGGTTCTCACCTCTCGGGTATCGACCTCGAACCGAACCAACAACTCCTGGGTGAAGGCAACGGCTTGGTCCTGAACAGCCAGACCGTGGTCATGGCCGGGGTCGATCCGGTGCTGACCACCGCGAGTGGTCCTGGCGTCCAGCTGTCGACTAACAACACGATCAAGGGCTTCACCATTGGCAACACTGCCACGACCGACATCATCGGCACGAATTTCGGCACCTTGACCCTCGATGACATGACGTTGAACGGCACGGGCTCGGCCCTCGATTTGACCAACGGGACGCTCAACAACGCGACTTTCAACAGCATTGCCTCGACCAGCAGCACGCGCGGCATCGACCTCGACACGGTGAGCGGAACGCTCAATGCGGGGTCGACCACGATCAGCGGGGCGACCAACACGGCGATTATGGTCACCAACGGCGGCTCGACCTACAATTTTGGTCCGACCACGATCACCGGCTCGGCCGCAGGCATTGACTTGAGCACCAGCGCGACCTCGAGCTTCACTTTCACCAGCTTGAGCGTCACCACCACGGCCGGAGCGGGTCTCAAGGCGGCCACTGCAGGAACGATTTCAATCAGCGGCAGCAGCAACACGATCAATGCCACAGGCGGCGCTGCAGTGGACGTCACCAGCACCAGTTTTGGTGCGGGTGTCACCTTCTCGACGGTTTCTTCGACCGGCAGCGGGGGCAAGGGCATCAACCTCGACACCGTCAGCGGTAGCTTTGTCGCCAACGGCGGATCGATCACCACTGCTTCAGGCATCGACTTCGACGTCAATGCCGGGTCGAGCACGATCACCTACGCGGGAAATATCACCAACACCGCCAGCCTTTCCGTTGAGATCACCGGCCGCACCGGCGGCACGGTCACCCTGTCAGGCACGCTCAGCGACACCGGCACCGGGATCAACGTGGCGTCGAACACCGGCGGTACGGTCAACTTCAGTGGCGCGACCAAGACCATCAACACGGGAACCAGCGCGGCCATCACCCTGGCGACCAACACCGGCGCCACCATCAACTTTACCGGCGGCGGCCTCGATGTCGACACCACATCGGGCGCTGGGTTCAGTGCTACGGGTGGTGGCACGATCACGGTTCAGGGGGCGGGGAATTCGATCACCAGCACGACTGGCACCGCCTTAAGCGTGGCGTCCACGACGATTGGTGCTTCTGGGTTGACGTTCCGGAGCATTTCGGCCAATGGCGGTGCCAACGGTGTTCTGTTGAACTCGACGGGAGCTCTGGGCGGCCTCAAAGTGACGGGAACTGGCACAGCGGGCTCTGGTGGCACGATTCAGAACACCAGTGGAGATGGCGTATTGTTGACCAGTACAGCGGAACCTTCTTTGGCTTATATGAATCTCACCAACATTGCTACTGGGGCAGGTGGTGGAGCCTGCAACTCGGTTGACACTTCTGGCTGTGCTTCGGCCATCGATATGCCTTCGGGGGTTTCCAATGCGGTGTTCGACAACATTGTGATTGACCATAA
>CAZCOV010000213.1:0-11356 GCA_964499975.1 uncultured Thermoanaerobaculia bacterium
GTCTGCGATCCATTCGCCGGGTGAGCTTTCGCGGGCGGCCTCCGGCCGCCCGTTCTTCCACGGCCGGCCACCCGATAGAATAGGCCGACACTTCATAGCAACGCCATCCGAGCTATGACTGCATCATCCAAGACCCCTCCTCGTCCTGCCGACCCGGCCGCGACCGGCTGGCGCGCCTACCGCCAGGAGATCCGCTTCCTGGTGACCTTCATCCTCATCTTGGGCGCCGGCTTCACCCTGATCTCGCTCAACTGGGTCAATGATCACGTGATCGAGCCCTTCACCGCCGGCGTCGCCCAGGCGAGCGGTGTGGCGCTCAACCTGATCGGCCAGGGGATCGAGATGAAGGGCACCGTGATTCGCAACTCGCGCTTTGCGGTCAACATCCGAAACGGCTGTAATGGCGTCGAGACGATGATCATCTTCCTGGCCGCCGTCGTGGCCTTCCCGGCTCCGTGGGCGTCCCGTGGCATCGGTCTCGCGCTCGGGATCGTGGCGATCCAGTTGGTCAATCTCGTGCGGGTCGTGGCGCTTTTCTTGACCGGCGCCTACTTCCCGGCCTTTTTCGACAGCTCGCACACCGTCGTCTGGCAGACGATCGTCATTCTCTTCGGTGTTCTCTTGTGGATCTTCTGGGCGAATCGCTACGCCACTCCCAAGCCGGTGCCGGCCGAGAACGAATGAGCCGCGGCCAGGGCGTTTGGGCCTATGTTTTCGTCCGCAACGTCTTGTTGTGGCTCATTCCGGTCGCCGTTTTTTGGCTTCTCCTCACGCCCTTCTACAACCGCTTCCTGACCCAGAGCACCGAGAACCTGGTGCGGCTCGGCGAGCGCCCGAGTGTCACCCGGCTCCAGATCCACCAGACCCACCACTTCCTCATCACCCGCACCGACATGCCCCCGGCCCGCGGCTCGCTGGGCTCGGTGCGAATCACCGATACCCACTTTCCGCTCATCATGCTCGGCGCTTTCTTCCTGGCCGTTCCCGGGGTGCCGTGGCGGCGGCGCCTCGAGAATCTCGGCTGGGCCGTCCTCGCTTCGGTCTTCTTCCACATTCTCTCCCTCGCCCTCTGGGTGAAGTTCATCTACTCGACCCAGCTCGGCAGCTGGAGCGCCGCCAACTACACCCCCTTCTGGCAGAACTTCTGGGGCCTCGCCAAGCATCTCGCCGATCTGCCGTTCAAGTTCGCCCTGCCGCTCGGCCTCTGGGCGGCCTTCTACCTGCGCAACCTCCTGCCCGGGCGAAGCGACCGTTGAGGTCACGCCCACCCCATATCTAGCGCCTCATTCTGTGGACCACCCCATGTCTTGGGGCACCGTCTTGATGTCGGCCGTCCTTCTCTGCTAGCGTCCCGGCTTCGCCGGCCATGACGGTGTCTTTGGATCAACCTGATCGGCCTATGCCCATTTCTCTTATACTTTCCCCGTGGGAAGCACCATGCTGAAGCTCCAAGGTCTCGAGATCTCCGGTTTCAAGTCTTTCGTCGATCCGGTCAAAGTCCGCTTCGCCGGCGGCATCAATGCGATCGTCGGGCCGAACGGTTGCGGCAAGAGCAACCTTTCCGACGCCATCACCTGGGTCCTCGGCGAGCAGAGCGCCAAGTCGCTGCGCAGCGAGAAGATGGAGGACGTCATCTTCAACGGCTGCGCCACCCGGAGGCCCGTCGGCATGGCCGAGGTCACCCTGGTCCTCGCGACGGATGTCGAGATGATGGGTGCCGTCGACGGCAAGATCCTGCTCAGCCGGCGGGTCTTCCGCAGCGGCGAGAGCCAGTACCGGTTGAACGGCAAGGTCGTCCGCTTGAAGCAGATCAAAGACCTCCTGATGGATACCGGTCTCGGCACTCGGGCCTACTCGGTGATCGAGCAGGGCAAGATCGGCATGATCCTCTCCGGCAAACCGCAAGAACGGCGCAAGCTGATCGAAGAGGCTGCAGGCGTCACCCGCTACAAGGCGCGTAAGCGCATCGCCGAAGTCAAGCTCGAAGAGGCCACTGCCAACTTGCTGCGCTTGGAGGACATCATTTCCGAAGTGCGGCGCGCTTTGGGCTCGCTCAAACGGCAGGCCAAGGCCGCGCGCCGTTACCAGGAGCAGGAACAGGAATACCGGAGCTTGCTCCGTCAAGTGCTGCAAGGACGCTGGGTTTTGCAACGCGACCGGCTGGCCGAGTTCGAAAGCGAACTCACCACCCGGGTCGACCACGATGCCCAACTCGCGGCCGATCTCCACCGTGGGCAAGCCGCGGTGGTACGCGCCCGCGAAGCCCTCGAGGTCCTCGCCCGGGGGGTGGCCGAACGCCATCAAGAACAAGCCGTGATCGCGGCGACGATCGAAGGGCGTCAAGAATTCCTCAAAGGCGCGCGGCAACGGCGCGAAGAGATCCGCGAACGCATGGCCCGGGGCAAGACCCAGACCGCGGAGCGGCAACAGCAGATCACCGACCTCGGTCAGTCGTTGGGTGGCATTGACCAGCGCACGGTCGAGTTGGTCGCCGAACACGCGGCTGCTGAGCAGCTGGTGGCCGAGGATGAAGCGCGGATCGCCGCCGCCGAGAAGAATGTGATTCAGGCCGAAGCCCGACTCGAGAACTTGCGGCAGGCCCTGCTCCAGGCCCTCGCCCAGCTCAACCAGCTGCGCGGTGAGTTGCAGCATCAGCAAGTGGAGATCGAAAAAAGGAACTACCGTCGACGTTATCTCGAAGACGAGCGCAACCGACTCGACGCCCAGCTCGCAGAAGCGCAAGCCGCGATCGCGCGGAGCGACGAGAAATCCGCCGCGACCCAGGAACTGCTCAGCCAGCGCGAGCGCGAGCGTTTGGCGTTGGGACAAAACCTCGAAGCGCTGCTGCGCCGCGAAGCCGAGCTGGCGGACGAGCGGCAGCAGCTGGAAAGCCACTTGCGCGGGCTGAGTCAGCGGCAGCAGATTTTGAGCGAACTGAGCGCCGAGCACCAAGCGCGGCAAGCAACCCTCTTTGCCAGACTGCGCGAGATCGGCGTCTTGGAGCCGCGGTTTCTCGCGGCCGAGATCCACGCGCCCGCGGGTTGGGAAGCGGGGATCGACCATTTCCTGGGTGAACTCACCGAAGCGGTCATCCTGCAGCCCGAGCAGGACGCTTTGCACTTGGCCGAGCGTCTGTCGCAGCTGAACGGCGCTGGCGTTTTCTTGCGCCCGCTCGACTCTCCGGCAAGCGCCGTGGTCGAGCCAGAAGACCCCGCGATCACCCACTCGCTGGCCGAGGCTCTCGCTTTGCCCCCCGAACTCGCCCGCGCCTTACCCCCGGCTTATCTCACCAGGAAAGCTGTTGATGCCGCGCGGCTGGCCGCAGAAGTGCCAGGTGTGGCGTTCATCAGCCGCGATCGGCTGTGGGCGCAAGGCGGGGTATTGCACGTCCAGGGTAACGAAGCAGCCCCTGGCGTCTTGGCGCGGACCAGCGAGCTCGAAGCGATCGCAGCCGAGATCCCAGAGACCGAGAAGCGACGCGACGTCGCGGGCTCAACCCTGAAACAGGTGGCTGGCGAGCGGACGCGGATTGCGGGTGAGATCCACCGCACCGACGAGCACATCGCCGAGCTGCGGCGGGATCTGGCGGTGGCCCAGGCGCGGCGTCAAGACGTGGTCGCCCGCCAGGAAAAGCTCCGGCGCGAGCGGGCCACGGTGGTCGAGGAGCAAGAAGAGCTGGGTCAAGAGCTGGCCACTGCCACCACCGTCGCCGCGCAGCAAGGCAGCGCGCTCACCGCGGCGGAAGCGCGTTACCAGGAGCAAAACGCCAGTTTCGACCGCACCCAACTGGAGGTTGAAGCCGCCAAAGCGGAGCGGGAAGCCCAACGCACGGCGGGTGCCGGCCGGCGTGGTCGGCTCGAGCTCTTGGCCGAGCGGCTCGCGGCCCAAAACCAGGAAGCGGTGCGCGTTCAGCGGATGGTCGCTGAGTACCAGAAACAGATCACGGTCTGGGAACAAGAGCAAGAGGCGCTTGAACGGCGGGAACGCGAACTCGAGTTGGGGATCGAGCAGGCTGAAGACCAGCTGCAAATCGCCCTCGAAAACAAGGACCGCGCCCAGGAAGCAGTGCTCGCCGAGCAGCAGCGCCTCGACCTCGCGCGCGATCAGGCGCGCCAAGACGAAGAGCACGTCGAGAGGGTGCGCGCCGAGCGCGACGTCCTGCGCAGCGACATCGAACGGATCCGCATTGCCCAAGCGAGCGAGCGGCAAGCGGCCGAGCATCTCGCGGTCACGTTCCGCGAAGAGTTCAAGCAATACTTTCCGGGCACCGCGCCAGGTCAGCGGGTGATTCCGGAAACCGCCTTGGCCGAACCCCAAGCCGTCGCTTCAGCGGACGCCGCACCCCTGGCTGGCGGGCTCGCGCCCCCGGCAGAGGGAGTGGTCGATGCCGATTCAGCGCTGGCGCTGGCTCCGGCAGCCGTGGGAGGAGAGCCGCCATACACCGAGCTCGCGGAGCTGCCGCCGATGACCCCGGCGCGGCTGGCCGAGCTCGAAGCAGCGCTGGCCCGGGCCAAGACCGAGCTCGAACGGTTGGGTCCGGTCAACGTGCTGGCCGCACAAGAATTCGATGAGCAAGAACAGCGTTACGACTTCCTCACCACCCAGCGCGACGACGTGCGCAACTCGGTCGACAGCTTGAAGCAGACGATTCAGGAGATCAACCAGACTTCGAACGCGCGTTTCCGCGAGACGTTCGTGCTGGTCAACCAGATGTTCGGTCAGATGTTCACTCGCCTCTTCCACGGTGGGGAAGCGGAAATGCACCTGCTCGATGAGGAGGACCCGCTGGAAACCGGGATCGAGATCATCGCTCGTCCGCCGGGCAAGCGTACCCAGAACCTGATGCTGCTCTCGGGTGGCGAAAAAGCCCTGACCGCCGTCGCCCTGCTGTTCGCGCTGTTCCAGGCCAAGCCGTCCCCGTTCTGCATCCTCGACGAAGTCGACGCTCCCTTAGACGACGTCAACGTGCTGCGCTTTGCCGAAACCCTGCAAAGCATGGCGCGGGACACTCAGTTCCTGATCATCACCCACAACAAGCTGACTATGGAAGCGGCGTCCACGCTTTATGGCGTCACCATGGAAGAGAAAGGCGTGTCCAAGCTGGTCGCGGTCGAACTGGAAGAACTGCACCCGCGCACCCGCGCCGCCAGCGCCTGAAGCCGTCCGCTGACCGTGAAACAAGACCCTGAGCCCGCGCCCCGAGTCGCCCAACTATCCCCTGCTCAAGCTGAAATGAGGTGACGATCACCGCATTCACAGACACCGATCAAAGGAGCGCAGATCCTGGATCGGCGCAAACGGCATGCTTTGCGGGTTGTGGTAGGTCTCGATTTGCCCGGACTCCGTGTCAGTCACCGTGAGCGTGACTTCGACGTTGGTGAGGCCAGCCGCGAACACCCAGAAGCGATGGAACGGTGCGAGGTCGCAAGCGTTCAAGACCTTGGTCACCATTTCGACGTTGCGCTGGTTGAAGAACCAGAAATAGCCGGTGTCACCGGTCAGCGGCACAGCTTGCGCCGCACCGGACTGGCCGTCCGGGGTGCGGTAAGTGGCTTCGACTTTGAACCGTCTCTGGCTCAAGCAGAGGGCGATCGAACTCGGGACGCAAGCCGTGGTGGGCGGCGTCGTGCGCGGGGGTTGGCTTGGCACCCGAGCCGCGTCCTGCAGCTGGTCGAGGCGCGCGAGCACCCGGAGTCGGTTTTCTTGCTCGGCCAAACCCAAACTCCGCGTGGCCTCACAAGTGGCAAACGCGCGGGTGTCTTGCACCGGCTGAAAAGCGGCTCGCGGCAGGTTGCGGTATTCCTGGCGCGCGCCGGTCCAGGTGTCGATCACCACCAGCTTGGTGCCCACGTTGGTCAAGCCGCCGGCAAACACCCAGAAGTGGTGCGACGGCAGCGCGCAGCCATTTAGCACCTTGACCACCAGCTCGACGTTGTTCTCGCTGAAAAACCAGAAGTAGCCGGTCTCGTCGGTCAGCGGCACGGCTTCGCCCCGGCCGGTCTGTTGGGCAAAGTCTTCCCACAAAACTTCGACGCGGAAGCGGCCTTGGTTCAAGCACAAGGTATTCGGGCCAGGAACGCAAGCTTCCTCGTTGATGTTATCGAGGACGAAGTCGATCCCGGTCACCGCCTCTCCCACCGGCACCACGATCGGGGTTCCGCGGGTGGGGTCGCAGCGGCCGGTGAAAGCCGAGCCCTCAGGGCAGGCGATGCCCGCATAAACCTGATCGGGCGCGCCATAGAGATTGTCGGTCGAGGCGAAATAGGTCCCGGCTTCGAGGTTTAAACTGTAAATTCCCCCCGCAGAAGTGAACGCACTTGCCACCAAGCCCCCACTGCTGTTCCAGAAGTCCACGACCACTCGGGGCAAACCTTCTCCGGCCGCGCCTTCTCCGGCCGCGCTGCTTACCCGCCCGCTGATCCCCACGGTGCGGCGGGTGGTGAAATCGATGTTGGCCGTGACCTCGCCTGCGCGCACCTCGATCGGGGTGGCACCCGTGAAGTCACAGGGGACGGAGCCGCCGCTGCTGGGGCAAGCCAAGCCGTCGTAGAGCTTGCCCAGGTAACCGTCAGCGTAGAAGGTCGCGTAGTAAGTTCCGGCGGGCAACGGAATCTGATAAACCCCGCGGAAATTCGTGCCCAGCGTACTTACCAACACCCCGGCCGGGGTCCAGAACTGCACTAGGCCCAGGGAGACGGGGTCTCCTGTGCCCTCCCAAGTGACACTCCCGCGCACCTCACCGAGAGGGTCGAGCGTAAAGTCGACCCCGGAGATCACTTGGCCGACTGCCACTTCAAGCGGCGTCCCAACCGACGGGTCACAGTCATGGCGGCAGCTGATTTCGTGGTAGAGCTCGTCCTCGTAACCGGGATAGCCGTGCGCTACGGCATGCAGGGTGCCGGTGGGTACCGGGATTTCGTAGCGGCCTGCTGCATCAGTGTATGCCCAGTTCGCGAAACCCGGCGCGCTGGTGAATTCAACCCCAACCCCTTGCAGTGGCTTCCCGTCTGCGTCCACCACCCGTCCAGTCACCTTACCCCAGGGTTCGAGCGCAAAGTCGATGCCCTGGACGTTGCCGCCTGCTGAAACCTCGATCGGGGTCCCGGCCAACACGTCGCAGTGCGGAAACGAGCAGGACCTGTTGGCGTAGACTTGGGCCTCATGAAGGTGGGCCGTGGCCAGAGCGAAATAGCGTCCGGCGAGCAGTCCGGCAGCGGTGAAGGTCCCATTTTCGGCGGTATAGGCCCAGCTGACCGAGATACCCTCGGCATTCCTCACTTCGACTTGGCCGAACGCCAGCGGCAAGCCGGTGGCCGCGTCCACCATCCGTCCCGAGAACGAGGCGGCTGCGTCGAGCGTGAAATCGATCCCGGTGACCGCGGCGCCGCGCGCCACCACGATTGGAGTGCCGAGCTGCGGATCGCAGAACCGCGAGCACAGGACATCCGCATAGATTTCTCGCAGGAAGTTCGGGTACATGTCTGCAACCACGATGTAGGTTCCTGGGGCCAGGCCCGCAACCAGGTACTGGCCCTGCATGTCGGTAATGGCCCCGGCGACTTGTCCGCCGTTCTGGTCCAGCACCTGCACCCCGGCAAATGCGAGCGTCGCGCCGGTCGCGGCAGTCCGCACTGTCCCGGCGATACTGCCTTGCCGCTGCAGCTGGAAGTCAATTCCGGAAATCTTCGCTCCCAGGTCCACGGCGATCGGCGTGCCACCCGGCGGACATGAGGCACCGGCACAGTAAACCTGCCCTTCGTACCCGAAGGCCCCCGCCTCAGCCGTGTAGGTTCCCGGCAGGAGCGGATTGCTGCGAAACCAACCCGTGCTATCGCTGGAACTGTAGCCGACCGGATACGGCTCCCCTTCCAGGTGGAAATAGATCCAAGCGCCGCTGACCGGCATACCGCTGGCGTGGTCCGCGACCCTGCCGAGGAGCTCACCTCCGTGGTCCAGGGCAAAATCGATACCTGTCACATCGGTCTCGAGGGCGACCGGGACCGCCTCGCCAGAGGTGGGATCACAGTAGGAGAAAGCCGCGCAATGTTGCCCACCGTACACCTCGCTCAGCCAGTTAACACCATAGGGATCAGGAGTGTTGCTGCTGAGCAGGAAGTAATCCCCCGGCAGCAAGCCCGCGATCCGGTAGTTCCCAGCTGCATCCGTAACCGTCCCGAACCGATCGCCCGTCCGCTGACGGACGGCCTGGATCTGGATATTGGCGAGACCTTCTCCCGAGGTGCTGGCACGGACCGTGCCGGAGATGGCGCCAAGACGGTTGATCGCGAGGTCGATCCCAGGCACCAGCTGGTCGGGTCCGACTTCGATCAAGTCACCCGGCGTGCATGTTGGAAACACCGGGCAGATGTGATGCCCACAGGTGAAACGCAGACAGGGGGACCCGGGATAGATTTCGTCGAGAAACTGCGTTGAGGTGGTTTTTAGATAGTAGGAGCCCGGATCGAGCCCGCCGAGGGTGTAGGTACCCTCCGCCGCGAGCGAACTTCCGGTGACGGTGAAGCCGTTTTCATCCAAGACCACCACGCCGACCTGCGCGCTCTCCGGCACTGGCAGGCCGGTCGACGCATGGGTCACTCGGCCGGAGATCGCGCCGCCGCGGGCAAGGGCGAACTCGATGCGAACCGTGGCCGAGGGCGCGACCACGATCGGAGTCCCCTCGCGGTACAGGCAGTTCCCATCCGGACAGGGCAGGTCCGGGTAGAGCACGTCCGCGTGGCTGGACGAGGTCGCCACTGCGTAGTAGTTGTCAGCGACCAAGCCGTCCAGGGCAAAGCGTCCCTGCGCGTCGCTCTTGTCGCGGGCAACAAAAGAGTCACGCAAGTTTTGCACCACCACTTCAACGTTGGGGATCGGCTTGCCGGTGCGGGCATCCACGGCCGTCCCGACGATGGCTCCCCCGACTTCGAGGGGGAAGTCGATGGCGGCGGTTTCCTCACCGACATGTACCGGCACCAGCACATCGCTGTACCGGAAGGAACAGTCGGTGGTGCAGGGAACCCCGTCGGTGCCGTCCCAGATTTCATCGATGAACCCTTGATCGTTTTGGGTGTACACCTGGTAAGTCGTCGGCTGGAGATCGGCGAAGCGGTAATTTCCGTCCGCATCAGTGACGGTCGCAGCCGACGTATCACCGCGCGGGTCGATACCCCGATAGGTGAAAAGCTCCACCCGGACCCCGGCGAGTGGAGCGCCGGTTGCGGCGCTGGTGACCCGACCGCTGAGCGTCCCGCCGTGGCCGACCCGCAGTTCGAAGGGTCCGCTGGCGCCGTCCAGACTCCCCACCCGGATGAGCTCTCGGCCCACGAGCGCGAGCGCCAACACGTCGCTGCTCGCAGGGTCCGCGCAACCGCGGTCGAATTGCGGACCACCCTCTTCGGGGTCGATGCCATGGAGCGAAAGCACGGGATCGAAATCTGCCGCGAAAACCTCGGCAAACAGCGGTGGCGTGTTTGGGGGCTCTTCCGTTGTCTTGATGAACCAGACGTCGGGTACCATCTCCTCGGACAGGCTCTGGCACTTGTAGGGGATGTCCGGGGTGGCACCGAGGGTGGTTCCGGTGGTCGTTCCGAGACTGAGCGGGAGAGCGTTGGTGTAGGAGTCATTCGTCGGAGGGTGATCTGTTGCGCCCAGAGGGAGCGCGAACAGTCCACAGGTCAAGGCGAGCAGTGTTTTGACGTTTTTGCGGTAGATCACGATCAACTCTTCCTTTGCTCCAGAACCGTCACCATCCCGTCATGGCGACTGTGCAACCATAAATGCCTTGAAAGCATAAAATGTCGTAGAACGAAGGTCAAGGGCCAAGGCGCGCGCAGAGAAAATCATCGAGCGCGGAGCCGTCGCCAGCGCTGCTCACGGAGCTCTTGGTAAACCGCGTGCGCTTGCTGGCCGATTGCAGCGAAGCTCAGGTGCGCGCGGAAGCGCTCATGGGCAGCTTGGCTTTGGGGTTCCAGCGGTTGGGCCAGTACCTGGCGGACCGCGTGGGTCAGGGCGTGGGCGTCGCCGGGTGGCCACAGGGCGCCCACGCGATCGCCCATGAGGAAGCGAAAGGACGGGATATCGGTCACCACCGGGATGACCCCACAGGCCAAGGCGTCGAGCAAAGCAAAGCCCGAGCCTTCGCGGTGGCTGCCCTGGACGAAAACGTCGGCGCTGTTGAAGTAGGGTCCGAGTTGCGAGTAGGGCAAGCCACCGAGAAGCTCCACCGCCCGCTCCAAGGCCGGACTTGCGGCGATCTTCTGGCGCACCGCTCCGAGCAGCGAGTCGTGGCGAAAAGCCAAGTAGAAGCGGGCGTCGGGATGTTCGACCAGGATCGGTTCGAGCCCGGCGAGCACGGTCAAGGGATCCTTGTTGGGGTCGAGGTTTCCTGCCCAGAAAAAAATCGGCGCACCGTGCATGCCGGTTAGAGCTCGGGCTTGCGCCCGTGGGGTGCAAGCGAGGTCGCTCGATCCTTCCGGGATTTCATACATCTTCGCGAGATTGCTGATCAGCCCAGCGTCGAGCCACGGGCGAGCGGTCGCGCGGCCGGTGAAAAGGAAAGCATCGGCAGCGTCTAAACCCCAGCGGGTGATCCCCGCCCACGGGCGTCCCGGCATTTCCCCATGGTGCTGCAGCACGAGCGGACAATCTCGGGGCAAAAGCGCGCGCAAAACTCGGGCAGAGACGCCATAGAGCAAGCCGTTCAAGTGGATCACCTGAGGGTCGAGCTGCCGCACCCGCCAAAGCAGGCGCCAGGGAATGCGCCAGCGCGCGAGATAGGGCGAGAAAGGTCCGGCGACAAACTCATAACGCACGCCCCGTCGCTCCAGCCGCGCAGCGCGCGCAAACCCCTGGACCACGATCACCTCGGCTCCGGCAGCCGCCAGCCCCGTGGCCCAGCCGGTCAACGTGCGCAACGCGTCGAGTACGGCGTCCGGCGTGGACAGCTGGGAAAAATCACCCCCAAAGTTGAGCAGCACAACCCGCATCGCTTGACTCCAGTCCTCAGGATCATAACCGACGCTCACGGCCTCGTCGTCGGGTTGTCGGATGTGCATGTGGGTACTTTTCTGGCGTAGAATCATAGGTTAGACGGCCATAGGAGCGATTCGCATGACTGCAACATTGTTGAACGATGAGGACCGAAACAGCATCCTCAGCCGACTCGAGAAGCTCACCCCGACTGCGGCGCGCAGGTGGGGAACGCTTGACGCGCCGCGCATGCTCTGTCATATCTCGGACGCGCTCCGCGTGGCCTTGGGCGAGTTGCCCTCGAAGCGGACCGACTCAATCCTGAGCCGGACCCTGGTCAAGTGGCTGGTCGTCGACACCGTGTTCAAAGCCCCGCCTGGCAAGGTGC
>CAZCOV010000214.1:0-11247 GCA_964499975.1 uncultured Thermoanaerobaculia bacterium
GAGATGGGGCGCCAGCAACTTGTCCCAGTTGCGCGCATGCTGGGCATACTCTACGGGACAGCGTTCGGCGCGCTCGACCGGGATGCCGTCGTCGCCGACCAAGTCGGCAAAGGTTTCAGGATCGCTGCCATAAACCAAGCAACCAATCTCGTAAAACCGTTGCGCATCGAGCGAGTGCTCATCCCAGAAAGGCAACTCTCCTTCTCCCGTTTCGACTTGTTCAGCCATCGCCGCAAAATGCATCATCGCGGCGAAAGCAGCTTCTACACCTTCATCTTCATCGCCCAAATTGAGGAGGATCAAGGTGGCGAGGTGGTCGACCGCGTCTTCTTCTTTGCCGGTGATCGGCAGCGCGAGCACGTCGGATAAAGCGTGCCCAACTTCGTGGAGAAAGATAAAAATGGCTGAGCCGATGATCGCTGTCCCGATTTCCTCATCGCTCAATTCAGGGTCAGCAAAGTTCTCGGCGAATAAATCGAACAGCTCATAACACATGGTGATGTGGCGAGCCTCCGGGTCATAAAAAGCGTTCGCCTGGTCGCAACTGTCAAAGCTTGCCGTCAGGTCAGAAGGCAAGGTGATGTCTGCGGAAATCCGCTGTGCCAGACGATCGAAAATCTTCTCTTTGCGCAGAGCAGTGGCGAGTTCCTGCAACTCCGGGCTGGGAGCCCGTTCGTAGGTCAACGCAAAAAGGTGCTTTGTTGCAGGTTTTTTCGGCTGAGCTGTCAACGGAAAAGGCAAGCAAAGTAGCAGAATAACGCTCGGTCCGAGCAACTTGGCGAAAAAATTTTTATATATAGATTTAGAACCCATCGAACAGCTCCTCTTGTGGTCACAGTCGCAGTACTGATTAGCCCAGCTCAATCCCATCAACCCCATATCCCCGGGGCGAGCATGGCACTCAAAGGTCCTGGTGCTTTGATGTCCTGACGCTCCATCCACCCTTCGGCGGCGCTTTGCAGTTCTTGCCCCTGCGAGCCGAGCAACTGGCCTCGTCGGTAACGGCTGAGTGCGGTGTGGAGGGCCATTCCCGCGGTTTCAAAGCCGGCGGTGGCACGGACCAGCCAGTCCTCGGCTTGCCGACGTTGACCCTGGGCGGTAGCGACCCCGGCGCGCAGCAGTTGCGCCAGCGGGGTCGCCCATGGCAATTTTTGCCGCTCACCGCGCCGGATTTCCTGATCGGCGATGGCCAAGAGGGCGCGCCCCTTTTCGGACGAAGGGGTGATCGCGAGCGCCGCGGCCAGCGCCACCCGCGCGCGGGTCAGCCCGGCTTCGGTCTGGGTGAATTCGATTTCGAGCAAACCTGCTGCTTCGAGCTGGGGCCAGCCGCGGCTCAGCAATTTCCAAGCAGCGAGCGGGTCGCGGCGATAAAGCGCGATCTCGACCGAAGCGATCAGGTGCCAGTAGTGCTGGCTGTAAAACCCGCGTTGCGACCAGCGGGTTATGGCGCGATCCAGTTCGCGCTGGGCATCGACTGGCTGATCCGCGCAGAGGTAAACCAGCCAGACGATCCGGGTGTGCAGCACGGACTCGGCGTAAAGGTCACCCCGCTCTTCGATCTCTTTGAGCAACCCCGGCAAGCTGCGCACCACGCTTGCCAGCTCGCCGGTGATGAGCTGGGTGCGCAGGCGATACACTTGCACGGTTTCGAGCTCCCAGCTCACCCCCGTGCATTGTTCCCGCAGGATGGTTTCAGCCCGAACCAGGTCCTCGAGCGCGCGCCGCCAGTCGCCCGTGCGGAAAGCAGCTACCCCTGCCATGGTGTAGGTCAAGCCCAGGGCATGCGGCTTCTTGACTTGCTGAGCGAGGCTCAGAGCCTGCTGCCGCAAGGCTTCGGTGCGCCGCGCAGCGCGCGCCCCCGACAAGGCGGAGTAGGCGATTTCCATGGCCAGGGCGCGGGCGATGCGGTAGGGCTCACCCGCCTCGAGCGCGAGCAGGAGGTGCCGCGCGCTGAAGTCCATGCCGCGGACCGCGTCGACATGGCCCAATCCCCGCGCAATCGCCCAGTAGGTATCGATTCTGAGCAAATCGCGGGTGGGGATCTCGTCTTCTCTCCGCGCTTTGAAGCCAAAACCGTGCAGTTTGAGCCGCAGCCGGTGCCACTTGAGAGAACGGCGAGCTTCCTGCGCGGATTTGGGCCAGCTGACTTTGAGCGCAGTGCAGACCTTGTCGAGTGTGGCTAGCCCCTGATCGTACAAGCCGCTTTTGAGCAGCTGGGCAAAGGCGCGGCGATGCAATTCGAGGTCTTCGTCTGGATCGGCCCCTGAGCAAGCCGCCAGATAGTTTTCTGCCGCTTCGCTGCCGCGTCCTGCCAGAGCGAGGACGTCGGCCAGCTCGATGCGCAGCCGGCGTTCGGTGGTGGGGTCCTGCACGTCCAACCGCAGTGCCGTCCGGAACAGCTTGGCGGCGCGGTCGAAAGCCAGGTCGGCCGCGGCTTTGCGCGCGGCGGTGAGCGCCAGTTCCGCGGCGCGCTGGTGTTCGCCGGCTTCGCGGAAGTGCAAAGCGAGAATTTCGGGGCTCACTTGCCCTTGGGCTTCGAGCGCGAGCGCGAGTTGCCGATTGAGGGTTTGACGTTGATCTGCGCTCAGCTCCTGCAGGACCACTTGGCGGATGCGATCGTGGTAGGGCTCGATCTCTTGCACCTCGGCATCGCGCAGCCGGACCAGGCTGGCAGCCCGCAAGTCGGTCACCGCGACTTGGGCCATGTCGCCGATCTCGGCAGCGGCCACGGCTACCGCCAGGTCGATCGGCTGGGCGGCTACCGTGACGATCCGAAACAGCCGTTGGGCCGCGGCGGGCAGCTCGGTGCAGCGGGTCAAAATCAGCTGATCGAGGACGGTCCGCCGATCGGTCTTGGCGGCGGTGAAAAGAGGGCTTGTGCCCGCACCTTTTTGCGAGCGCCAGTAGCGCACCAGTTCGCTGATGAAGAAAGGACTGCCGCCGGCTTCGCGTGCGATCGACTGCGCAAGGTCGCGGGTTTCTGCCGAAGCAGGACCGAGCAATGCCTGCCCCATGGCAACGGATTCTTCATAGCTCAAAGGTCCCAGGTTCACTTCTCGCACTAAGGTCGAGTCGGTCGCCAGCTGCAGCCGGAGCAAGGCGCGCAAGAGCGGACTGCTCTCCTCTTCTTCCGTGCGGTAGCAGGCGACCAAGAGCAGCGGCGGCGGGTCAGGCGGACGCAGCAGCTCGGCCAGCAAGTCGGCGCTGTCGGTGTCGCCCCACTGCAAGTCATCGATGAACAGAATCAGCGGCTTGCGTTCGGCGAGACGGGTCAAAAGCTCGCGCAGGGCGGCGCGCGCTCGCCGTCTCTTCTCGCGTTCATCCGGAATCTCGAGGACCTTGCGCTGAGCCTTGGCCACGGCTTCGACCCGGTGCAAGGTGGGGAACAGGCGGGCGAGCGCCAACACGTTGGTCGGCAACAAGACCTCGGCCTGCTTGATCGGCAGGTCGCGCAAATAGTGGCTCAGCGCATCGACCAGCGCGTCGATCGCCTTGTATGGCACGGTCTCCCGTTCGTAGCACCGTCCAGCCAACGTGACCGTGGCCGCATCCTTTTCTTTGACTTGATGCAAGAAGTGCTGGACCAGGGCGCTTTTCCCCATGCCCGAACTGCCATGAACGTAGACCACCACGGTACCGCCACGCCGGCTTGCCTCGAAAGCCTGGAGCAGCTCTTCGAGCTGTTTTTCCCGTCCCACAAAAAGCGCGGCTTCACCGCCAGGCAGGGGGCTGGGCAGCTCGGTGGTGGGCGGTAGCGTGCCGCCGACTTGGGCGAGGATCTGCTCGCCTGTCGGCCGCTCTTCAGGACGGCGACGCAGCAGGCCCTGGCAGAGCTGCACCAGATCTGCGGGCAAATCCGGGACGAACAGGGTGGGTGATGGCGCCTCGTACTCTTTTTTGTCGTGCAGCATTTCGAAGGCATTGCCGCTGAACGGCAACACCCCGGTCAACGCCTCGAACAAGACCACGCCCAGACTGTACCAGTCACCCGCGCGGGTGGCGGGCTGGCCATAAGCCTGCTCCGGCGACATGTAGGCCGGGGTGCCGGCGATAGTCGGCTCGCTGCGCTCCTGGCCAGGACCCACCCATAACTCCTGCACCAGGCCGAAGTCGAGCAAGACCAGCCGTCCTTCGCGGGTGATGCGGATGTTCGAAGGCTTGATGTCACAGTGGAGCTTGCCCGCCCGGTGGAGATAGGCCAGCCCTTCGACCAATTGCCGCAAGGCATCGCGCAGCAGGCTGAGGTCGACCCGGGCAGCGTCCGGGTGATCTGAGGCAACACCTTCGGCGGTGGTCTGCGGTTTGCGCAGATGTTGCACGAAATCCTCCCCCGCAACCAGCTCCATGGTGAAAAACCACTGCTGGCCTTCGGAGAGCAGTTCGTACAGCCGGACCAGGTTGGGATGATGGACCCCGGCCAGGGCGCGAAACTCGCGCTTGAACAGGTAGAGCCCAGCAGCATCTGCGCGGTTGAGGGTCTTGAGCGCGACCAGTGTGCGCAGCTTGCGGTCATAGACTGAGTAAACCTCGCCGGAGGTGCCGGCACCGAGGTATTCGCGGACTTCGAAGCGGTCCGTACCGCAAAAATTGAAAGCCCTCTCGTTCATCGTCGGCCGCTCGTCGGTCACCCTGGCTGGTCGTTCAAGTTGTGCCTTCAGTTGGGGCCAGGGTGGGCTTGGGTCAGGGCTTGCTCCGCCGAGTTGCGGACCATGGCCACCATCGCCATCAGCCCCATGCTCTTGCCCATCGATAGTTCGTTGCCAAAGATTTGATACACGACATCGCCCTGCACCCGAGCGACCGCTGCGGCGGGTTCGCCGGACAAGGTCTCATCGAGGATCACGGCCATGGCTTTGGCGGAAATGCCGTGCGGATTCAAGACGGCGAAGTGAAATTTGAGGGTGCCATCCAGACGCGGTTCGGCCCACACATAAGCTTGCGACTCACAAGCTGGAACTTTGTTGGCCTCGGGGAACGGTCGGACTGCGATTTGGGCTGGAACTTCGCGGCAACGGTCAGCGACCTGGATCAAAAAATCAATGCGTTCGCTGCGTTCCTCGATATGTGTCAGCAGATCAAGCAGCTGGACGAGCTTTTCCGGGAGCGCGTGCTGGGGCGATTCACGAGGGCTCAAGGTCATGCCTCTGCGCAGATACCGGCCGCGCCGCTATTTTTCGATCGGCAGTCCGACCGAATTGCCCCATTCCGTCCAGCTGCCATCGTAATTGCGCACCTGCGGATAACCCAGCAAGTAGGTCAGGACGAACCAGGTATGGCTGCTGCGCTCGCCAATCCGACAGTAAGCAATGACCGGATCCTCCGGCCGCAGGCCTTTTTCCCCTTGATAAATGGCCCGCAGTTGCTCGGCGGTCTTGAAGGTGCCGTCTTCAGGGTTGATCGCCCGGGCCCATGGCACGCTGTGAGCACCTGGGATGTGCCCGCCGCGCAGGGCTCCTTCGTTGGGATAGTCGGGCATGTGGAGGCGCACGCCGGTGTACTCCTCGGGGCTGCGCACGTCGACCAAGGGCCGGCCGGCTTGAAGATGCTGCAAGACCTGATCGCGAAAAGCGCGGATGGTCTGATCGTCGCGCGGCGGGGCTTGGTAGGTGGTCGCGGGATAGGAAACCGCTTCGCGGGTGAGTTCTCGCCCTTCTTTTTCCCACTTGAGGCGCCCGCCATCCATGACTTTGGCGTTCGTGTGACCGAACAGTTGGAAGACCCAAAAAGCATAAGTGGCCCACCAGTTGTTCTTGTCCCCGTAAAACACCACCGTGGTGTCGCGGGTCACAGCGATCCGCTGCATCAGCTGCGCGAAGTGTTCCTGATCGAGATAATCGCGGCGCAGCGGGTCGTTCAAATCGCGCGCCCAGTCCACTTCGACGGCTCCCGGGATGTGCCCCGAGCGGTAAACCAACGGGTCTTCGTTCGATTCGATCAGGCGGATGTTCGGGTCCAGACGGTGGGCGGCGACCCAATCGGTTGCCACTAACACTCCGGGATGCTGATAGCCGCGGGCTTGAATATCGCTCATAGCGGTCCTCCTCGTGCTGGGTTTTGCAGGTTCTGCGGAGTACTTTGTTGCGGATGGTTTCTGTGGGTCCTGCTGGCCAACTCACCCCTCTTGCCCCTGCCATGACAGCACACCAGCTGGGATCATCTCACAGTCTGGGTCACATCACAGTCTGGGGCACAAGATGGGGCACAAGATTTGGCAGATTCGGCCGCAGCTAGGGAACTGGGTGCAGCGTCCGGATGGCGTGGATCAAGCGCGTGACTGCAGTCGACCAATTGACCGTGGACTCGAAGTGCTGGCGGGCGCCCAGGGCTAGATGGCGGTACTCCTCAGGAGCAGCGACCCAAGCCGCCAAAACGTCGGCAAAACGGGTGGCACCGGTGCCGGGCGGCAGGAGGACGCCGCTCAAGCCGTCGGCCACGGCGGTTTTGACCCCGGTCGTGGCATAAGCGAGTGCGGGCAAACCATAAGCTGCAGCTTCGGCGAAGGCGATGCCAAAGCCCTCGGCCCGGGTGGGCAGCAGCAGCACGTGACTTTGCCGGTAGAGCTGGTCCAGCAACTGGCGGCCGGCCGGCTCGGCCTTATCGATCACGCCATGCTGGACGACGTCGTCGGGCAGGACTGTCGCAGGTAAGCCCACGCCAACCAGGTGCAGGCGCGCTCGGATTCCCCGCCGAACGAGTTCCTGCAGCGCTGCCACGGCCACGCTACCCCCTTTGAGTTGCCAGTCGCGGCCGACCCACAAGAGTTCGAGGGTTCCGTCCAGTTGGCGGTCGGCTGCGAGCGCGGCAGGAGGGGGTTGTGCCAGGTTGGCCCCAAAAGGGATGACGGAAATGCGCTGGGGATCTGCTTGGGGATAAGCCAGGGCTTGCTCGGCAGCCCAATGGGAGGCAAAACAGCACAGCTCAGCCCGGGCCAAGGCTGCGCCGTTGACTTTTTGGCTGAAGCGAACACTCCACGGCGCGAGGCCCGCCAGCCAGGGATGAACGTTGTCGCGGTAGCGCCGGGGAAACATGGCGTCGGTGTACAACACCACCGGTTTTGCAGTTGGGGTGTAAGCGGCGATGGCATGGTCGTTGGTCAGCAAGACGTCCCAAGCGTGGTTTGCGAGCACGGCCCCGAGCGCCTGCCCGTCCCGGCGACCGACCCGCGGGTCTTGGTGGACGCGGTAGCCCCAGCCGCAAGCTCGGCTGCAGCGCACCAAGAGACGGGTCAGGAGCGGACGCGGCACAGCGGGCACGGCCATGGCCAGGAGTTCATGCCCTTGGGCGCAGAGTTCGTGGCAGAGAAAGTGGGTGGTGCCCGAACCGCGGTGCACGTCCCAGGGGTCGTAGCGAGCGGCCAGGGCGAGTTTCATGATCGCTCGGGTCCTCGGGACGAGGAAGGGGTGCTGGCGCCACAGTAATTGCGCGCAAAAACCGCCCGACAAGCCGCTCGCTGGAAAAGCGAACCGCGCACCAACGAGAGCCGCCGTTGGTCGAGCGCCTGTCGGAAGCGGCGCAGCCACACCCGGGCAAGCCACAGCCAGGGCGGCTCACCGCGCTGCCGTGCGGCCTTGAGCGCGCTGCACACCCGCTGCTGGACAAACCGCTCGGTCTGCCCCAGGGCAGCTGCGCGTTGACCTTTTTGGGCGGGATGGGTGCGCGCGATCGACAGACAGTCGGGCAAACGCACCACTTCTTGTGCCTGCGGCAGCATGCGTAACCACAACTCGTAGTCCATGGCGAAGTAGAGCGACTCATCGAGGGGACCAGCCGCGAGCCACAGGCTCCTGGTGAAGAAAACGCTGGGTTGGGGATAGCTGCGCGCCTCGTAGAGCATGGCCGCAAAGTCCGGGAAGCGATCGTCGAGCTTGCCCGTCAGATCATCCGGGGTCGTGGTCAAAAGCGAACTGCCCACCAGGAGTGCCGGTGGTTTTCCTGCGAGGTGCTGGGCGGCCAGGTGGAGGGCGCCCGGGAGGTAGAGGTCGTCGCTGTTGAGCCAGGCCAGGATTTCGCCGCTCGCCCGCGCAAACCCTTCGTTGATCGCCTGACTTTGCCCTCCGTCCGGATGACTGCGCAGATAGCTCAGCCAAGGACGGTAACGGTCGAGGATCGCGCAGCTCTCGTCGGTCGAGCCACCGTCTAAAACCAGGTATTCGAGGTTGGGATAACCCTGGAGCAGGACTGAACGAAGGGTGGCTTCGAGATAGCGCCCCTGGTTGTAGCTGGGGGTCACAACCGTGATCCGCGGCAGCTGTTCCAGCGCCAAAACTGTCCGGGGTGGCGGGATTGCCTCCCAGGGCCAGCCGGTCCTGCCGCGCGGGGGTTCAGGCAGTTCACCGGGCCGAACGCTGGAGGACGTGCGCAAAGTGTCGGGGTCAGCCAAAACCGGTCGTCCCAAATGAAACCGCGGTGTAACCTTGGCGCATCCTCAGCATTATAAGCAGTAGGAAGTCGCTCTGACCCTTGGGAGAAACGATGGCCCAGGTTTCGCCAGAAAATTGTAGGACAAATTCCGATATGGATGTCAGGTTTTTCGCGAGTTCCACGTAAGACAAGAGTACAAGGTCGCAGGTCGCAGGTGGAGCACCGCCGACCGCGCACCGGAAACCAGGCAACAGGAGAACACATCATGTCGAACCCGAAGTTTCGCTGGACCCCAGTTACTCATACCCAAGCCGCTGCCCTCGCCTCCATCGAACGCCGGGAAGACGGCACCAGCATCGTGGAGCTCGCCCAACCTTGGAGCTTGCCGATCAACGTGCCGCAGCTCTTCCAAGCAGTGACTCAAAAGCAGCTGCCGCACCATGTTATGGGCTGCTACACCGAGGAAGATTGCCGCTCGACCGACGAAAATGAAGCCGGCATCCTGCCGCTCGACCCGGCACCCCAAACCTCCAACTCGACGGCCAGCCCGGAAAGCTTCCAGACGCTGGCCTACCGCCAACGAGGCCCGCTGTTCTCTCCGGTCATGGGTTGCTACACCGAAGAAGATTGCCGTTCGACCGACGAGAACGAAGCCGGCATCGTCGCCCCGATCACTCCTGAGCCCAGCTCTTCGAGTGCGACCGCCAGCCTGGAAAGCGCGCAGCAGGTTTTTCTCCGCCGCTGGGGCCAACTGCCCTCCCATGTCATGGGTTGCTACACCGAAGAGGACTGCCGTTCGACCGATGAAAATGAAGCAGGAAACCCGATCGCTCCCGATCCGGTACCGACCAGCCCGGGATCCGCGCAGCCCATGGCGCTCCGCGCGCTCGCCCAAGCTCGCCAGCAGCTGCAGTCGTTCGGGGCTCAGCTGGCCGAGTGGTGGCAGGGGGCCTTCCGCTACGAGCTGCAGCTCTGCCCGGTCGTCGCTCACTGAGTCTCAAGTCGAAATACGTCGAAACGCTCTCGCAGGTCTGCGCACCGCTCGCGGTGGCGCAATCTCAAGGTGGGGTTGGTTTTCCGACCCCTTTTTTTGTTGGGCGCCAGGTCAGGAACTCGGTTCAAGCGTGTCGCCCCACGGCAATCCAGCAATGCGGTCACCCGTGATTGCCCGCAAGGTGACAGGCTAGGCCATGGATCGTCGGATGCATCCAGACCAGTTCTGCGGGTAAGGTTCGGCCGATTTCAGCTTCGAGAGCGGTCACCATCAGGGCAGCCGAAACCGAGTCCAGACCATAAGCAGCGAACGGCTGGTGGATGTCGATTGCCTCCGGCTGGAGTCCTTTTTGCCGGCTCAACCAGGCGACCAGCCAGCTTTCGATGGCTTTGGGGGGGTCAGTTCCTGCAGCTCCGGTGTCACTTGCCGCTGGAATGGCACAGCTCGGGGAGATGGGTAGGTCTGGCACCGGGTCTGGCGCCAGGGGCTTGCTCGCCGCCGCAAGGGTCCGCCGGAGCCATGGATCGAGCCCTTGCTCTTCTCCCGGCAAACCCTGCTCGAGGTCGCCGATCGCTGCTGGATAGCTGTCGATCAACTCAGCCAATGCGTCTGCAGGGAGCAGCGCCGGTTCCGCCGGAATGGGAGCAAGCCGCGCTGCGCTGCGCTGGAATTGCTGCTCGGCCCAGTGCGCAGCCCGTTCGGCCGCCGTCCCCTCAGCGCCTGCTGCCGCGGCCCAAAGGATCGCCCACACCACAGTTTCTCCCAGCCGGTGAGCGAGCAAACCATCTCCTGGATCTGCTGGCAGCGATTCGACCAGCGACTCGACGGTGGCCGCGACCTGAGGTGCTCCCAGGTCTTCGGTCAAAAGAGCGATGAGCGCGGATTTCCAAGTCAGGGCTCTTTGGCCGAGAAACGTGGTCAGGGTCTCGGTCGGTCCCTCAAAAATGCGGAAGACCCGTGCGTCGCGCAGGAGCTGCGCCGCCGGATTGGTCTCTACATAGCCGCGGCCGCCGAGCAACTGCACCAACCGATCCGCAGCGGTCCAGAGCAGCTCCGAGCCGGCGATTTTGGCTGCGAGGGCAGCGTCGACCGGCAGCACCAACCCCGCATCGACGCGCAACGAAATCCGGCGGATGAGGGCTTCGAGGGCAGCGATCGCTGCCGTCAGGTCACTCAGCGCCAAACGGGTCAGGGGGTGGTCGATCAAGCGGCCCGTGGCAATCGAGCGACGGCTGGCATAACGCAGCATCAGTTGCGCGCAGCGCTTCATCCCGCCCAGTCCCAGGGCACCCAAACCAAAGCGGGAGTGGCGGAAGATTTCCTGGGCCACCTCCATGCCACCACCCAGCCGGCCCAGGATCTGCTCCGGGCCGACCGGAACCTGCTCGAAAAACAGCGTTCCCTGCACCATGCCCTTGAGGCCCAAAGTCAGGGCTTCAGGGCCGAGCCTTAGGCCAGGGGTTCCTTGGCGGAGGGTGAAAGCGGTGATCGACCCAGCTTCTGGACCCTTGCCCGCAAGGCGGGCGAAAACATGGATGATCCCCGCCCAAGAACAGTTACCGCTCCAGATCTTTTTGCCCGTGAGGCGAAACCCTCCCGCCCCATCAGGTTCTGCGCGGGTGGTCAGCGCTTGCGGATGCGAGCCAGCGCCTTCCTCGGTCAAAGCCAGGGCTCCCAGCTGCCGGCCGCTGGCAAGCTCGGGCAAGAGTGCGCTCAAGAGCGCCGGCTGGGCAAATTGCTGCAGCGGCCAAACGCCCAGACCGTTGTGGGCACAGATCTGGGTGGCAAGGGTGAGGTCAATGGCGGCCAGCTGTTCGTAGACCCGAAGGGCAGAAGATAAGCTGAGGTCGAGCCCCCCGGCGGCGCGCGGTGCTTGCAGCCCGAACAAGCCT
>CAZCOV010000215.1:0-9491 GCA_964499975.1 uncultured Thermoanaerobaculia bacterium
CAGGCATTGATGCAGTCCCTGCCCGATGTACCGACCATGACATCGTCGCCCGAGGTGCCGGAGATGTTGTTGCAGGGGATGACGAGGATGCAGCAAGTCGTTGGTATGGGAATCGGGTCATCTTCTTGGGGCTGTCCCTGGATCGGGTTGACGAGCAACAACCCAGCAGCGGTGAAACCGAGAAAAGCGCTAAACTTCCTGTTTCCGGTCATGCATTTCTCCTTCTTTTGCAGTTGGGGGCGGCGCTACTACGAGCGGCGCCCATTGGAGGTCTACGCCGTCACAATTTCGACCTTGGGCAAGGGGAAAATCAGGCCCACTCCACGGGCCAGGGTCTCGGCTTCGCGGCGCAGAAACTCGGTTCTGAAATGCCAGGGCAAGACCAAATAAAAATCAGGATTCATGGCCCGGGATTCCGCTTCGCTGATGATCGGGATGTTGGTGCCCAAGGTCAAAGCCCCATACTTGTCGGGATTCCGTTCAGCTGCTGCATCGATCAAGAGGTGGTCGATGCCGCACCACTGCAAGATGGTGTTGCCTTTGGTCGAGGCCCCGTAGATATGAATTTTTTTATTTTCTTTCTTTTTGAGACGCCAGAGCAGATGATTCAGGTCTTCTTTGTGGACGTTGATCCGATCCTGGAAGTGCTTGTAAGGCTTGTCGGTGTCGAGCTCCATGTCGAACTCGCGTTGGCGCAGGAGCTTGATGTTCTGCTGATATTCAGCACTGCGATACTTGAAGTTGTCGGCATGGGTGGCAAAACAGCGAATGCTGCCGCCGTTGATGTCGTTACAATAAGCGTTGAAAACCCGCATTCCAGCGCGGCGTAAAATGTATTCGACGGTTGCCAGGCTGTAATATTCGAGATGTTCGTGACAGATGGTGTCGTAAGAGGTCATCTCGAGCATCCGCGGCATGTAGGACATCTCAAAAATCCACACCCCATCGGGTGCTAACGCCTTTTTGATCTCACGGGTGAACTCGGTGGGATCTTCCAGGTCATAAAACATGGCAATCGACGTGATGATGTCGAAGGGTTGCCCGGCTGCTCGGGTGCTCAGTTCTTCGGACGGGAACAAGTCCTGGACGACTACCAAATCCCCCACGACTTCGGCCGCTACGTCTGAAGGATCGATCCCGAATTTGCGGAAGCTCTCCGGATAAGCGCGGAGCAGAGTGCCGTCATTGCAGCCGATGTCGAGGACGCGCGCGGCGGCTTTGCCGACCAGCGCACTCGCTTCCTCGCTGATCCCGCGCAAGTGGTTGCGCATGGTCTCGTTGGTGCCCGAACGATACCAGTACGAGGAGTAGAGGACCTCGGGCGGCACGGTGTACTCCATCTGGAGCAACCCACAAGCTCGTTCATCGCGCACGGGATCGCAGCGCACCAGCGAAGTCGGAATCTTGCGCCAGGGCGGATCCTCCTTGCCTGGCTTGATGAAGGAGCCTTGCAAGTATTGCTCACCCAGGTCGATCACGCGGGTCAAGGCCTGGGAGCCGCACACCCGGCAAGTCTTGCGGTGGACCAGATGCATGAAACCTCCACGGGAGCCATCAGAGCGCGGGTCAGCGCTTCGTCCCAAGACTCGGGACATTATATCTATAGATGTTGGATGTGCTGGCGCACCTGCTCCAGCAGGTGAGAGCGCTGAAAGGCTGAAGGGCTTAAGGGCTTAAGCGTCAGACCCCGGGGTGCGTTCGAGGACCAGCAAGAAGTGGTCATTGAGCTGGCTGGCCAGCCAAGTCGAACGCAAGCGAGCTTCGAGCCAGTGCAGGAGACCGAAGGTGCGCGGCCACCGCTCGACGCGTGCGGCATGGTAGGACGGCGGCAAGAAGACGCCGAGTCCGCACCGGGCGCGCGGCACGAAGGCGGGAGCAAAGGCTGCGGCAAGCGTCCTCGGGGTGGGGTAGGTGAGGAGCAAGTCCCGGCCGCCCACCTGGGCGCGGACCCGCGGCTGCAGTCGGCGGCAAGCCGTGCTCAGGCGACCGCGCAGGGCATAGGTCAAGACTTCCCAAGGGCAGAACCTGCCCATCACCACGAACACCAGCTTGCCGCCCGGCCGTACCCAGGAAGCCAGGGCTGCGGCCAGCGGTCGCCAATCCGCCAGGCAGTTCAAAGCGCCGAAATTCGAGAACACCCCAGCCAGGGGGGGCACGACCTTCTCGCTCGCGGGAAAAGGCATGGCGCGGTCGACGGCAGCGAGGTCGAGGACCGCGAAGTCGAGCGCGGCAGTCAGACCCGCAGCCGTCGCTTTTTGTTGCGCCACGGCGAGCATCGCAGGCGCCACGTCGGTGGCCAGCACGCGCACCCCGCGCCGCGCCAGCCACAACGCGTCTTCGCCCGTGCCACAGCCGAGTTCGAGCACGGCATCGCCCGGCACAAACGCCGTGGCCAGTTCTTGCCAGACGAACTCGCGCAGCCAGCGGCCGAGGGTGGTGGTGGTGAAGTCAGCGTCATAACGCGCTGCCACCGAGTCGAAAGCTGGCGCCGTCCCGGCCTGGACCATCCCAGCTTGGTCCACCCCCGCCTGGCCCGACCCAACACGCCCGTCCCCGTTCACCCTGCCGTCCCCGCTATCCCTGGGGCGCTGCTTCGTTTTGATGCTGGGTCAAGTGCATGCCCAGCCGGCCGAGGCGCGCTTGGAGCAAGGTCTGGCTGCGCCGCCACCAACCCCCCTGTCCCAAAACGCGCTGGCGGTGGAACGCTACCTCGTTCACCATGAATCGGGTGGCGAAGCGGTAGAACGTGCGCGAGTGGCGTCCGGCCACGCTGAGCTGACGATCTGAGCCGTGTTCCCAGGCGGTCCGGGGGATCACCCGGTCGGCGACTTGCTCGTGGTAGCGGGTGCCCTTGATCGGGTAGGCCACGGTGGTGAGGAAAACGTCCGGCAGGGCGGTTTTGAGCCGGTCGACCGTGGCGTCGATGTCGGCAAGCTCTTCTCCCGGATAGCCGAGCATGATGAACATCCCGGCTTGGATGCCGTACCGCTGGAGCAGTTTCACCATCTCGACCACGCGCCCGGCGTTGGTCCGCCGCTCCATCGCGTCGAGGATGCGCTGAGAGCCGCTTTCAGCGCCGATCCACAAGCGAAAACAGCCCATCTGCGCCAGCGTGCGGACCACTTCTTCGTTGAGCCGATCTTCTCGCGAGATGGTCTCGAACGGCAGGCGCAAGCCCCGCGCAGCCAGCGCTTGCGCGTAGGTGAAAAGCCAGCGGTGGTGGATGGTGAACACGTCGTCGGCGTACCACAAGAGCTCTGGCCGGTAGGCCGCGACGATTTCTTCGACTTCTGAGACCACGTTTTCGGGCGAGCGGCGGCGGTGGGTGTAGCCAAATACCGCGTGGCTACACCAAGTGCAGCGGTAGGGGCAGCCGCGCGCCGTGATCAACGAGACCGCGCCTTGCCCGTGGTGACGCCGCCAGATTTCGAGGTAGGCTGGGATATCGATGGCTGCGCGGTCGGGAAAGGGCTGGGCGTCGAGGTTGCTGATCTGCGCGCGCGGCGGAGTGGTTCTGAGTCTTCCTGCGTCGTCGCGGTAGATGATGCCCGGGATGTCGTCCAGACGCTCGAGGCCATGGCGGGCGAGGTGGGGTAGCAACTCTTCGAGCGTCAGCTCACCCTCGCCGACTACCACCAAATCCGCGCCGCGTTCGAGGTATTCCTGGGGGTAGTTGGCAGGCTCAGGTCCCCCGAGAATGACGATCGCGCCCAGTTCCTTGAGCCGGCGGATCATCCACAGCACACTTTGCCGGGTCAGCAGGTTGACGTAGATGCCCACGACTCTTGGGCGCTCGCGCAAGATCAGCGTCTCAAAGCTCTGGCGGTCGCTCAAGGTCGCGTCGAAGACCGTCACGGCAAAGCCGCGCGCTTTGAGGTGGGCTGAAAGGTAAAGCAGCCCCAGCGGGGGATAAGGCCGCAGGATTTCCTGCTCGTGCGCGTCTTCTCCGAGAAAATAGCCGTGGGTCAAGAGCAGGTCCATGCCGGGACTCTACTGCAAGTCCGGGGTGGGAAGCGGCTCCCGGTTGGCAGGAAAACGCTATGATGTCGCCAGAGCCCGCGGTCGAGCAAATCGCTGGCAAAAGGCTGGCCGTTCACCGCAAACCCTACACCCGGCGTCCGGTGTCGCTGCTGATCGGATGTAGCTGTACATCCAAAAGGCTTATAAGGAGAATCCACATGCGAAGACAGCGTTGGACCCGCAAAAGAGCCCTTGGCCTGATCGTGCTGCTCGGCATCCTGGTGGCTGCGAGCGCCTTAGCTCAAGGCGATCCGCCTCCGATTTGCCCCGCCCGTCCTTGTCCCGGCGGCCTGACTGCAGCTCCTGAACCCATGGATGAAAACCGTCCTCACCACGATCTCCTGGCCACCCTGGGCATCGGGGTTGTGGTCGGGATCTACTTTTTTGTGCTGCGGCTCAAGAGAAGTTGATGGCTGCCACCTGCGCCGCGGCGCCGCGCTGTACCCAAAGAAGTTAAAATCAAAACGGCATGCGCAGCGCGAAACCCGCGACCAACTTGGACCCGCTCACTTTTGCCCCGCTGGCCTTGAACCCCTGCGGGTCGTGGACCCGCTGACCTGGGGCTTGGTTCGGAATGGGCGCTAATTTTTGCCTGGAGGGACGAATTGCGGTGGTTCTCGGCGGAACTTCGGGGATTGGTCGGGTGTTGGCTTTGGCTTTGGCTGAGGCCGGGGCCGACGTGGTGGCGAGCTCGCGGCGCCGCGCTGCGGTGAGCGCCACTGCCGATGAGATCACCGCGCGCGGTCGGCGCAGCTTGGCCATGGCCGCGGATGTGAGCGATCAGGCCAGCCTCGAAGCGCTGTGCGCGGCCGTGGTCGACCACTTGGGCAAGGTCGATATCTTGGTCAACTGCGCGGGCGTCACCCAAAAACAGCCGTCGCTTGAAGTTGCGGAAGCAGACTGGCAACGCATCCTCGAAGTGAACTTGAACGGGACCTTCCGCGCTTGCCAGGTGTTTGGGCGGCACATGATCGATCGCGGCTATGGTCGCATCATCAACATCGCGTCGCTCGCGTCGTTTGTCGGCCTCTTCGAGGTGGCTGCCTACACCGCGAGCAAAGCCGGGGTTCTTGGTTTGACCAAGGCGCTGGCGCTCGAATGGGCGCCCCATGGGGTGAACGTCAATGCGATCGCGCCCGGAGTTTTTCGCACGCCGTTGAACCAGAATTTGCTCGACGGCACGGCCCGCGGTCTGGAATTCAAGCTGCGCACCCCGCTCAGACGCTTCGGGCAGCTCGAGGAGCTGGGCGGAGCTGCGGTTTTTCTCGCTTCGGAAGCTGCCAGTTTCGTTTGTGGTCACGTGCTGGTCGTGGATGGAGGTTTCCTCGCCAGCGGCGTCAATCAGTAGGCGTCGATCAGCAGCGTCAATCCGTCAAAGAGAGGGCATTGCACACCATGCGTCTTGCCGAGACCCTGTTTCGCGTTCCTCGCAGTTTTGGCCTGCAAGCGCTCGCGCTGCGCGGGTCTGGACCCCGTGAGCTCAGCAGCTGGCGCTTGCGCTTGCCGCCGGGAGGGCATGCCACTTTCAGGCGCGTTGACGAAGAGACGGTCGTGGTCTTGCAACAAGGGGAGGTGCGCCGGAGAGGCGGAGTTTGCGGTGGCGCGCGAGAGTGTCTTCACCGAGCACGCGACCGCGCTCTACTTGCCGCCCGGACGCGAACTCGCGGTGCGCGCGCAGACCGAGCTCGAAGCCATCCTGATCGCCACCCCCGTGGGACGGCCAGCCACCACCGCGACCGCGGTGTTGATCGCGCCGGAGCAAGTGCGGATCGACCACCGCGGCAAAGGCAATTACCGCCGCGACGTCCACGACATCTTGGTCGACGACCCCTTTGCCCAGCGTCTTTTGGTCGGCGAAACCTTCAATCCACCAGGCCACTGGAGCAGCTTTCCGCCGCACAAGCACGATGGCCGCGATGGTGAGCCAGCGCTCGAAGAGGTCTATCACTTTCGGGTGGACCCGCCGAGTGGCTTTGGTCAACAGCTGCTGTACAGCGGCGAAGAAACCGCAGCCCACTTGATCCGCGACGGCGATGCAGTGCTCTTGCCCTACGGCTATCATCCGGTGGCAGCTCCCCCGGGCCATCGTCTTTACTATTTGTGGGCGCTGGCCGGCAACGAACGCCGGCTCGCGATTTATGAGGACCCGCAACACCGCTTCATCCATGAGATCAGCTGAACGGCAGCCATGACTCTGAAAATCGTGACTTTTGGTGAGATCCTGCTGCGGCTGTCGCCGCCCGGAGCGGAGCGTCTGCTGCAGTCGCCGCAGCTGAGCGCGACCTTTGGCGGCTCTGAAGCCAATGTAGCAGTCAGCCTGGCCCATTTCGGGTACGCCACGCACCACGTTTCTCGGGTTCCCGCGCAAGCAGTGGGAGACGCGGCCGTGCGTGCGCTTAGGGCAGAGGGGGTCGATACCCGCTTCATCGTGCGCGGCGGCTCGCGCCTGGGCCTTTACTTTGCCGAGCTCGGGGTCGGACCGCGTCCCATGCAAGTGATCTATGACCGGGCAGGCTCCGCCTTTGCCCAGCTCGATCCCGCTCGCTTTGACTGGTCGACGATTTGCGCTCAAAGCGTGTGGTTTCATAGCAGCGGGATCACTCCCGCGCTCAGCACCCACGCACACACCGCGTTGCAGCAAGCCTTGGCGGCTGCCCGGACCGCGGGCGCGCGGATCAGCTTCGACCTCAACTACCGCCATCAACTATGGACCCCGAGCGCGGCGCAGGCGGTCCTGCGGCCCCTGGTTGGCGGAGTCGACCTGCTGTTGGCAAACCGCGAAGGGTTGAGGCTCGCGCTCGGGATCGAGTTGCCCGCCAGCTGGGACGAAGTTGGGGCAGCCCTGCCAACAGTGGCCTGCGACTTAGGGCTCGGCAGCTTGCTTTTGACTTGGCGCGAGCAGAGCTCAGCGTCGGAACATAGCTGGGGAGCTTGGCTCTGCTCGCTGCAGGACTCCACCCTGCTGCGCGTCGCGCCGCGGCCGTTGCCCCTCGTCGACCGCATCGTCACCGGGGACAGCCTGGCCGCGGGCTTGATCCATGGCCTGCTCGCCGGCCGTCCACTCGCGCAAGCCCTGGCTTTGGGGGTCGCTGCGAGCTGGCTCAAACCCACCATCCCCGGCGACTTCAACCGGGTCTCGCTGGCCGAAGTCGAAACCCTCGCCGCAGAAGTCCGCGTCGAGCCGGTGGCCTTCTTGGCCGGAAATCGCTGATGTCCGCCCGACCGCAAGCCGCTGGCGAGCGCCGCAGGCCCGCGCTGTGGATGCTTGCGGGGTTGCTCTTGCTCGGCGGTTGCCGCGATCGGTTGCACCCACGGGTGATCCAGCTCGCGCATGGGCTGGCACCGAGTCATCCCGTGCATCAGGCCATGCTCGCCATGGCCGACGACCTAGCCCGCCGTTCCCAGGGCCAGCTGCGGCTCGAGCTTTATCCCAGCGAGCAGCTGGGCAGCGAACGCGAGTGCGTCGAGTTGCTGCAGATCGGCAGCCTGGGCATGACCAAGATCTCGGCCGCGGTGCTCGCGAGCTTTGCGCCGGAGTACCAGGTCCTGGCCCTACCCTACATTTTTCGCGACCAAGCCCACGTCCGCGCCGTGCTCGACGGCGCGATCGGCCAACGTCTGCTGCTGGCGAGCGAGCGCTACCGCCTGCGCGGCCTGGCGTTTTACGATGCCGGGAGTCGCAGCTTTTACTCCCGCAAGCGCGCGATCCGCACGCCCGCTGACCTGGTCGGGCTCAAGATCCGCACCCAGGAGAGTCAAGTCGCGATGCGCATGGTCCAGGCCCTCGGCGGCGCGCCCACGCCCATCCCGTGGGGGGAGCTCTACACCGCGCTGCAGCAAGGGGTGGTCGATGGCGCAGAGAACAACCCGCCCTCGTTTTATTCGTCGCGCCACTACGAAGTCGCCCGCTTCTTCACCCTGGACGAGCACACCACCGTGCCGGACGTGCTGCTGGTCAGCACCGTGCTCTGGCAGCGGCTGAGCCTCGAAGAACAAGCTTGGTTGCAAGCCGCGGCCACGACTTCGGCGGAGGTCCAGCAACAGCTCTGGCGGACCGCCACCGAGCAGGCTTTGGCCGCGGTCCGGGCGGCCGGAGTCGAGGTGATCGAGCCCGACAAGCAGCTGTTTGCCGATCCCGTTCGCTCCCTGCTAGAAGCCCAACCGGATCCGCAGCTGCAAGCGCTGATCGCCGCGATTCAAAGCGTCGGGCGCCAGCCTTGAGCGGGCCAGCCAGAGTGACCCGCAGCAGCGCGGGTGTTAGACTCGGATCCGCACACCAGAACCAAGTTCTCGGTGCAGCCTTGAAGACAATGCTGGCTGAAACAACAGCGAAACAACCAACAACAATGCTGACCGCGGGCTGCCCGAGGCGGTCGGTTTCACCCAAAGTTTGGAGATGGCAATGAGACAAGCATGGATCATCGATGCAGTGCGCACCCCCCGCGGACGCGGCAAGCGCGACAAGGGCGCGTTGAGCCATATTCACCCGCAAGAGTTGCTGGCCCAAACCTTAAACCAGCTGCAAGCGCGGAGCGGCTTTGACCCCGCAGACGTCGAAGATGTGGTCATCGGTTGCGTCAGCGAGGTGGGGGAGCAGGGGGCCAACATCGCCAGAAACAGCGTGCTCGCCGCCAAGTGGCCGCAGGAAGTGACCGGCGTGACGCTCAATCGCTTCTGCGGCTCGGGTTGCCAGGCGGTCAATTTTGCGGCCATGGGAGTGCTGAGCGGCCAGCAGGACTTGGTCGTCGGCGGTGGGGTCGAGAGCATGTCGCGGGTGCCCATGGGCAGTGACGGGGCGAGCATGGACGGCAACAACTTGCGGCTGCGCGCCCAGGTCTATCAGGTGCCGCAGGGGATCAGCGCGGACTTGATCGCCACGCTCGAAGGCTTCTCGCGCGACGATGTCGACCGCTTCGCTTGTGAGTCGCAGCGCCGCGCTGCCCAGGCCCAAGCTGCCGACCACTTCGCGAAGAGCGTGTTCCCGGTGCGCCAACCCGGCACCACGACCGTGGCCCTCGAGCGCGACGAGTACCCGCGTCCCGGGACCACGCTAGCAGCCCTGAGCGAGCTCGAACCGGCTTTCGCCAAGCTCGGCGCGACCCCAGCCGAAGACGGCGCTCCCACGCTCGACGCGATGGCCCTCAATGCCTACCCTAAAGCGGGTGCGGCGATCGCCCACGTCCACACCGCGGGCAATTCGAGCGGCATCGTCGACGGCGCGGCCGCCGTCCTGCTCGCTTCGCCGGAATACGCCCAAGCGCACGGGCTGAAGCCGCGGGCGCGGGTTGTGGCCACAGCAACTGCTGGCGCTGAGCCCTTGATCATGCTCACCGCGCCCACCCCGGCATCGCGGCGGGCGCTCGCCAAAGCGGGAATGGTAGCGAGCGATATCGATCTGTGGGAGATCAACGAAGCTTTCGCGGCGATCCCGCTCCAAACCCAGCGCAACCTCGGCATCGACCCCGAGAAAG
>CAZCOV010000215.1:9501-11230 GCA_964499975.1 uncultured Thermoanaerobaculia bacterium
GCTCGGACATCCCCTGGGCGCAACCGGCGCGGTGCTTTTGGGCACCCTGCTCGATGAGCTCGAGCGTCGCGATTTGACCACGGGCCTGGTCACCCTCTGCATTGGCGGCGGCATGGGCATCGCGACCATCATTGAACGGATTTAGGAATTGCTTTGACCGGGGGCGGACCTCGCCCCAGCGACCAGCACTGGCTGAGGCTGATTTATGCGCATTGCAATCCTCGCCGACATCCATGGCAATGTCCCCGCGCTCGAAGCCGTGCTGGCGGACATTGCCACCCAGGAGGTCGACGAAGTGCTGGTCGGCGGTGACCTGGTCGGCCGGGGTCCCCAAGGCAGTCGAGTGGTCCAGCGCATCCGCAGCCTGGGCTACCCGACGATCGGCGGCAATCACGAGGACTACCTGCTGGAATTCCGCCGCGGCGCAATCCCTGCGGACTGGCGCACCACCGAGGAATGGGCGGCGGCCCGCTTCATGGCCGCGGAACTCGAAAACGACGACGTCGCTTTCATCCAAAACCTGGAGTTCAGGATCTGCCGTCCCGGTCTGGAGCTGGTGCATGGGACCCCGGCTTCCAACCGGGAAGGCATTGGCCCGTGGACGTCGGATGCCGAGCTCTGCACCCACCTCGACCAGATCCGCGAAGACGTGCTGGTTTGCGCCCATACCCATCGGCCGCTCGAACGCCGTCTGGGTCAGCGCGCGGTGATCAACGTGGGCTCGGTGGGCCTGCCTTTCAACCGCGATCGGCGGGCGCAGTATGCGATCTTGAGCTGCGGCAGCGGCATCGAGGTCGAGCTACGGCAAGTCGAGTACGACCTCGACCACATTTTTGCCATCTACAAGTCTTCGGGTTTTCTCGCTGCCGGGGGGATCACCGCCCGCCTCTTGCTGCTCGAACTCGAACACGCCGAGTCCTTGCTCGTGCCCTTCCTCGAATGGGCGCGTGTCCGGCAAATCCCCGCGACGCTGGACGCGCTCGAACCGTTCCTCGCTTTCCGCCAGCCGGGCGAGTCCCTGCGCGATTTTTTCCAACGCCTGCACCGCTGACCCGCGCCCGCAGTGGCCGTAGAGCGAGGGCAGCACCTTCCGCATGTGTGGGGGGCTGCGCCAGGAGAAGGGCGGCTGTACCGTGGGCTTAGGCACTGCGCCTCAGCGGTAGGCATCCGAGCGATGCCGCACGGCATTAACATCCACGATCCGGCGAGTGTCGTCAACCGAGTAGATCACGCGATACTCGCCAACCCGGATTCGCCACAGATCCTCGGCACCCTCGAGCTTCTTGCATCCAGAGGGTCGCGGATCCTCGCCCAGAAGCTCGATGCGGCGGAAAACGCGGGAACGCAATGGCTGGCTCAGTCGTTCCAGTTCCTTCCGGGCGCTTCGGGCGAAAGTGACGTCGTACAGCACCGCTACCGTTTGCGACTGAGCTGAAGGCGGCGCCTGACGCTGTCCAACGACTCTCGAGGTTCCTTCGATCGCGACTTGGCCACCGCAACGTCGTAGAAATCTTCCCAGAGCCGAGCGTTCTTTTTGAGGTCGATCAGGACGGACGTCTTCTCCCCGTCACTGTCGACCAAGAACTGAACACCGCGCATGGCTAACTCCTTCGGCATGGTTCCTCCAGTATACCGCCTGACGAACGCCTGGCTGACCCGCCAGGGCTTGATCTGCGTGCGTGCGCTGTGGATGCGTGCTCATGGGTATTCCTGAAGGGACCGTGTGCTC
>CAZCOV010000216.1:0-11181 GCA_964499975.1 uncultured Thermoanaerobaculia bacterium
CCTCGGTCTGGCCCAGGCCGTGTACGCCGCGCGGACGTCGGGCGGTGAGCTGCCGCTGGAGGTCGCGGAGGCGCTGGCGCAGCTCGTCGGGCGGCCCGAGCCGCTGGCGTCGGCGGGGGTGTTCCTGCGCGCGGTGGCCGCGGGCGAGTCGCCGTCCGTGCCCGGCGTGCTGCCCGAGCCGCTGCCGCAGATTTTGCGCGAGTTGCTCGCAGCGTTCGCGTGAGGCCTCACCCCCCGCCCCCATGGCTGGAGAGGGGGAAGTAAGACCCTCTCCAGTAGGACTGGCTCATCCCAATCAGAGGGCCTCTCAGCCCTCGAGGGCTGGCATTTTTTGCTGATTTGTGAGAAAACATGGCGCAGGACCGTTAGTAACTGTCCGGGCGCTTGACCCGGTCGAGGAGCAAGCCGATGACGACGATGAGGTGCTCGATCGCGATTTCGACCTCGCTGGCGTTGGTTTTAGCCCTGCCCCTGACGGGTCAGGAAACGGCGGGTCAGCCGACCTTTTCTGACACCACGACCACCCTGATCGTCGAAGTCCCAGTGGAAGTCACCCACAACGGTCAGCCCTTGCGCGGACTCAAGCCGGAGAACTTCGAAGTGATCGACGACGGCAAGGTGCAGACGATCACGGGGTTCGAGATGGTCGACCTGACCCTGCCCCCCCGTTCGGCATCCAGTCAAGCGTCGGCGCTGCAGCGTCGCGCACCGCAAACCACTCAGCTCCCGGTCATCGCCCGCCGCCACTTCCTCCTCTTGTTCGACCTCTCCTTTGCCGCGCCGAGCGCTCTCGAACGCGCGCGAACGAGCGCCCAGCAGCTGGTCGACGAGCGATTGCATCCGGCGGATTTGGTGGCGGTCGCGGTCCACACCCTGTCGCGCGGCGTTCAGCTGATTTTGGGTTTCACTTCCGACCGCGACCATCTGGGTGTGGCGCTCAAGAGCCTGGGCTTGCCCCAGTTGGCGGAACGCCGTCCTGACCCCCTGGGGCTGATGTTTGGAGCCCTGCGCGACCGCCCGGACCAGGCGCCAGTCGACTCGCGCAATAACTCGGCAATTGCGGACAAAGTCGGCAGCGGGTTTGCAGAGCACGTGCGGGCCATCAGTGAGGCTTACAACCGCAGTGATGCCGCAGATGCGCGACGCCAGGTGACGGCCTGGGCGCGGTCCTTTGCCGAGCTCGCTGAAATGCTGCGCGCGGTCCAAGGCCGTAAACACGTGGTCTACTTCTCCGAAGGCTTTGACAGCAGCATCCTCTTTGCCAACCAAGACAAAATCCGCCAGGACGAGCTCAATCTCGCTGCCAATTTCGGCGAAGTGTGGCGCGTCAGCAGCGAAGAACGCTTTGGCAGCACCCAGACGACCAATGTGCTCGATGCCATGGTGCAGGAGTTCCGTCGGGCTGACTGCACGGTGCATTCGGTCGACATCGGTGGCCTGCGCGCAGAAGCTGACGTCGCCAACCGGCCGCAAGGCAAGGATGGTCTGTTCATGCTGGCGAGCGGAACCGGCGGCGACTTTTACGAAAACTTTAACCGCCTCGGCGATGCCATGGAGTCGCTGATGGCGAAGACCAGCGTCACGTATTTGTTGGCGTTCCAGCCCCAGGATTTGCCCGCGGACGGCAAATATCGCAAGCTCAAGGTTCGGCTCAAAGAGGTCCCCAAAGGGGCGCAGATCGTCCACCGTCCGGGTTACTTCGCGCCGGGTGAGCAAGAGGCCAGCGAGCAGAGTACCGTGAGGGAACAGGCCCATCGCCTGGCAGTAGCCCAGCAGCTCCTCGACAGCCGCGAGGGTGGTGGGGTTCGCACCAGCGCTTTGGCGGTCCCGCTCCGCGCGCCGTTTTTGGCCGAGGGCAAGGCTTACGTTCCCTTGTGGATCGAAGTCGATGGCCCGAGCTTGCTCCGCGGGGCGGCTTACCAGACCAACCGCCAGCCGGTGCGCGCTGAGGTCTATGCCTACGCGATCAACGCGGCGGGCAGCGTCGGTGACTTTATGACGCAAACTCTGAGCCTCGACCTCGAGCGGGTGGGCGAACCCCTGCGTGCGCGCGGCTTCAAGCTGATGCTGCCGCTGTTGCTCGAACCCGGGGATTACACGGTGCGGGTCCTGGTACGCAACCCAGGAACCGGAGCCAGCGGTCTGCGGATCGCTGCGGTCAGCGTGCCGGCGAACGACCGCAGTGAAGGCGGGATTGCGCTCTTGCCGCCCCTCTTCCCAGAGCCCAACGACAGCTGGCTGTTGCTGCGGGGTAGCCGGGACGAAGTCCCCGCAGATGCGCCTTACCCCTTCTTGTATGGCGATCAGTCGTTTGTGCCGGCAGCCCACGCGCAGGTGACTGCAGACCAGATCGTGCCGCTTTTGGTTCTGGGTTACGATCTGGGCCGACGCGGAGTCCAGCTGTCGGCGCAAGTCGTCGACGCTTTGGGCCAACCCGTGACAGAAGCGCCGGTGATTTTAAATTCTGAGCCAGCGCCAAGCAGCGATGGCATCGACCGCTTTCTCGCAGCCTTCCGCGTGCCCCTGCTGCCGCCGGGGGACTACGGCTTGCGCATCGTCTGGAGTGATCCAGGCCGCGACCGCGACGCGACCAGCAGCGCGGCTTTCCAGGTGGTCGCAGCGAACGCGCCCACCACCCAGCTCCTCGCGCTGTCCTTGCCCAGCACCGCCTTCGAGCAATTGCCCGCGAACCCTCCACCGGTCGCGCCAGAACGCACGGCGGTCTTGCCGGTTGAAGCCCTGGTCGATGGCTATCGTCAAGCCCTGCGCAAGATCCCCGAGGAAAGCCGGCACGAGCTGTTGCAAACGATCGCCCGGCTCGAAGTCGAAGCCCTGGCCGGTGACCCTGAACGGCGGCTGGCGCGGCTCACCCGCTCCGAACTCAAAGTCGCGCTGGAACTCGCGCGGCGGGATCTCGAAACCGTGGTCCCGATTCTCATGCTCCACCACGATTTGTATCTCGAACACAAACGGGAGCGGCGGGCTTACTTGATGCACCACTCCGTGCGCATGGTCCGCGAACTGGCGGACCTCTACGCCAAAGAAGGCGCCTCTCAGGGTTCCAAAATCGTGGCAGCGCGCGCCCTCGCGAGCATCGGGGGGCATTTGCAGGACAATGGACAATCCGCCAGCCTCGAACTGTTCGCCCGTGCGACCGAGCTCGACCCCAGCAATGTGTCGGCGCTTTTGGGTTTGGCGGCCTATTACGAAAAACGGGGTGGCCCCTACGACAAGGCCGTCGATCACCTCCGTCAGCTGATTGCGGCCCATCCCGAGCACCGCGAAGGGCGGCTGCGCTTGGCGGTCAACTTGTTCCGCCTGGGTCGGGAAGACGAAGCGCGCACACTCCTGACCCAGCTCGCAGCCGAAGGGCCGGCGGACTGGATCTTCAGCTTGGCAGCCCAAGAGCTGGCACGCGACCACGCGCGCCAGCAGCGCCTGGCTGAAGCGATCGCTATCCTCGAAAAAGCCCTCGAAGAGCGTCCGCAGGATCAGAAGCTCTTCATCCAGTTGACCTACCTTTATGACCGGAATCACGAACCCTACAAAGCCGACCAACTCGCCGAGCGCTTGAACCGGGCGCTCAAGGCGGGGGAAGTCGTCCGCGGCCTCTACAACGAGTGGCCTTTACAAGCCCTGGAGGCGGACCGGAAAGAGCTCCACCGCGGGGCGGAGACGCGCCTGCCCCTGGTTTCCGAGGCCCTGGGCCCTGAAACTGTGAGCCGTCCTGAGGGGGAATGACCATGAGCAGCTGGCTGATTCTTCTGGCACTGCTGATGCCGCAACCCAAGACCGAAGCGGAAGTTTCGGTCCTGATCCTCAAGCCCTCGAGTCTGGAAGCAGTGTTTGGCTTAGTCGAAGTCGAAGCCGACGTCCGGGCCGACGATGAGATCGACCGCGTCGAGCTGTATGTCGATGACAAACTGGCCGCGACCTTGAACGAACCGCCCTATCGTTTTCAAGTCGACGTCGGCCAGGACAACGTGGAACACCGCTTCAAGGTCATCGCCAGGACCGAACTCGGGCTGACCGGCAGCGGGGCGCTCGCCACCCCAAAAATCAAAGTCGACGAGCAAGTCGAGGTCGAATTGCAGCAGCTCTACGTCACGGTCACCGCGGACGAAACCCGGGTGCTCGACTTGTCCGCGGAGGATTTCCGCATTTTCGACAATCACGACGAGCAGGCCCTGGTCACGTTTGCGCGCGGCGATTTGCCGCTCACCGCGGTCCTCCTCCTCGATGCCAGCGAGAGCATGAAAGGAGAGCGCTTCCAGGCGGCGTTGCGCGGAGCTGAAGCTTTTGCCGGGGGCATGCAAGAGCTCGACGAAGCCATGCTCATGCTGTTTTCCGACCAACTTCTGGTGACGACCCCATTCACCAATCAGCCGTCCCAGCTGCTCGCGCCCCTCGCGGGGATCGAAGCTGGGGGCAACACCTCGCTCAACGATCACCTCTACCTGGCGTTCAAGCTGCTCGATGCTCGGCAAGGACGGCGGGTGGTGATCATTTTCTCAGACGGCGCCGACCTCCACAGCGTGCTCAACATGGAAGAAGTGCTGTGGAAAGCGCGCCGCAGTCAGGCACTGGTGTACTGGATCCGCCTCGAAGAGCAGGCCAGCAACCAGTCCTTTGCCACGGCCTGGCGCAATGCCAGCGCCAACCAGCAAGAGCTCGAAAAGCTCGAAGATGCGGTGCAGCAGAGCGGGGGACGGATCACCTCGCTGCGCGAAGACGCAGCCATCGAGCCGGCTTTCCGCGAGATCTTGCGCGAGCTCCGCGAACAGTACGCGATCGGCTACTACCCCAAGCAGGCCAAGGGCGACGGTGCCTGGCACGATGTCGACGTGCGCGTCCGCCGCAACGGGACCAAACTGCGTACTCGGGGTGGGTACGTGGATTTTTGACGGTGACGACTCAACCTGCTGCTGCAGCGGTTTCCAGCCGTCCACAACTGGACGGGATTGCCGAAGTCGCGCTCTACGTCGAGGATCCGGAGCGTTCGGTACGCTTCTACCAGGACCTTTTCGGTTTCCCCGTGGTCGCTTCCGGACCGCGGCTCACCGCCTTGGCCGTGCCAGGCCGGCAGGTGCTGTTGCTCTGCAAGAAAAAAGCCTCGCTAGAACTCCCGCACACCGCCCACGACGGCGAAGGCCAGCTCCACCTGGCCTTTGCCATCCCGCGAGCTGGCCTTGCCGCCTGGGAAGCCTGGCTCACCCAAAAAGGTATTCCCATCGTCGAGCGCAAAACCTGGGAGTTCGGCGGCCAAAGCCTCTACTTCCGCGATCCCGACCAGCACGTGATCGAACTCGCAACCCCAGGAGTCTGGTCGAGCTACTGAGCCGGGTTGGGGAGCCCTGGCGGTAGCGAAACCAGCGGGACGCCGCGCTCCTGGGCCAGCCGGTTGAGGGCGGGGAGGTCTTTTTCCCACAGCGCGGCGAGCGCGGCCAGCTCGCGTTCGACGGCAGCAGACAGCTCGTCGCGAACCGCGCGCATGGACGCGGTCGGCCGCTGGTCGCCCATGCTCGCCAGGTCCATCAAGAGCGCTAGCTTGTCGTTCAAGCGGATCGGGTAGTTGAGCGGATCTTGGGGGCTTTGGTTACGGGTCTGGTAGAGCGTTTCTTCGATGCGGGTGAGCCGGTCGCGGAGCGTTTGGACGGCGGCCGCCAAATCCTGGTTGCTGCCGGCTGGGTCCACCAGGCGACTTTGCAATGCCTCGAGCTGGGTGCGCACCTGGCGCAAGCGGGTGATTTCCCGGTGGATCCGGGTCAGCTGGTCGCGCAGCCCGAGGTGAAAAGCGAATTGTTCGGCGAAGTCTTCGGGGGTCGCGCTCGTCCGCGGATCCGCGAGGACCTTGAACGCGACTTCGCTGTGCAGTTCGCCGAGCACTAGGCGGGCGCGGTAGTCGCCGGGCACGGCGCGCGGTCCCGGAAGCTCTTCGCTCCACAAGACTAGGCCGGCAAAGCGCTCGGCCGAGGGGTAGCGCAGATCCCACACCAAGCGATTCATGCCCGGCTCAGCCTCGAGCTGGCGGGGATCGTCGACCAGATCCGCTGGGTCTTTCCCTTCTTTCCCCTCTTTCCCCTTGTCGTCTTCGCCGGGTTTGGGTTTGACGGTGAAGCTGCGGATCTGGCTGCCGTCCGGCGCGAAGAGTTCCAAGCGCAGGGCTTCGCGCGCAGAGGCAGCGGCTTTTTCGCTCAAGAAATAGTGGAAAAGCACACCAGCCGGCGGATTCTTGCCCTGGTTGACCGGGTCGTCGTCGCTGCCCCCCGCGAGGCGGTAGGCCGGGCGTGGGGTGAGCAAAGCCACTTCGGCGGCTGCGAGTCCCGGGTTGAGCTGACGGAGAGGGGAGAGGTCGTCGAGAATCCAAAAGCCCCGTCCTTGGGTCGCGGCGATCAAGTCCTCGTCGCGGATCAGCAAATCGGTGACCGGGACGATCGGCAGCTTGCCGGGTAAGGGCTGCCAAGAACCGCCGTCGTTCCACGACACGTAAACCCCGCGCTCGGTGCCGGCAAAGAGCAAGCCTTGGCGGACGGGGTCTGCGCGGATCACCCGGGTGAAGTGTTGCGGGTCAATGCCTTGAACGATCTCGGTCCAGGTTTCGCCCCAGTCCGTGGTGCGATAAAGCAGGGGGCGGAAGTCGTCGAATTTGTAGCGCGTGGCGGCGCAGTAAAGACCTCCCGGCGCAAAGGGGTGAATCTCCAGGCTGTTGATCTGCGCCTCGGGGAGGGTTTTGGGCGTGACGTTTTTCCACGTCTTGCCCCCGTCGCGCGAAAGGTGGATCAGGCCATCGTCCGAGCCGGTCCACAAGACTCCAGGCTGGTGTGCCCCAGGCTGGTGCGCCCCAGGCTGGTGCGCCCCAGGCTGGTGCGCCCCAGGCTGGTGCGGGGATTCGAGCGCGGTGAAAATCGTGCCATAGACCTCGACGCCGGTGTTGTCTTGGGTGATCGGCCCGCCTGAGGACTGCTGCTTGCTTTTATCGTTGCGGGTGAGGTCTGGGCTGATCGCTTCCCAGGTGTGGCCCTGATCACGGCTTTTGAACAAGATGTTGCCCGCAGCGTAGAGCAGCTCCGGGTCGTGGGGCGAGAGGAAGAGCGGGAAGTTCCATTGGAAGCGGTATTTGAGCTCGGCTGCGCCCCAGCCTATGGGGTTGTCAGGCCACACGTTGACCGCCCGGGATTCGCCGGTGCGGTGGTTGAATGAGGTGAGGTAGCCGCCATAAGAACCGCCGAAGACCAGGTCGGGATCATTGGGTTTGGCCACCACGTAGCCGCTTTCGCCACCGGCCGTGGGTTCGAAGTCGCGCGGCCCGATCGCTTTACCCAAAGCTGAGCGCGAGCGGATGCGCAGTGCGGTGTTGTCCTGCTGTCCGCCGAGCAGACGGTAAGGGAAGGCGGTGTCGGTGGCGACTCGGTAGATTTGAGCTGTGGGTTGGTTGTTTTGCGGACTCCAAGTTTTGCCGCCGTCGAGCGAGATGTTGGCTCCGCCGTCGTTCGATTCGATCATGCGCTGTGGGTCCTCGGGCGCGATCCACAGATCGTGGTTGTCGCTGTGCGGGGTGGCGATCTGGGTGAAAGTCTTGCCCCCGTCTTGCGAGCGATGGAACGCGACGTTCAGCACATAGACCACCTCTGGGTCAGCCGGATCCGCGGTAATCCGCGAATAATACCAGGCGCGCTGACGCAGGTCCCGGCCGCTGTGGGTGCGGGTCCAGGTTTTGCCGGCGTCGCGCGAACGGAACACGCCGCCTTCCTCCGCTTCGACGATCGCGTAGAGGTTCTCCGGGTTGGTGGCCGACACCGTGATGCCGCTGATTCCCAGGGTGCCTTTGGGCAAGCCGGGGTTGTGGGTCAGCTCTTCCCAGGTGTCGCCGCTATCCGTGCTCTTCCAGATCCCCGAACCAGGACCGCCGCTCGCGAACGACCAGCCAGTCCGCCGCGCCCGCCAGAAGGCGGCGTAAAGGATGCGCGGGTTGGTGGGGTCGAGGGCGAGATCGACCGCGCCGACCTCGTCATTCACGAACAGCACCCGTTGCCAAGTCTTGCCGCCGTCGGTGCTGCGGTAAATGCCGCGTTCGGGATTGGGACCAAAAACGTGGCCGAGCGCCGCCACCCACACCCAGTCGGGGTTTTGCGGGTGGATGCGGATCCGTGCAATGTGGCGGGTGTTTTCTAGCCCGATCGCTTTCCAGGTCTTGCCCGCGTCGGTCGATTTCCACATCCCATCGCCATGCGAGACGTTGCCGCGCAGCGTTTTTTCACCGCCGCCCACATAAACCACATTGGGATCCCAAGCTGACACCGCAACCGCGCCGATCGAGCCGCCGAAAAAGCCGTCGGAGACGTTGTTCCAGGATTTGCCCGCGTCCGTGGTTTTCCACACCCCGCCGCCGGTTGCACCGAAGTAGTAGACCTCGGGCTTGCCCGGGATGCCGGTGACCGCGGCCGACCGCCCTCCGCGGTACGGTCCGACTTCCCGCCACGCGAGCGAGTTGAGCAGCGCGTCTTGCATATTTGGCGCTGTCGGGTTGGGCGCGGTCGGCGGGTTTTCCTTGGGTGGGCGGGCAGCGACAGCAGCTACAGCGCTGAGGGTCAACGCGAGGAACAAGAACCAGCGGGACAACAGTTGCGATGCCATGAAAATCTCCGAAAGTCGGTTAGCGACTGGGTTAGCCGCGCAGGGCCTGCCAGAAGATGCCGGGGAGCTTGAGCGGGGACGGCGCGGCCTCGAAACGGGTGAGTTTCTCGCCGAGGGCAGCCGAGGTGCGGTGCGAGGGGAACCACATCGGCTTGGGGTGCATGCGAAAAGGTGAACGGACCACACTCTTTTGCACCCGCTGAAACATCAAAGTGTTGTGGACCACCCCAGTTCCGGACTGGATGTCCTGGAGGTCGTGGCCAGGGAAAGCCCCCCACGGGGTGATCACGAGGCCATAGCCAACCGCAGCCCAGTTGTTGACCGAGACCGTCCCATAACGCAGGTCCGCGATGGCTTGCTCTACCGCCGCTTGGACTGCGGGATCCGCCAAGGACGCCGGGTGAACCAGCAGGGTGACGTTCAAGGTGCCCCACAGCCGCTGGTTGGCAAAAGCGACCGCCCGAGTGAGGAACTCGGGCACGCTGGCGGCGGCGATCGCGGTCTCGCCGCACAGGCTGCAGAAAGCTTCCGAGCGGAAAGCGATCTCTTCCGGCGCTTCGGGGTCGAGGTCGGGGATGAGCGTCCAGGGCAGTTCGTCGGCGGCGGCTGATCCGATCTGCTGGGCTTCGGGGTGGGCCGCCGTGAAAACGGCAAAGCGGTCGTGCGCACCCGGATAGTAGGCGAGTCGCGGTGGAACCGCCCTGAGCTGTGCTGCGAAGCGCGCGAGCAGGTCCGCACGCAAGTTCCAGCTGCGGTGCAAGACGAGCATCCGTGCGGTGTTGCAGTTACAGCCCGCGTTGTGGGTGAGCATCGCCGCCAGGCTCTCCGCCTGATAGTCCAGGTCGCTTTCCGACCACGGACCCGGGACGATGATCACCGGCGACACGTTCCCCAATTCGCTCGAGATCGGCTTGACCAGCCGGGGGCGCCCTTCGCTCTTGCGCCGCTGTCCCTCTTCGCCCGGCCCGAACACGATCGCTTCGACGGTCTTGTCCGAGCCGGTGATGTGGATGGTGTCGACCTGGGGATGGGCGCAGAGATAAGCGCCCTCAGCCGTCCCGCCGTCGACTAGGCGCAAGGCATCCCAATCGATCAGCGCCTGGAACCCCTCGGCGAGCAGCGGTCCCAAGTAGGCATTGACCGGGTGGATTTTGCAGATCACCACTTCGTTGTCCACAAACAGCTTGTAGAGGATGTCCATCGGCCCGATCGAGGCCACGTTGCCTCCGCCCAAAACCAGGCAGACCCGGCCCTTGGGGGACTTGTCGTGATAGGCCACGGCCTGGGTTTGGGCCAAATTCTCGCGCGTCACGCCGGGTTCCATCCACACCTCGGCAGTCATCCCAGGATAGAAGATCCGGTCATAGAGGGTCTGCGGGAAAATCTGCGCGACCACTTGGCCACCTGGGCGGGTGCGGACAGGGCCGGGGATCTGCGGCGCGCCGCTGGCTTCAATCTCCCCCAGCGCCCGTTCGAGCAGCGCCAAATTGCGGATCACGAAGTAGGGGCCAGCCACCCATTCTTCCCCGGTTGAACCAGGTGCCAGCCGTTTCGCGGCCATCGACGCCAGGGCAAAGCGTTCGGCTACCCGGTTGAAGTCGGCGATCAGCTCGCGCAGGATCGCCCGCCGGTCGCGGATTGGCAAGCGCGCCCACTGGTCTTTTTTCTCAGCGAGGAGCGCAACCGCCTGGTCGAGTTTCGCCCGGGAATCGGGGTCCACCGTTAGGCCAAGGTCTTGGTTCTTTGCGGTCGCAGCAGCTGCACTCATGGTTTCCTCCCGAGGTCATTCGCCCTCCAAAACTACCACAGCGATCCACAGCGCGAGAAAGGTCGCCGCCCACAGTCTTGGACAAAGTTCCGGACAAAGTTCTGGACAAAGCTCCGGACAAGCATGCGGACATATTCTGGGAAAATCCTGGACACTAATCTTAGACTCAGCTAGTATCTTATTGTGTTTCCAATATTTAGCCGGAAATTAGTAAATGGGATGACGGACAATATGCTGGACAAATAGACGGACAACTCGCTGGACAAATAGGCGGACAAAGCCGACACCCCATTCTGAAAACAGCTGACCAACACCGCGAAGCGGAGGAAGAGCTTGGTGCTGGAACTCCCGTTCGAACCTGTGACCCCAGATAAAGTGAGGCATTTGACGCCGCAGCTGGCGGAGATCTACGCTGGCCTTTCAGAAAAGACCTTGCAGCGCGACCTCGAGTCCCTCAGCCAAGCGCAGCTGATCGTGCGGACGCCGGAAGGCGTGCGAGCCAACTTCGAGCGCATCCTTGCTTTCCTCCCGGTCCAGCGAACTTCCCCGGACAGCGAGCCCAGCGGATCCAGTGGACCCAGTGGATCACCGGGTTGATCGCCGTCCGCGGATTGCATAAAATCAACGGCTCAGCCATGGCGACGGTTCAACCCCCTTATCCCCGCAATGTCCCCCTGCTCAAGGGAGCTTTGGTTTCCGTGGGCACGCCAGCAGGACAAACGGTCGTCACGTTCGAGTACAACCCGGAAACCGTGCGGCGCACTCTCCAGCCCAACACG
>CAZCOV010000217.1:0-11150 GCA_964499975.1 uncultured Thermoanaerobaculia bacterium
ACCCCTTCGAAGCGGCGGGTCAGCATCTCGACCAAGGTGGTCTTGCCCACCCCGATCGGACCGTCGATCGCCAGGTAGTTGTAAGGAAGGCTATCGCTCAAGACCTTGCTCCGCTTGGCCCCGCGGCGCCTTGGGGCATCGGGGCGGTGGTCCCAAGGCTTAAGCATTTCGGCCACCTCTGCGGCGGCTCCGCGAGCCTCTAGCCTTTGGGCGGTGCTAGGATATCACGCGCGATCAGCTCTGCGGTGGACAAGCCCACCTGGCGAACCCAGGGGATCCAGCGGGCCGCGCAGCGATGGTGAAAGACGATTGCCACGCGATCACCCAGCGAAAACCGCGCGAAGACTGAAGAGTTAGCGAGACAGAGAGTTAGCGAGACAGAGAACCTGGCTGGAGTCGGGAGTGCCCAACCGGCAATGCCGACGTGGTTTGAAGGAGGATAGCCTTGGCACCTTGGTGGTTGAGATCGAGCAGTGACGAGTCCTTTGAGTCTTTAAAACCCGCTCCGGCCGATGCCATGGAGGGTGAGGAGCCAGAGCGGAGAGCAGACGAGGAGGACTACGCAGACCCCGCGGTAGCCGCCGGAATTGCGCCTCCGTGGGCCGCTCTTGAGCCGGGCTTGACCGCTGACTTGGCGGGTGGCACCGGGGACGATCTGCTCTGGACAGGGATAGCTGGGGAGACTGCGGACGCGTCACCCGTTGCCGGGTCCGAAGACGAGGGCGGGGGCAAAGGAGGGCGCAGGAAAAGAAAGCGGCGGCGGCGCAAGCCAGTGGCCCTCGAGTCCGGGCTCGCCGAGAGCGAAAACGACGACGAGCCGTGGGAGGCTGCCGAGCCCGAGCCGCGCAGCGAACGCCCGGAATTGGTCGCCAAGAACGGGGTGATTTACGCTTTGCCCGAGCGCAGCAGTCCCGGCGGGGACGAGCGCAAGATCGCGATGTTTTGCGATCTCGAGAACATCGCCTTGGGGGTGCGCGACTCCGAACTCGGGGCCTTCGACATCAGCCTGGTGCTCGAACGTTTGCTCGAAAAAGGCAAGATCATCGTCAAGAAAGCGTATGCCGACTGGGAGCGCTACCACGAATACAAGCGCGCCTTCCACGAATCCGCGATTGAGCTGATCGACATTCCGCAGAAGTACTACTCCGGCAAAAACAGCGCCGACATCAAGCTGGTCGTCGATGCCATGGACCTCTGCTACTCCAAAGAGCACCTCGACACCTTTGTGGTGGTGTCCGGCGATAGCGACTTTTCGCCGCTCGTCTCCAAGCTCAAAGAAAACAACAAGTATGTGATCGGCCTGGGGGTCAAGAACTCATCGTCCAACCTTTTGATCTCGAACTGCGACGAATTCATCTACTACGAAGATGTCCGCCGCGATGCCCAGCGCGCGCCCCGGCTCGACAATCTGCCGCCCAAGTCGGCGGAGGTGTTCAAGCAGATGACCGATGCTATGCTCGCCCTGCGCCGCGAGAACAAGGAAGTGCTGTGGGGTTCGATGATCAAGGAGACGATGAAGCGGAAGCGTCCGTCTTTTAACGAGGGCTACTACGGCTACAGCAGTTTCTCGCAACTCCTGGAAGACGCTGAGCGCAAGAAGATCATCCGCTTGAAGCGCGACCAGGGTTCAGGCAATTACATCGTCACCGGCTTTGCCGAACAGAAATAAAGTTGGTCGACCTGGGCCAAAGACAATTGCCACGAGCTCAACGATGAAACGACTCCACCTTTTCGAATGGGAAGATCAGCCCTGGCTGCCGCAGGTGTTCCGCGATTTCGTCACCGACCACCTGCGCTTTGCCCGCGAATCCGCGGCTTTGGCCGAAATCAACCGCATCGTGGCAACCCGGCTGAAGTCGGCGATGGAGCAACTCGCAACCCGCGAAATCGTCGACCTTTGCTCCGGCGGTGGTGGCCCTTTGCGCGCGGTGCAGCGCTGTCTCGCTACGGAAATGGCTTTCCCGATCCAAGTGACCCTCACCGACCTGTTTCCCAATGCCGCAGCCTTTCGTCAGATCGAAGCCGAAAGCGCGGGCACGATCCGCTGCCGCTATGACGCGATCAGCGTGTTCGACGTGCCAGCTGACCTGCAAGGCATGCGCACGGTATTCACGGCGTTTCATCATTTTCGTCCAGCGGATGCCCGGCGAATCCTCGAAGACGCTGTCGCGAAAAGGGTTGGAATCGCCATCTTCGAACCGCTCGAACGGACGCTGCGGACGATCGTGCTGGTGGGCCTGGATGCGGTGTTCCGCTCCTTCTTGCTCACCCCCAGAGTGGGCCAGCTGTCGCTCGCCAGGTTCTTGCTCACCTACGTTTGCCCTCTCTGCCCGCTCGTCGCGACGTGGGACAGCGTGGTTTCAGCGCTGCGGACGTACAGCGTCGCGGAGATGCGCGAGCTGACGCAAGGGCTCGATGAGTTTTCTTGGGAGATGCAGCGCCTGCAAGTACCCACGGATTTCGGACCCCTGCCCTTCACTTATCTGATCGGACTGCCGCAATCGCGGTGATGCGACGCAGCCGCGCCAAGCCGTGACTTCTCGGCGCTCGACCCAGCGGTTGTAGCTTTATGGGCTCGCCGCCATAGGCGGGAAAGCGTCAGCGCCGAAACGGGCGCGGGCAGCCGCTAGGGCAGCAGCGAAACGCGCGTGCTGTTGGGTTGCTTCGAGGTGACGCAAGAGGGCGTGGTGGACCCGCACGTCTTGCGGGTTGCGCGCCAGCATGCGGTCGAGAATGCGCTCGGCCCAGGTTGGCTCAGCCGCGGCAAGGCTCAGCAAGATCTGACCTGCCGGAGCAAATCCCGGCGCCGTTTCGTAGGATTTAAGGTAAGCCGCAATCGCGGCGTCGGACATGGGATGGTGAAGGCCGGCGCGCACCCGCTCGACCTCGGCCTCGAGATAGTGGGTCAGGGCCGCTGAGAACTTGACCACTGCCTGGCGAAAAGCCTCGAGGTTCGCCGGATCGGCAGCTGTGACCAGTTCGGCCGGATAGACCTGACGCCAGGGCAAGAGGGCTGCGAGGTTGCTCCAGTTGAGTTCGGGACGCTTCAAGTAGGCGCTCTTGGGCGCATCAAAGAGGATGCGCGGTGCGAGGTCGGTGTTGAGCGGTCCAGCGCCCGCAAAAGCGACCAGGGCTGCGCGGTCGAGCATGTAGGAAGCGAGCAGATCGCGCGGATCCTGCATCAAGAGGTCAGCATAGACCGGCTCGCGCAGTTTTGCCGCGAGTTGGTCCAGCTGGACTCGCGGCCCGCTGCCTTTCTCGCTGCCCAACAAGACCAGCGCCGGGGTCTGGGCGTTGTAGATGCCGAGAAAGCTGTGAACCTCGGGAAAAACCGCGAGAAAGGTCCGCAACACGACCTGCAGGTTGGGCAGGTCGAACTGGTAGAGCGGGAGCCACTGGGCGAAGAGTCCGCCCGGCGCAAGGTGGTCTCTGACCGCCTGAAAGTGCTCGCGTGAATAGAGCGATCCAGCACCGTCGAAAGCCGGGTGGAACAGGTCGCCGATGATCAGGTCGTAGTCGCCCACGGCCGCGGCAATGTGGCGCCGCGCATCCGCGGTGCGCAAGCGCACCCGAGGGTCTTCGTAGACGCCCTGGTTGACCTGCGCGAAAAGCGGCAACATGGCCCCCACTTCCGGCACCAGCTCGACGGCCTCGACCTCTGCCGACCCAAAAGCGCGCACCGCGCTCAAGGTAGCGCCCGTACCGATGCCGAGGAAGGCCACGCGGCGGGCATCGGGTTGCAAGAGCAGCGGGAGATGTCCCATGCGCTGTTCGCCAAAACTCAAGGATCCGCCCATGCGAAAGTGGCGGTTGATCTGCAGGCGGCGGTTGCGCCGCTGGCCGGGCAAGGTGCTCGTGGTCTCTTCGGTCACGGCCACCAGGCCGAGCAGTCCCTGGCGTTGTTCGACCAGGTGCCAGCCGGGAGGGATTTCCAGCAGGAACATCGAGCGCGGGGCGAGCAGCAAGGCGGCAGCTGTGACCGCGGCCCCGAGCGTCACTTGGGTTGGGCGTTGGCGATTTCCCCAGGCCCAGGTCACGGCCACCGCCAGGTAGGCCCAGCCCGCAGCGTAGAGGGCTGGGCCATAGCCGAAAGTCCGGATCAGCAAGAGACCGAAAACAAACGGCGCGAGCGTCCCGCCCAGGGTGTTCAAAGCATAGGCGCGGCCGACTCCTTGCTCGCTGATTTGCGCCATGAGATGGCTAAACAGCGCGCCCATGATCCAAGTCGGGAGCAGGAAGACCACCATGGCGACCCCGAGTTCGCCCCAAATATGGCGGGGATAGCTGGCCACTCCCGGTGGCGCCAGCCCCTGGAGAACGAATGGGCTAGCGCGCAAGAGCAGGCCCATGAGTGCAACCGATGCCGCTTGAGCCAGGAGCAGGATCACGGTCAGCGCCTGCCCTTGACGCGGGTCGAGCCGGCGCGTCCAAGCCGCATAGCACCAGGCTCCGAGGGCCGTCCCGAGCAGGTACATCGCGAGCACGCCGGCAAAGGTATAGACCGTATCTTCGAGGATTTGCGCCAGGATCTGGATGCCGACTACTTCGAGCCCCACGGCCAGAAGGCCTGTCAAGGTCAAAAGTGCGTAAAGCTGGCCCAGCTCGGTTCGCGGCCCGGTCTTGGCGTGGGTGCGAGAACCCGCCTGGGAGGACTCGGGGACAGACTGCCTGAAGTCGCGTCCGCGGCGCCATAGCCAGGCTAGCCCAGCTGCCGAAAGACCGGTGGCGGCGAGCACGGCGCTGCCCCAGACCATTCCCCAACGCGGCAGGACCACCCACACGCTGGCCAGGGTGCCCAGGGTCGCACCCCAGGTGTTGGCCGCGTAAAGACGGCCCAGACCACGTCCGGGAAGCTCGTGGGTAAAGGCACGGCGGCGCGCTTCGACCAGTGCGGGAAGGGTCGCGCCGAGGCACACCGTAGCCGGCAGCAGTGCCAACATGGCCACCCCGAGCGAGAGGACGAGGGCGAGCAGGGACTGGTTATCGCCGGCAGCCGGTCCCAACACGGGGGGCAAGTAGCGGGCCAGCGCCGTCAGCAAGTGGGGGCTTAAGAGCGCATAGCAGGCGGCTGCGATTTCCAAGAGAGCGAACAGCTTGACCGGGTCTCTAGCCCGGCGAGTGGGCTCGTGGAGCCACCAGGACCCGAGCGCGAGCCCGCCAAAGAAGCCGGCCAAGACTCCGAGAACGCCCAGGCTTTCGCTGCCCAAAGCCAGGGCCAGGAGCCGGGCCCACAGCAACTCGTAACCGAGCGCCGCCGCGCCAGAGAGCAGAAAAGCAAAGAGCAGTAGGCGATCTTTCATCGGTGTTTTTTCGTCAAGCATCGTGCTGGTGGCGGGAAAACCGGACGTATTGAGTGAGCATAGCGGGTGAGCATAGCAGCCGAACAGGCAATCTTCGACAGGCAGCTACCCCCTCACTATGGGTTGAGCAGTACCCAGGGAAATATAAGATGTGGCATGTGGCACAAGATGTGTGGCATAAGATAGATGTGGCAAGAAACTTGCTCAGCGGAGAAAAGGCGCGCCGCGGCGTCAGCCGCTGGTCTGCGCCGAGCACGAGGAGAGCAAGAGGAGAGCAACATGCCAACATCATCCGAGATCACCCACCCATCTCCAGGGCGACCCTCGCTCTTTGATCAACTCAAAGAAAAATACCCTGACCTCGCAGCCCCACTTCCGCAGCAGCCAGCGTCAGTGCCCTTGCGCCGCGGTTTTCCTCGCCCCTTGGTCGGTCGTCCGTCCAGGGCAAGGCGGGGCATGATCCCGCTCTTTTACATCCTGCTGTTGACCCTGTTCGGCGGTCTTTTCTTACACCTTGGACCCGATGCTTCCCCCACGGCTGAGCCGCAAGCACCAGCAACCGAACCAGCCCCAGAAAAGGTTCAGCAAGCATCGTCTACTCAGCAGGACGCAGCTGTCCAGAATACCCATACTGCTACGACTGCGAGCACGGCTGCGAGTCCTGTTGGGAGCACGGCTGCGAGTCATGCTGGGAGCACGACTGCGCGTCCTGCTGGGAGCAAGAAGCCCGCGCCAGCTGCCGCTGCTGGTGGATCCCAGAGCCCCAAACCCCAACCCGCCGTCCAGCCCAAAGCCCCAACTCGGACGCGGCAGCGGGCGACCCAGTCCGCGACTGGCCCTGGCGCGGCACTGCCACCCACGGCCCCAGCTGCTGCCGCCCCAGCCGCAGCCGATGTCCCTCCAGCTACCCCCGCCGCCGCGCCGAGCGAGAGTCAGTTGACCGCTGCTTTAGCTCCTGACCTTGCCGCCACGGTTCCGCCGGTCAAGCTCAAGGCCCCGTTGCCCGAGTACCCCGCGACCGCTTGGGCAGCCAACGCTCAAGGCGAGGTGACGCTCAACTTGCAGATCGACGCGCAGGGGGCCGTGACCGAGGTCCGCGTGCTCAAAGGGCAGCCCCATGGTCTGAGCGAAGCGGCCGTGGCTGCGGTGCGGCAATGGCAGTTCAAGCCCGCGCTGCGCGGGGGGCAACCCGTGCCGTTCAACCAGAATGTGACTTTTCGCTTTGCTCCCTGACTCAAAGGCTTGATTCGTCGCCGCAAATCGGTCAACGTCCGCAGGTCATGGCGACCTATGCGATCGGCGACATCCACGGCTGCTATCAGACGCTCTGCCGGCTGCTCGCACGTTTGCAATTCGCGCCAGCCCGCGACCGGCTGTGGCTGGTCGGTGACCTAGTCAACCGCGGGCCGGATTCGCTCGGCGTGTTGCGCTGGGCCTACCGGTTGAGCAGCGAACTGGCGGAGCGCATGGTGGTGGTCTTGGGCAACCACGATCTCCACTTGCTGGCGGTTGCGGCCAACATCAACGCGCCGCGCGGTCAGGATGATTTCGCGGCGATTCTCGCGGCGTCCGATGCCCAGGACCTCCTTGCCTGGCTGGCCCGGCGTCCGCTCCTTTATCGCGAGGACCCTTTCCTGCTGGTCCACGCGGGCCTGTTGCCGTCCTGGACCCTGGAGGAAGCCACGGATTGGGCTCGTCGTCTCGAACGCCAGCTCCTGATCCCAGCTGGACCACGTGCCTTGCTGGCGCGCCGACCCCAGGTGCCGCCCAGCGGTGAAACCGCAGCCCTGCGGCAAGCCCTCGGGGCTTTGACCCGTTTGCGCATGCTAACCCTGGCGGGACAACCCTGCGACTTCAGTGGTTCGCCCGCAGCAGCTCCAGCTGACTGCGTCCCATGGTTCAAAGTCCCCGGTCAAGATCGCCCCGGGACCACGGTGATTTTCGGCCACTGGGCGGCGCTCGGCTTTTACCGCGAACCGGGCATCCTCGCGCTCGACAGCGGCTGTGCCTGGGGTGGCCCCTTAAGCGCAGTACGGCTGGAAGACGGCCAGCTCTTTCAGCAGCCGCGCTGCGACTGACCGCTCAGGGGACCAGCGGAGTAAGATGCGGCGTCATGGCTAGATCAAGACTTTCCTGGCTCGTCCTCCTGCTGTTCGGCGCGTCCGTCGTCGGAGTTGTGGTCGACTTTCACCAGCGCTGGCGTGGCCGACAACCGGTGCCAGCCGAATGGGTTTTGACCGGCGCCCCGATCTATACCCTGGATGCAGCGCGTACCTGGGCCGAAACCTTGGCCGTGGGCAAAGGGCGCATCCTCTACGTTGGGGATAAAGCCGGGGCGGCGGTTTGGATCGGACCCCACACCCGGGTGCTCGAGCTCGCGTCGGGAATGGTGCTGCCAGCCTTTCACGACGCCCATGTCCACCCGATCAGCGCTGGGGTCGAAATGGGGCAGTGCGACTTGAACGGGCTGACCACCAGCACCGCCGTGGTCGCGCAAGTGCGCGCCTGTGCTGCCCACGCGCAAGCGGGCTGGATTTGGGGGGGTGGTTGGGATTTGCCGCTCTTTCCCCAGGGCGCACCCACCCGCGACCTGCTGGACGACATCGTCCCGGACCGTCCGGTTTACCTGAGTGCCGCAGATGGGCATTCCGCCTGGGTGAACTCCCGCGCGCTCGAGCTCGCCGGCATTGGCGCGAGAACTCCGGACCCCTCGCGTGGCCGCATCGAACGCGATCCGCAGTCCGGTGCCCCGACCGGGACCTTGCGCGAATCTGCGATGGACCTGGTGGCCCGGCTGATCCCCTTGCCCGATGCTCAAGCGCGCCGGGCCGGGCTCGAACGCGCGCAGGCTTTGCTCCATCGGTACGGGATCGTCGGGGCGCTCGATGCCCGCACTGGACGTCCTGAGCTTGAGACCTATCACGAGGCTGTAGCGCAAGGCCAGCTGAACTTGCGGGTGGTTGCCGCGCTGGCCACCGACCCGGCGCGAGGCCCCGAGCAAGTCGCTGACCTGATCGCCCTGCGCCAGCAATTCATGGGGTCCCGCCTGTGGCCCAAAGCAGCCAAGATTTTCCTCGATGGCGTGGTGGAGACCCGCACCGCAGCCATGCTCGAACCTTACAGCGACCTGCCCCACGAACGGGGCCAACCCATGCTGTCTCAAGCGCAGCTCAACCCGCTGGTTTTGGCCTTGACGCAGGCGGATTTCAGCGTCCACCTGCATGCGATCGGCGATCGGGCGATCCGCATGGGGCTCGATGCTTTTGCTGCTGCGGGCCCGGCAACTCACCTCCGCCACCAGATCGCTCACCTGCAAGTGATCCAGCCGAGCGATATCCCCCGTTTCCGTGAACTGGGCGTGATCGCCAACTTCCAGCCGCTGTGGGCCTTTGCCGATCCCTACATCACTGAACTCACGTGGCCTGCCCTGGGAGCTGAGCGCGCGCGTTGGGTCTATCCCATGGCCAGCGTGTTCAAGTCCGGGGGATCCCTCGCTTTTGGCAGCGACTGGTCGGTGACCTCGCCCGACCCGCTGGCGGGCATTCAGGTCGCGGTGACCCGTCGACCGCCACATCCCAGCTCCATTCCGGTGATGCAGCCCGAAGAGGTCCTCGATTTAGACACCGCCTTGGCTGCTTACACGATTGGCGCTGCGTATGCCCTCGGGCTGGAAACTGAAACCGGTTCGCTGGAGCAAGGCAAGGCTGCGGATTTGGTCATCTTGTCGGCTAACCTCTTTGCCTTGCCCAAAACCGAGCTGGTGCAAGCCAAGGTCCAGGCCACCGTGCTCGACGGCAAGGTGGTCTACCGCGCCGCCACCTTCCCGGCGGATTTTCCTTGAGCTGCCGCGCTGTGCGCTGTGCTTGCGTGCTTTGCGGGGGCACCGCGATGTGAGGGTAGATGGGTGTTAGAATGCCGTGATGGTGGCTGATCCGACAGGCCCGACCGAGCAGGATCTGGAAGTTGAGCTTGAAGTTGCGTTGGGCTACGGCTTTCTCGATCGCGAGTTGCTGCGCACCGCATTGACCCACCGTTCCTACAGCAATGAAGCCGGCGCTGACCGCAATTACGAACGCCTGGAGTTTCTCGGCGACTCGGTTTTGGGGCTGGTCGCCGCACAGTGGCTGTACCTGACCCATCCAGAAAGGCCGGAAGGCCAGCTCGCCAAGCTCAAAAGCTACCTGGTGAGCACCACCGTGCTGGGTCGTTACGCCCGGCGGCTCGGGGTGGGCAACTTGCTGCGCTTGGGAGTGGGGGAAGAGCGCTCGGGGGGGCGCACCAAGAATTCCATCTTAGCCGACGCCCTGGAAGCGATCTTGGGCGCGGTTTTTGTCGACGGTGGGTTTGCAGCAGCGCGCCAGGTGATCTTGCCAATGCTCGAGCTGATCGCGGCCGAACGGCCGCAAATTCCTGCCTCCGATGCCAAAACGCACCTCCAGGAGCTGATCCAAGCTCGGGGTTTGGGTTTGCCGCAATATCGCCTGGTCGAAGAAGAAGGGCCCGACCACCGCAAGAGCTTTACGGTGGACTGTTGGATCGATGGACGGGCGGTGGCGCAGGCCACCGGACCGAGCAAGAAGCAAGCGGAGCAGCTGGCCGCGAGTGCCGCGATCCACGAACTTGACCTCCTTGCCGGCGGATCTTAGAATGCCGGCTCACTTTGAACCGGGACTGGGGACCGAGACGACAGCCCAAAACGGAGTTCTGACGTGACCACCGTAGCCGTAACCCAACTCAAGGAACACAAAGGCGAGACCATCACGATCCGCGGCTGGCTGACCCACAAGCGCAGCAGCGGCAAGATCGCTTTCCTGCAAATCCGCGATGGCAGCGGCATCGTCCAGGCCGTGGCCGGCCAGCGCGACGTTTCCGAAGAAGCTTGGGAAGACATCAAGCAGGTGACCCAGGAATCGACCGTGCGGGTGACCGGGATCGCCCGAGTGGACGAGCGGGCCCCAGGTGGCGTCGAGATCCAGGCCACCGATTTTGCGGTCGACCAGCTGACCGACGACTTTCCGGTGAGCAACAAAGAGCACGGCGTGGCGTTCCTCATGGAAAACCGCCACTTGTGGCTGCGGTCCAAGCGCCAGCGCGCGGCCTTGCGCGTGCGGCACGAGGTCTGCCAGGCGATCCGCGATTTCTTCTACGACCGTGACTTCGTCCTGATCGACTCCCCGATTTTGACCCCGAACGCCTGCGAAGGCACGTCGACCTTGTTTGAAACCGATTACTTCGGGGACAAAGCCTACCTCGCGCAGTCCGGTCAGCTCTACTTGGAGCCCGCGGCTGCAGCTTTCGGCAAGGTCTACTGCATGGGGCCGACTTTTCGTGCGGAAAAGTCGAAAACCCGTCGCCACTTGATGGAATTCTGGATGGTTGAACCCGAGGTGGCGTTCCTCAAGTTCGACGGTCTGGTGCGTCTGGCCGAGGAATTCGTGGTCTACCTCGTGGCCCGGGTGCTCGAGCGCAGCGCGGAAGACTTGAAAGCACTCGAACGCGATACTTCTCGCCTCGAAAAAGTAGTCCCCGCTTTCCCCCAAATCACCTACACCGAAGCGGTCGACATCTTGCGCAACAAAGGCTGTGCGGTCGAGTGGGGGGACGACTTCGGCGGCGATGAAGAGACGCTGCTTGTCGAGCAATTTGATCGTCCGGTTTTCGTCACCCACTTTCCGGCCGCGATCAAGGCTTTTTACATGGAACCAGATCCCAGCAACCCTGACTTGGTGTTGGGCGCGGATCTCTTGGCGCCCGAGGGCTATGGCGAGATCATCGGCGGCAGCCAGCGCATCCACGACCATGACCTGTTGCGTGCGCGCCTGCTGCAGCACAACTTGCCGCTCGAAGCTT
>CAZCOV010000218.1:0-319 GCA_964499975.1 uncultured Thermoanaerobaculia bacterium
GCGGGGACCCCGGCGCGCGGTGGTGCTCGGGGATCCGGGCAGCGGCAAGACCACCTTGTGCCGCTTTGCTGCGGTGTGGCTCGCAGGGGAGGCGCAGCTCGCAGGCGTCGAGCCACCCCGCGACGTGCTCCCGCTCTTTCTTCCCTGTCGCGATTACGCCCGCCAGTGTCGCGAGCAGCGCGAGTTGAGCTTGCTCGCGTTCTTGACCGAACAGTCCGAGTCGCAACTGCAGCTGCCCCTGCCCGCGGGCTGGCTCGATCAGGCGCGCAAGGTGACGGATGATTTCCCAAAGTTCCTCGACGAATACGAGCAGTTGCTC
>CAZCOV010000218.1:329-11140 GCA_964499975.1 uncultured Thermoanaerobaculia bacterium
CTGCAGCTGCCCCTGCCCGCGGGCTGGCTCGAGAGCGCGCTCACAGCCGGCGACGCGGTGCTGATCCTCGACGGCCTCGACGAAGTGGGTTCGGCAGGTGAGCGCGAGGGTTTGCGCAGCAAGGTCGAAGCCTTGGTCCAGCTCTACCCGCAAGTTCCGCTGCTGGTTACCAGCCGCATCGCGGGTTATGGCGATGCGCCGCTGGCCGACCACGGAGCGAGGGGTTTTTGGCACCTGCGGCTGGCGCCCTTCGACGACGACGACCTCCAGCAGTTCATCCGCCACTGGTACTCGGTGCAGGAAGCGAACGACCCGCAGGCGCGAGACCAAGGCATCGCCGAGCTCAGCGCCGCGATCGCGGCTGACCCGCGGGTGCGCGAACTCGCGGGCAACCCCATGCTCGCGACCCTGATCGCCCTGGTTCACCGCTACGAAGCGCACTTGCCCGGCGAGCGGGCCAAGCTTTACGAACTCTGCGTCAAGACCCTGCTCGAGACCTGGCCAGCCGCCGCGCGCCGGCACTTCCGCGAGATCGACGTGGGCCTAGAGCGCGCTTACCTCGAAGACCTCGCCTTGGCCTTGCAGACCGCCCGCGAGGACGAGCGCGCAGTGACGATCGGCCGTGCTGACCTGGTGGCGAACTTGGTCGCGATCGCGCAAAAGCGAGGGGATTCCGGGCTCAAGCCGAGCGAGCTCGCGGGGACGATCGAGCGCTGGGTCCGCTACCTCGAACAAGGGATAGGTTTGCTCGTCGAGCAGAAAACCGGGGAGTTCGCGTTCTTTCACCTTTCCCTGATGGAATTTCTCGCTGCTCAGGGCCTGCTCAAGGCGGGTGACCCGGTGGGAGCCATTCTGCACCATTTTGCCGATTCCTCCTGGCAGGAGGTCTGCTTGCTCGCGGTGGGCAGCCGCGCGACGGACAAGCACTTCCTCGACGATCTCTGGCAGCGCTTCGCCCAGGTGGAGCAGCCTGCGCGGTGGTCCTTCTTGCTGCGCTGCTTGCGCGAGGAGGCGGCGTGGGGAGATGCGCAGCGGTCCGAAATCTTGCGCCAGGCCGGGCGCCGTCTGCTCGACCGGTGGCCTGAGGAGTGGGGTGGGGATCAAACCACTTTAGCGGAGGTGCAGCGCTTCTCGTTCCGTCACGGCGAGTGGGCGCGCGGGTGGCTGGCGCAGGAAAGCGAAACCGCGCGCGGCGAAGCGCTCCAAGCGGTCGTGGCCTTGCAGTTTCAGGAAGCGCTCGTGGCCTTGCAGTTTCAGGAAGCGCTCGTGGCCTTGCAGTTCCAGGAAGCGGTCGTGGCCTTGCGGTTCCAGGAGGAAGAGCGGTGGCTCACGACCCTCGCGCGCCGGCCGGATGCTGCCCATGCCGCTGGCGACCTGCTCGATTTCTGGCCGGGCACGCGGGTCGGTGCGTGGGCAGCCCGGACGGCATCTGGGGAGGGGCGCTTTGCATGGGGAAGCACGGCGCCTGGGGAGCTGCAGGTCCTGCGCTCGTTGGCCAGCTTGCGCCAGGATGAAGGGGTTCGGATGGCGCCAGGTTTGCTCGCCGGGTTGGTCGGGTCGGCGTCTGAGCTGGTTGCGCTGGCCCATGCTTGCCAAGCTCAGCTCGCGGGAAAACCTCGGGAAGGTCGAAGGGGGCTGCCCGCGGGGGCGTCGGTCGCAATCGCCCAGCTGAAGTTGGTAGTGCTTCCCGGCTGGCCGTGGAATTTCAGCAAGCAACCAGCGGATTTTGCTTTCTATTTTGCTCGCGATTTTGCTCGCGATTTTGCTCTCTATTTTGCTCGCGATTTTGCTCTCTATTTTGCTCTCTATTTTGCTCTCTATTTTGCTCGCGATTTTGCTCGCGATTTTGCTCGCGATTTTCCTCGCTCTTTTGCTCACTATTTTGCTCGCTATTTTGCTCGCGATTTTGTTAGCGATTTTGTTAGCTACTTTGCTCTCTATTTTGTTAACGATTTTGTTAGCGATCTTACTGCCAAGTTCAGGGTTGAGTTCAGCAATGAGAGCCGCAGTACCCCTTTGACCTCGCCGGCTTCGGCGTCACCGGCATCGACCGTCCCGGCGCTGTGGCAGGCGCTGCGCAGCGAGAGCGCGGATGAGTTGAAAAAGGTTTTTCCCGGATTCGTAACGCATCTTGCGGGGGAAGCCTGTCTCGCGTTGATGACGACGGCCGAGGCGGCCCCGCCCGCGCGACGCGCCTACGTCCACCGCCGGGTGCAAAACGCGTGGCTGCTCTACGTCTGGCCGGCAATCGACGGTGACCTTGGGGCTAACCCCGATCCCGATCGGCTGGCGCTCTACCTCGGCCTCGGCTGGACCCAGGCGAGCACGACCGGGCAGTGGCCCGCAAGCGAGCGCTGGAACGCGCTCTTCGCGGGACCCCCGCCCGCGCACTGGTCGCCCCGCTGCCAGTGGCACCTCGCCTGGCTGCTGCACGCCCCCGCAAGCGAGGAGCATCGGCGCGGGTTCACGGAGGCGCTGGCCGCTGGCGCGGAAGACGCTGAGCGTCCGGGCTTGGCAGCAGCCCTGCGGAAGATCCTGCTCGGGTGAAAGGCAGGGGAAGGGGAAAGGCAGGGGAAAGTCGGACATGTCGGACATGTCGGACATGTCGGACATGTCGGACTTCTTCTTCCTGCTTTCCTTCAAATTTGTTGGATTTTTTTGCGCAGGATGCAAACTTCAAACGCTACCGCAGCCTTCTGCGCTAGCCGCTTGAGGGAATCGAGTGCGGCGGGCTCTAGCAGGCTTTCGGCCTGATCCACGTACACCGCACAGACCATCCGCTCGCGCACGCGCACCGGAATCAAGGCGCAGCGCTGGGGCAAGTCGCCCCCCCACACCCGCGCTAGCTGGCGGTGGGTCGGCATCGGCGCAAGGGGTCCAAAATACACCTCGGTGCCCTGGATCAGGCTGGAAAAAATCGAAGGCTGCTGCAAGTCAAGACGCAGTTGCGCCAGCAGCTTGAGGTCGAGGCGGGAACCATGACCCAACCAGCCCACCGCTTGACCTTGCTGCACTTGGAACAAGAGAACCCGCGCAAAGGCCGGGGCCAAAAACCGCAACATCACCTCGCCCACTGACTGGTAACTCAAGTTGTGCGCGAGGGCGCGGTCCACGTCGGCGAGCGAGAGCGGACCTTCGACGACTTCGGCTTCGATCTCGGGCAGGGCTTCCGGCAGAGGCGCGGCCAGCAGAGGCGCGGCCGGCGGAGGCGCGGCCGGCGGAGGCGCGGCCGGCAGAGGCGCGGTCAGCGCGCTGCCATTGGCCTTGCCATTGCCGGAGGCCGGCCGGCTCGGCTGCTGGACGCCTCCCGGACCTTGAGGTAACTGGCGGACGACCACCATCGTCGAACCAGCGCTGGGTTGCGGCTTCAAGGCCGCTGGCGCGTGCAGGATCTTGCCCGTGGCAAAGGTCTCTTCCGGCTGGCGCCACACCATGCGCACTTCGTTTTCCCCTGCCCCGAGCAGGATCTTGGCGCTTTCGTCCCACAGGTACTTGGCCCGGTTTAAGCGGTCGAGCAAGAGGCCATAACGCTGCGGGAACTCGAGCTCGTAGTACTTCTCAAGCGCTTCGTAGACGCGCACCTCATGCGCGATGTGGGGGTGGACGCGCCGATTGGTGCAAAAAGCGATCTCGTCGAGGAAGACCAGGTTGTCCACATTCAAGGTGGCGATGTGGATTTCGAGGTCAGAAGCAGAGAAGGGGACGGCAAGACAGCGCTGGGCCAGCTTGCGCGGGATCAATTCGAGGACCGCCCGAGAGATGCCGCGCAATTGCTCGATGCGGATCGAAGGAACCGCTAGCTGGTCAGAAAGGGCGTCGAGTAATCGCTCTTCTGTCAGGATATCCATTTCAAGGAGGCAGGTTCCCAGCCGACCTCCGACCAGCCGCTGGCTCTGGATCGCGCGGATCAGCTGTTCGCCCGTGATCCAGTTCCGCTCGACCAGCAACTGCCCGAGCTTGGTCCGTGCTCCCTGGGAGTTCATCACCGGCTCACCCTCGCTGCCACGCGGACGGAGCTTGCGCGGGTCTGGCTTCTGACCTGGTCAGGTGGAGTGAGCGCGGCCGCAGAGGCGATTGGGTGGTCATAGGGTGGCGTGAGAGGTTGGCTGCGGGTTGGCGGTTCTGTGCGTCATCTTTCAGGTCATCCGGCAAGTCATCCTGCAAATCGTGTAAGGGTTGACCGCCAGAGTCTTTTCCATGATACCGCCACTGAGGGGAGTGTGCCAAGTTATCTCGCGCTGGTGGAACTCTGCGTCGACCCTTATTCCGCGGCGCGGGGCGGACTCGCAAGCCGAGCGCGGGGTAGCAAAACCGGAGAAGACAACCCACCGCTGGCGGCACACACTGTTGCGGTCGGCAACCAAGGGTCCATGAGGTTCTCGGTGGGGGTCTGCCGGGGATGGACCCAGCCAAGTGTTATCCCAGGGGATTCCTCGCCTATGGACGCGAGTCTTCAGCCGTCGCAGCCCGCACCGCCCGCACCACCTTTCCACGAGGCAGCAGCTGGAGCTGTGCTCCTGGCCGAGCTGGGGCAAGACGACCTGCCCGCCATCCCGATCGGCAAGTTCACGGTCGACCCGCTGGCGCACACCCTCACTTACGAACTGTCGCCCCTCCTGCCTTGGAGCAGCGATCTGGTCGCCCACCTCCATGGTTTTGCTCCGCCCGGCTTTGAGGCCAGTCGACGGTGGCAGATCGTGGCGGAGCGCGGCAGCCGCGGCATGCTGACTTACCCCGCCGCGGACGAGCCCAACTTGCTCGCGGGTCTGGCTTACTTGAAGCTGGAGTCCAACCTCCGGCCCTGGTTGAATTTGCGCGCACAACTCCGGCCGGATCCGCTCTCGCCCTGGTTTCCGCCAGAACCTGGGGTGGTTCAGGTGCTCGGCATTTGTTCGGTCCAGATCGATGTTTTTGGTTTTCTCGAGAACGTCACAGTCGACCTGGAACCCGCACGGGTCACGATCCGGAGGAGCGCACCCGCGGTGGATCCCGCGAGTGGTCATCGGCGGGTCGACCTCGCCGTGCAGGTGGAATGTGCGGGCGGCCATGTTCCCGGGATCGGCCATGTAGACCTCGAAGTCACGGCGCTGGCCGGCGAGGTCCGGGCGCAGCAGCCCGCAACCGACTTTCCGGCGGACATGACGCTGGCTTTAAAGCGGCGCTATTTCACTCCTCTAGGCCCGATCGACACCGCAACCGAACACTACCTCGCGCGCGGAATCCGTCAGTTTCCGCCCTTTGGCAGCCGGCTTGAACCCCAAGACGCCAAAGTGAGTTTGCTCGACGCCGCGGGCAACCCTATCGGAGATCAGGTTTCTGGACCGCTGATCTCGCTCTTCCACCTAGAAGGGACGCACCCCAAGGCGCCATCGACGCAGACATCGGCGCAGACATCGATACAGACATCGATACAGACATCAAGGTCCACCAGTTGAGCACCACTCGAGGGGAGTTTGCCATGGAAATGCAAGAGAAGTTTCGTCAAGTCGTCCGCATCGCCCAACTTCTGCCGATCTTGGCTTGCTGGCTGTGGCTCGCACCGCCGCAGTCCTTGGCGCAAACCGGAAAAGGCGCAAAAAACCCGAGTGGGGAGGCGGAGGCGCGGAAAATCGGCCCGAACTGGTCGGCGGATTTTCGCCGTCTGGACGCGACCCTGAGCATCCGCGCCGAAGGCAAAGCTGTCGCTGACGGAGTGCAGCACACTTTCGAAAGCTTCAGTCCGCTGTTGCTTTCCCCTAGCGCGACGGGAGAGTTTCGCGTGGAAAGACTCAGCCTGATTGCGTCCGGCGCTCAACATGTGGTTTTTCAGGATTCCCAGCCCGGTCTTGCCCTCAACCCCGGTGGGGATCCTTTCTACAAACGTCTCGAAGGCGCGATCAGCAGTCTTTTTTATGTTCCTGACCGCAGCTTTGACAACGTGCAAGTGAAGGGTTTTGTCAACACCCGCAATAACCCCAAAGGCTCGCAGAGCCGTCAGGGCCTGCTCGCGCGGTGGGATTTCGGCAACAACTTCTACTGGTTCAATGTGGATTACGCCACCGGCGAGTTCGAAGTGGTGCGCTCGCGCTACTTTGGGGTGATCGAGACTTTGCGTCACCAACCGATCAAGGGATTTGTCAATACCAAGCCCTATTTTCTCGAATTCGAACTGGTGGGGCCCGACCTGCGCGGTAAGGTTTATGAAGCGGTCGCGAAGGGGGAGGAACTGGTTCCCGGAACCCAAGTGGCGGACTCGGACTGGGTGAACGACCGCGATCCGCACCTTTTCGGGGTTTCCGGTTTCTTGGCCGAGCTTTCGATGCAAGCGCCTTTCGTTCCTCTCGAAGGGAGCTTTGCGCAGCTGGCTTCAGCCGCGATCCCCGGAGACGAGCTGCGGATCAAGTCTCCGCTTTATGAGCAGGCCAGAGAACTCCACCGCCGCGGCGACTTGCGGGGGGCAGCGGCCAAGTACAGCGAGGCCCTGGCCGCCAATCCCGACCTGATCCCGGCGATGCGGGACCTCGCCTGGCTGCGCGCGACCAGCAAGGAAAGCGAGCTGCGCGACCCCGAGCAAGCGGTTCAGCTGGCGGAAGACGCGCTCGAAGGCATCATCAAAGCGTTCAATACCCGGGATCGGAGCGCTCCGCCCCTGTACTCGCGGCTCGACATCATCAAAGCTGGCTACACCTTGGCCGCGGCCTATGCGGCTGCCGGACGGTTCGCAGCTCCGGCGGCGAATGAACTGCAGCGCATTTTGGTGCCGTCGGGGGTCTCGCGCGAGCAAGCCTTGCTGGCGGCGAGCGGCAGTGGGGCAGCGGTGGCGATTTCTTATGCCCAGTGGGCCCTGGAGGTCGCCACCGGGGAGCACCTCCGTCAGCCGACCGCGGAGACCGAGGCGTTGGTCCGCCTGGGAGAACAGCTTTTGGCCAACTTCCGCCAGGAGACCGCGATTTCGGGCGAACCTTTGCCCGGCACCGTGCGCTGATTCAGGCGCTCAGAAGGTGACGCCGAACGGTTTGCGCAAGATCAACGCGAAAACAATGGTCAGCACGAAGAAAACCAGCATCCAGGTCCACTCGCTGTCCCAGCCGCTGATCCCGGCATTGGCCGGAGGGTACGCGATGCTGATCGCTTGGATCGGCAGAGCTGAGGGCAGCGCAGCTTCTGCTGGGTAGAGCAGCTGGTCGAAAAAGCCGGCACTCGGGCGCACGGGCGAACGGCGCGCGGTGTCGGCTTTGACTTGCACGTTCTTGCTCACGGTTGCGCTGGCCAAGTGGACCTGGACGTCGTAGTCGCCCCAGTCGGCGGCGCGGATCCGCCAAACCAGCTCGTGTTGCGTCGGGATCCACACCGGCCCGGCCTCGACCAGCAGGCCCGGCGGCGCTTGAAGAGTGATCGGCGGACGGGCGGCCGTGGTGCCCAGCCGGGTTTGCCAGTCCGCACTGAGCTCGACTTTGAACAAGGTCCGCTCGCCCGGTTTGAGCCCGCGATAACCGTAGTGGAAGAGCAGCTGTCCGATCATCAGGATCATCGGCACCAGCATCCACAAGAGCGGGGTCAGCGAGCAGCGGAGGTAGCTCAGGTTGTGGCGCAGGATGTCGCGCTGGGCGCGCAGGATCGCGGGTAAATCGTCGTTGAACAAGCGGATCTCGAACAGGCTGGCGTGGATCTGGCGCTTGACCGCAGCCAGGCGGTCCTGATTCGAAGTGAGCTTGTAAACGTAGAGCATGAGCACGCCAAAAACCGCCGAGAGCACGGTCAGGCCGACCAGCGGATGAAGGTCGCGGAAGGGGGAGAGCGCTGTGTCGAAAACAGCGCGGAGCATGGCGTTGAGCGAGGACATGGCGATTAACGGCGGCTCCGGTGGCAATTCAGGGTTTGGCTCAGGGTTTGGCTCAGGGGTCAGGAGATGTAACCCAGGCCCTGGAGGCGCTTCTTGATTTCTTCTTCCGAGCTAGCGTCAGACAGTTTGGCGAGCTCCTTTTCCAGGGCATGGGTGATGAACTCCTCGGCAGAGGAGTAACCCGCGATCTTGGCATAGCGCTGGATTTTGGCGACGAGGTCGCTGTCGAGCTTGACTTTGGTGCTTCCGAACATGGGTACCCTCCTACGTCAGTTGGGGGCAGGGGGAAAGCCCTCGACGCCAAACTCGGCGAGGAGAGCGGCTGCGAGGTCTTGCAAGCGGGAGGCATCGCGCTTCAAGGGCCGGCTGGTGAGCAGGACTCCGGGCACGGCTTCGTGGTCCATCAGGTGGTCGCCGCCCCACTGATCGGTGTTGTTGGTCAAGACGTCGGGCCCGACTTCGCCCAGCGCGGATTCGCTCGACCCACGGGTGCCTTTGGCATAGCCGACGATGAGGTCCGGGCCGACGGCGAGCTCAGTTTTGAAACGAAAATACTCGCGACAGGGATAGATCCGGGTCACCGCGGGCTGGCCGGTTAGAGGGTCGAGCGTGGCGAGCAGCTTGGCCCCGATTTCGCGGATCAGGGCGTCTTGTTCCGCGGGGTCGACGATGCCGTTCTTTTCGCGCCCTTTCAAGTTGATATACAGGCCATTGAAGCCGACCGCATAAGCGCGGGTCCGCGACCAGTCGACATTGACGAACAGGCCGGGGTCATCCTCCATGTAGGGTCCGCGCAAGGTGAGGTAACCGTTCTTTTCGAGCCAGGTGTTGAGGTGGAAAGCCCGGCGCCAAGACGCAAAGCCGTGGTCGGACATCACCACCAGCCGGGTGTTTTCGTCAAGGTGGGCGGCGGTCTCCCCGATCAGGGCATCGACCTGCTCGTAGAGTTTGGGGATCACCGGTGCCAGGGGCAAATCGCGCTCGGCCTTGTAGTTGGGGTGCCCTGGGTCCATGGTCTGCCAGAGCATGTGCGAGACCTGGTCGAGGTTGCCGATGTAGTAGAACAGCAGGCCGCGGTCGAAGCGGGCGAGGACGGCCCGGTACTGCTGGACCAACTCGTCGTTGACGATCCGTGCCTGCGCGAGGAATTCGTCCGCGCTCAAGACCTCGTGCTCGAAGGCTTTGGTGTCCTCAGGCATGGTCTGGGTGTAATAGCGGCTCCCCAGCATCTCCGCCAGCTCGGCCGCGTAGTCTTCGGGAAAGGAGAGCGGGATGTCGGGCTGCAGAGGATCGAAGTTGATCGGCGAAGCATAGAGCTGGAATTCCGGGGTGAGCGACTTGAGGTAGAAGCGGCACATGCCGTGCAAGGTCTGGGTCGGGATCAGCGCAAACTCGAGGGGCACCCAGTCGCTCCACTCGCCCACTTCGAGCACCCGTTCTTCCTCGCCCACTACCAGCAAGATCCGGGGCTCGTCCGGGTCGATGTAAGCGGTGAAGTCCACGGTCAGCTCTTCTTTCTCGGTACGGAAAGGATGCGGCGGGCCATAGAGCTTGCCCGTGAGCACCCCGTCTTCGGCCCAGACTTCGTGGACCTTGCCGCCCGTGACTTCGCTCTTGGAAGCGGCAAAAAGTTCCGAGGTATAAAACGAAAAGGTGCCGTAACCGCCCAAGATGTCCGGGGTCCCCATGCCCGCGAGTTCGTGGTCGGCCTTGCCGGTGGGGGGAAAATTGACCGGCATGCGGAGGATCGAGGTGGGGATGCCGGCGGCGGTGAGCACTTGCCAGAACGGGGTGCCGCGGCGCAGCAGTTCGGCTTCGCCGGCGCCCGGGATCTGCCAGCCGGCGAAGAGCGGGGTGGGTTTGCCGCTGGTCACCCGGCTCATCGCGAAGACCGGAACGTAGGTCTGGGGATCGCGGTGCATGAAGTCGAAAATGCCGTGACCTCCTGCGTCCATGCCGGTGATGAAGTCCGACCAAGCCGCCGGGCTCAAAGGCGGCACCGCGGTTCCGAGCGGCTTGAACGTCCCACCTTGGGCCACCAGGCGGGCAAAGTTGGGCATGCGCCCCGCATCCATCAGCTGCTGGGTCAAGCCGTAGTCCATGCCGTCGAAACCGAGGACGATCATGCGCAGGCCAGTTCCGTTGGACGGCGGACCGCCACCGCAGCTTCCCAGCAGAACGCCGACGAGCAGGAGCGCGGCCAAGCCGGCCAGCCAGTGCAGCTTGAGATCACGGGCGGCCATACTGCTACTCCGGGGTTGCGTGGCCATTTTGGGGGTTAGGGTGGTGCGGCGCGCGGTGAAACAGGGTCTTGCCGTCCATGTGCGCGGGCGGGGTCACACCGAACAGGCGGAGCGCGGTCGGGGCGATGTCGATCAAAGCCGGGTCCGCGCTGTCGATCGGGTGGTTGCAGAAGAAGACGCCGGGCACCAGCCGGGGATCAACGCAGTGGTCCCCGCTCCAGGCTTTGGTGTTGTCGGCAAAAACCGGACCCGCGACCACCCCGGTGGCACAGTCCCAGGAAGTGCGATAGCCCGCGTTGTAGCCGATCAGCAAGTCCGGGGCATTGCCGAGGTAGGGACCCTGATAGAGCTTCGACGTGTCGAACACTTCGTTGATTCCGACCTCACCGGTTTCATCCTGGAGCCCCGAGAGGCGGGCGACCAGTTCGTCTTTGAGCGCTTGCGCGGCTGCGCCGGGAGGGACGATTCCCTGGGCTTCGCGGCCGGACAGGTTCAAGAACATGCCGGTCAGGCCCAGGGCATAAGCCCGGGTTTTCGACCAGTCGACTTCACGCAGCCATTCGTGGGTGCCGGTCGCGCCTTCTTTGAGCGTCAAGTAGCCTTCGGCGTGGAGCCAAGCATTGAGGTTGATGCCGCGACGGAAGGACGTAAACCCGTGGTCGGAGATCACCATCAGCACGTCGCCGTCGCGCAGCTGGGCGAGCACCTGGCCGACCAGGTCGTCGTTTTTGCGGTAGAGGTCCGCG
>CAZCOV010000219.1:0-11119 GCA_964499975.1 uncultured Thermoanaerobaculia bacterium
TTGCGTTGCGCCTTGCGCAGGATGAGTACACCTCGCTCGATGTCGAGGGCTACCGGATCGAGCAAGGCCAGCCCGCTGGCCTGGGCTTCGTCCCGTTCCAGCGGGGTGAAAAAACCGAGCCGCGGGGGACGTCCCCGCGGCGCTACGAGAAGGGCGCGAGTGAGCTGGACTGGACCGACAAAGGGCGCGAGAAAGGGATCACGGCCCGAGCGCGCGATGATCAGCAGGGCTTGACACCCAGCTGCCGCGAGCAAGGCATCGAGCCGGTCCTGATCGAACGAAGGCCGGATTTGGGGCACAGCTCAAAGGTGGCGATTGACGAAGCTCTGGAAAGCTGATTTGGGCATCGCCCCCATCATGCGGTCCTGGATCTGGCCGTTTTTGAATAGGATGAATGTGGGAATGCTCGACACTTGAAACTGAAAAGCCACGTCTTGGTTGTCGTCGACGTTTAACTTGCCGACGCGCAATTTGCCGTCCAACTCGTCGGCGAGTTCGTCGAGCACGGGTGCCACCATTCTGCAGGGACCGCACCAGGCGGCCCAGAAGTCGACCAAGATCGGCTGATCCGAAGCGATCACTTCCTGCTGGAAGTTGCTCTCGTTGAGCTCGACGATCTTGCTGTTAGCCATAGGGAACTCCTTTACGGTTGAGCGCGCTTGCGGAGCGCTAGTGTTCTAAACGCTTGCGCAGGGTAAAGTATTCTCGGGTCGCTTCGACGTCCCGGCTGATCTGGGCGGACAGGTCCATGACCGTGGGGAAAATGCGCTCGTCGCGCAGCCGTTTGTAGAACCAGATTTCGACGGTCTCGCCGTAGACGTCCGAGTTGAAGCCCAGGATATGGCTTTCGACGACCCGCTGGCAGTTCTCATAGACCGTGGGACGGGTGCCGATATTGGTGACCGAATCGAAAGTCGCGGGAATCGTCGGGATCAAGACCTGGGTGGTGTAGACGCCGTCGCTGGGCAGGCAGCCATTCTCTGCGACCAGGTTGATGGTCGGCCAGCCCAGGCGCTTGCCCATGCGGTCACCGCGGACGATTTTGCCGCGCAGCGCAAACGGACGGCCGAGCAGTTCCATGGCGGCCTCGACCTGGCCCGCTGCCACGGCCTGGCGAACCCGGGTGCTCGAAATCGGCTCGCCGTGATGGACCACCGGTGCGATCGCCTGGGTGGCAAAACCCAGCTGGCTCCCGAGTTGCCGCAACAGCTCGACGGTGCCTTGGCGGTCGCGGCCAAAAGCAAAGCCTTGCCCCACCAGGATCTCTTGGATCGCCAACTGCCCAGAGAGGAACTCGCGGACGAAGCTCTCGGCATCGGTCCGCGCAAATTCACGGGTGAACTTGACGAGTAGCAACGCTTCGACCCCGAGCTCGGCGAGCAATGCCTCGCGCTGGCTGGCGGAAGTGAGCAGCAGCGGGGTTTCGCTGGGGCGCAGCACGCTTTTGGGGTGGGGATCGAAGCTGATCACCAGGGGTGGGGCTCCCAACCCGCGGGCGCGCTCGACCACGGCGGCAATCACTTGGCGCTGGCCGCGGTGGATGCCGTCGTAATTGCCGATCGTAGCCACCCCCCCGTAGGGCAGGTCGGTGCTGTGCAATGCGTCGCGAATGACTTGCATGGCTAGACGGGGTGTTTGCCGGATCAGTGCGGACCTGGATGCGGTCAAAGCGTAACCGCCTCAGCGGCGACAACTCCGACCCGATTCAAGGGGCCCACAATACAGCCGATGAGATCGTCTGCAGGCGCGGCGGTGATCAGAACTTCCGCCAGGGTGCCTGCTGGTGCCCAGCCGTCGTTGATCAACACGCGGCCGTCAATTTCCGGGGCCATGCCGTGATGCCGGCCTTGCAGCAAGTGCTCGGTCTCGTCGCAGGCGCCTTCGACGAGCACCTGGAGCGTCTGACCGACCAGGGCCTGACGCCGTTTGCGGGCGATTTTGCGCTGGACTTGCAGCAGTTGCTCATAACGCTGGCGCGCCTTGCTACGCGGTACCCGTCCAGGGTAATCGGCCGACGGGGTGCCCGGCTCTGGGCTGAAAACAAAAGCCCCGAGGTGATCGATATCAGCCGCCGCGACGAACTCGAGCAGATGGGCAAAGTGCTCAGGGGTTTCGCCAGGAAAGCCGACGATGAACGTGGTGCGCAGGAAAATGTCTGGGACCTGCTCGCGGGCGCTGTGCAGCTGGCGCAAGTAGCGCTCGGCCGTGCCCCCGCGCCGCATCGCGCGCAAGATCGCGGGATGGCTGTGCTGGAGTGGCATGTCGAGGTACGACACCAAGCGCGGTTCGCTCGCCATCAAGCGCAGCAGCTGCGGGTCGAGGGTCGTGGGATACGCGTAGAGGAAGCGGATCCAGGGCACTGAGGTCTGGGCCAGCAAAGCCTCGATCAGGCGCAGGAGGCCGTGCCGTCCATAGCCGAGATCTTCGCCGTAGCGGGTGGTGTCCTGGGCGATCAAACACAGCTCTACGATGCCTTGGGCCTCGAGTTGCTGCGCTTCTTGCACCAGGCTGTCGCGGGTGCGGCTGCGGAAACGGCCGCGCCAGCGCGGGATCGCGCAGAAAGTGCAGGGGTTGTTGCAGCCCTCGGCAACTTTGAGGAAAGCATGGCCGTGCGTCGAAAGCAGCCGCGGGGCTTGGTGGTCGAACACCAGGTGGGACGGTCCCGGCAAGGGTGCGTCACCCCCCAGCTGGACGATCGGCTCCAGCCGGCGCAAGTCGTCCAGGCCGATGAAGCCGTCGATTTCAGGGATCTCCCGCGCCAGCTCAGGGCCGTACTGATTGACCATGCACCCAGCCACCAGCAGCCGTTTTACCGAGTCGCCCTTGCACGCGGCCACTTCGAGGATGGTGTCGATGGATTCTTCTTTGGCCTGATCGATGAAACCACAGGTATTGACGATCACGGTTTCAGCGGTCGCGAGGTCGTTCACGATCTCATAGCCGCGGGCTTGCAGTTCACCGAGCATGATTTCGCTGTCGACCCGGTTTTTCGGGCATCCGAGACTGATCATGCCGACGCGTTTGGGGTTTGCCATCATCTTCCGTCCGGCGGCGGAGTGTAGCAGATTGAACGCAGCAAGGGCGACGTCCAGCTGCGGCCTATTGCCGGTCTGGGCGGGCACTTGCAGCGAGCGCCTACAGCGAAAGTAGGCAAAGCCGCTGCAACGATTGTTTTTGCCTGGCTTGCTAATCTATCCTGCTGGCAAGGATCGTGGGTTGAAAATCTGCGCAGTGCTGCCGCTGGCTAGCGGTGAGCCCGCGGACGTGATGGGAGATGTTAATGGTGATTTTGCGACCCTGCATTGCGCTGAGCCTGGCGGTTTTGCTCACCAGCTGCTTCGGCTCAGGGTTTTCGCAGACCGCGCTCTCGGAAGAGGAATGCACCTTGCTCGTCACCCAAATCGCGCGGATCACCGATACGTCGCTGCGCGACCTCTCGGACGAAGAGCGCGACCAAGCCCTGGCCCAGATCGACCACTCGGAAGCGATTGCTGGCTGTCTGCAAAGTGGGGTTTGGGATCGGGCGGGTTACGAATGCGCCCTCCTGGCCCAGACGCCTGACGACCTCAATCAATGCCTGATGTTTGCCGAGTAGGTTCTCACCCTCCAAAGGGGCGAGCCGCACCGCCGGCCCGCAAGTTCCAAGTTCCGCAAGTTCCGCTGTCATTCCGCTGCTCATCTAGACCTTGCCAACGGACTTCAAGCTATAATGCGAAATTCGCCTGTAGGCTGCGTCGGCTTCGCCGCTGACGCTGGAATCCATGGGTTATTGCTGCGAGAGACAGTTGTTGCTGCGCGAGATAGCTGAGACTTGATGGAGATCGCTCGCGGCGCGCGGTGCGAGCTGCAAAAAGATGAACCTCCGCTTCGTGTTCGCCTGGTTGGCTGCGCCGGAAAGCCGACAACGACCTTTTCTTGAGGTCCAATACCATCCCGCGGACATCCGCAGGAAGGTCCGTTACCTGTTCCTCAGCCGACGTCAAGCCCGGGCTTTGGCGTTCTTGGGCACGGGGTATCTGCTGTTTTTGCTGTTCAGCCTGCTGCTGTTGCCCAAAGTCATCCACGACCTTGGCGTTCACCGGTTCTACGAGTCTGAGGTCACCGCTCGTCAAACCCTCGGTGCTGAGCTCGGGCAGCGGGTCTCTCGCCTCGAAGAGCTGGAAGAGACCAGCAAGCAAGTCAGTTTGACCATGGCCAAGATCTACTTGGCTTATGGTTTTGCCGAGCGCGAGCTGGCGGGGCAAGGGGGCTATCCTTTTGTCCCGTCCGAGGTGCCAACCACGATCTATGGCTCGATCATCCAGCGCGGCAACGGCCTGGAAACGCGAGTCCGTGAACAGCTGGCAGTGCTCGGGGTGTTCCTCGAAGAAGTGCAGACCTTCGAACGGCTGAACCGCAGTTTGGTGCAGACCACCCCCTCGATCTTGCCCTTGCGCCGTGAAGACGACTTCGTCTTGACCAGCCCTTTTGGTAACCGCCGCAACCCCTTCACCAAGGGCATCCAGAACCACGCCGGCATTGACCTCGCAGCTCCGCAGGGAACGAAAATCCATGTGACAGCTGACGGGGTGGTGGTTTATGCAGGCTGGTACTCGCTCAAAGACAGCGCCGCGTGGTGGCGCTACGGTAACCTGGTGGCGATCGCTCACGGTAATCAGTTCATCACGCTGTACGGCCACTGTGATCAAATCCAGGTGACTCGCGGGCAGCGGGTCCGCCAAGGCGAGGTGATCGCGACCGTGGGCAACACTGGCTGGAGCACCAGCCCGCACTTGCACTACGAAGTGCGGCGGGCGAGCGGCGGTGAATTTCTGCCGGTCGATCCCCGAATCTACATTCTCGACCACCGCTGGCGGGATGAAGAAGGGATGCTGGTCCGCGCGCGTAGCGCTCCAGAAAACCGCGATTTCGAGCCGCTGCCGTCGATCATCGCGCGCTGACTTCATGACGAGGAGACCGGGATGAACAAGACTGACAACGCCCCGACCATGATTATCCCCAGCGGGACGGAAATCCAGATCGATGCCCAGGGCCAACTTTCGGTGCGCACTCCCGGTAATCTGGTAATCCAGAATTCCGGACACTACGGCCAGATCGAGTCGGTCGGCGGTTCGATCCGCATTGAAGCTCCGGCCGAGGTCGAAGCCGTGTCCGTGCGCTGCGCCGACACGTGTTATGTCCAAGGCAGCTTGACCTCGTGGAAGGTCAAGGCGAGATCGATCCAGCTCGAAGAAAGCGCGCGGGCGCGGATCGTACTGCAAGAGAGCGAGAGCATCGAGATCGGTAAGGGTGCGCAGCTGATCGGCAATTTTTCTTCGGAAAAAGAACTCTTCATGCTGTTCTCGCGCTTTTCCCAGCAACTGCGTTCGCTGCCTTTCTATTTTGGTCCAGCCCAACCCCACGAAATCGAAGGCGGACGGGGTGAAGTGGCCAGCCTCGAAAACGGCAACGGGACCCACCCTGAAGGGGCGTCCGTCGAGATGCCACCCCTGCCGTTCAGGATTCTCGAAGCGGGCAAAGAATTACCCGATCAGTTGTTTTTTTCCCTGGTTTTGCTCGAGCGCGAGATCAAGAGCGAAGTGCATTCCCATACCTCTCAGCGAGTGCTCGAAGAACTGGTCAAGCTGTTGCGCGAACGCGACCTCGAAGCCTTGCGCCACACCTACCGTACGCTGTTTGGAAGGATTGCCGAGCCAGGGCCGGACATCAGCCGCGCGCGCGACTTGGTCGACAAGTTCTTCCACGGCGGAGCCCTGGATGCTTGACCACTCGTTGTTCGGTCCCGGGGTACGCCAGCCCGGACAGCCACAAGGGTCCTGAACGGCTGTGGCCAAAATCCCTAAGAAGCGGCCACCCGCAGGACCCCAGCCGGTAGCTCCCCCCAGCCAGCCCAGGTGGGATTTCGTGCGGCTCGCTTTGGGTGCGCTGGTGCTGCTGCCGCCGCTGGTCCTGTCGCCGACCGCCCAGGACAATTTCCGGCTGCCCAAGCTGCTCGCCAGTGAGATGCTCGGCCTGCTGGTGGTCATCGCTTTGCTCCCCCGCTTGGGCGTGCTCGAGCGCATTGACTGGCGATCTCTGCTCAGCTTGCCGGTTATCCGCCTGGTCGGTCCCCCGCTGTTGGTGGCGACCAGCACTCTGTTCACGACGTCCCACCCGCTGCAGGTGCGCGCCAACATCGCTTCTGTGTGGATCGGCAGCGCGCTCCTAGTCGCTTGCAGCCTGGGGCTGGCGCGCCGCGAACTCGAACGGCTGGGCCGCTTGCTGTTGGGTGCTGCGCTCTTCCTCGCGCTGCTGGGGATCTTTCAAGCGCTGGTTTACAACCCGTTTGCGTTCCAGGGGCAAGTCAGCGAACGGATCCGCTTGACTTCGCTCGCGGGCGGACCCTTTGACCTGGCGGCTTATTTGCTTTTGCCTTGTTTGCTCGCCCAAGCCCTGATCTATCGCACCTCTTCGCTCCGTCAGCGCGTGCTGCTCGGACTGGCACTCTTGATCTTTCTGCTCGCCATGGCACTCGGTCAGACCTTGACCGTCTTGATCGCGCTGGCCAGCGGCAGCTGGCTCTTGTGGTTCTTGCTGCTGCCTCGCCAGCGCTTCTTGCGCGCTGCCCTGGCCGTGGGAGTCCTCGCCTGCGCTTTGGTTTTGGGCGTTGAGCCGCTGCGCGTCCGAGTGGCGGCTAAAGCCGCGAGCCTGAAAAACGGCAACTGGAATCAGCTGCTGACCGGACGGCTCGACGGCTGGCGGGCAGCCGGGTGGATGCTCGCGCAACACCCGGTGGTGGGGGTGGGGCAGGGGGCCTATCGCGCGGAATTCGGTCGCGCCAAGCTAGCTCTGACTGCCGAAGGCGTTGAGTTTGACCCAGATCTGCGCGAAGTCTATTTCGTCAATGCGCATAGCGATCTGCTGGAGGCTGTGGCCGAGTGGGGTAGCTTAGGGATCCTCGCGCTCCTGTGGGCTGGCTGGCTGCTGCTGCAGCGCGCCCGCGTCCGTGCCCGACAGCTGGCCAGTGGCGTTCCTCCCGACCCTGCGGCTGGCGCGCTTTTGTGGAGTGGTCTCCTCGCAATGGCGGTCTTGAGCGCGAGTAATTTCCCGTTCCACCTGGCGCTCGTGGCTTACCCCTGGCTGTTGTTTTTGAGCTGGGTTTTCGCTGGGGACCAACCCAGCAGGACGGCAGAGCGATGAGCGGGCGTCAGCTCTTCTGGGTGCTCTTGCCGCTCGCGGGGCTTTGCCTCTTGAGCCAGGCGCGCCATGCCGGGCAAGTGTTGCGGGCCAGCCGTCAGCTCAGCGCGGTCGAGGCCATCACCTTGCGCGCCAGCCAGAGCGGACGTCTGGATGGGCGCTTGGTCGAGCAGAACTTGCAGGTTTTGCAGCAGGCGGCGGAGCTAGCACCCACCGAAGTGGCAATCCCGATCGCACGCGGGGCCTTGTACCTGCTGTCGCAGCGCCCCCAAGCAGCGATCCGGGCGTACCGCGAAGCGCTCAGCCTGGAACCGCGCGCCGAGGTCTACGCCAACTTGGGGCGGGCACAAATGGCGGCGGGCGAGCACGCCGCAGCGCGGGAGTCCTTTCGCCTGGCCCGCCGGCTGGACCATAATCTCACGGCGAGCTTGCCGCCGGAGCCGGCAACTCTGCAGTCGGAGGCGGCGCCGACAGCTTCAGCGGCAGTCCCGTCGCCGCGCGGATTTTTTGCCGATGGCTTTGAAACCCAGGATTTGCGTCACTGGTCAGAGCGAGTAGGAGGACCCTGAATGGAGCACCACGCCCAGCCCGCAGTGGGGGAGTTTGCGGTAGATGAATGGTTGTCACGCATCGCCGCCCACCGGTTCCAGGTGGGCATCATCGGCCTGGGCTATGTCGGTCTGCCGCTCGCGCTCGCCTTTGCCGAACGGGGATTTTCGGTGCTCGGCTTCGACGTCGACGTCCGCAAAATTCAAGACCTGAACAGCGGTCGCTCGTACATTCAGCACCTCGATGCGCAGCGGATCGCGTGCGAGGTTCAGGCCAAGCGGCTCAGCGCGAGCAACGACTTCACCCGGCTCGCCGAGCCCGATGCGTTGGTGATCTGCGTTCCCACCCCACTCAACCGCCACCGCGAACCGCTGCTCGACTACGTGGAAACCACGGCGCGGCAGATCGCCAAGACCCTTCGTCCCAGGCAGCTGGTGATCCTCGAATCGACCACCTACCCGGGGACGACCGAAGAGCTGGTGCGTCCGCTGCTCGAAGCCAGCGGGCTGGTCGCTGGCCGGGATTTTTTCCTCGCCTTCTCGCCCGAACGCGAGGATCCCGGCAACCCGAATTTCGGGACGACGCAGATTCCCAAGGTGGTGGGCGGGCTTGAACCGCAAGGTGGTGATTTGGCCGAAGCGCTCTACCGCGAAGTTTTCACCACCACCGTGCGGGTGTCCTCTGCGCGGGTGGCAGAAGCGAGCAAGCTGACTGAGAACATCTTTCGCGCGGTCAACATCGCCCTGGTCAACGAGCTCAAGATGGTGTACGACGCCATGGGAATCGACGTCTGGGAAGTGCTCGACGCTGCTGCCACCAAGCCCTTTGGTTTCATGCGCTTCACGCCTGGACCGGGCTGGGGTGGGCACTGCATCCCGGTCGACCCTTTTTATTTGACCTGGAAAGCCCGCGAGTTCGGTCTGCGCTCGCGCTTCATCGAGCTGGCGGGCGAGGTCAACATCGAAATGCCGATGTATGTCCTGGGCAAGTTGCAAGCCGCGCTCAACCAGCGCGGCAAGCCGCTCCAAGGCAGCAAGGTTTTGGTTTTGGGGATCGCTTACAAACCCGACATTGCGGATCCGCGGGAAAGCCCTGCTTTCGAGATCCTCGAACGCTTGCTCCACTGGGGGGCGGAAGTCCAGTACCACGATCCCCACATTGCCGAAGCACCGCGCATGCGGACGTGGCCGGAGCTGCCCTGCTTGCGTTCGGTACCGCTCACGGAAGAGCTGCTCGCAGCGCAAGACGCGGTGCTGATCGTCACCAATCACCGCGCGGTCGACTACAACCTGCTCGCTGAGCATGCGCCGCTGATCATCGACACCCGCGGCGTGTACCGGGAAAAGCCCGCGCCTCACATCGTCCGGGCTTGACCGCGCTGGCTGGGAAGCGCAGCCGAGCCGCGCATGAAGATTCTGTGGATCGCCACCAAGGCTCCTTGGCCCCCAGTCGATGGCGGGCGGCTGCTCCTCGCCAACACCCTCAAAGCGCTGAAGGAGCGCGGCCATGCCGTGACCCTGGTCGCGCCCTGCGACCCCCGGCACTTCCATCTTGAGGCGCTGGCCGTGCATCTCCGCGGGTTTTGTACGCCGCACCTGGTGCCGGCAGAGCCGCGCGCTTTCCTCTGGGCCTTGGTCCTCGCCCAGCTGCAGCGCTTGCCGCTCTCGGTGGTTCGCCACCGCTTGCCCGCGGTCCGTCAGGCCGTGCGCCAGCTGTTGGCCACGCAATCTTTCGATCTGGTGCAAATCGAGCAAGTGCAAGCGCTAGGAGCACTGCCCAAGGCGGTGGCACTGCCGGTGGTGCTGCGCGCGCAAAACGTCGAAAGCGAGCTGTGGCGTCAGACGCTCCCAGTCCTCGCAGAAACCACTTCGCTGGCCGGGACGCCCTGGGCAAGGCTCAAAGCCCTGCCCGGCCGCCGTCCTTGGCTCGAGCTCGAAGCGCGCCGTCTCGCGCGTTTTGAGGGTGCTGCGGTCCGCCGCTGTGCGGCCACCCTGGCTTTGACCGCGGAGGATGCTGCCTGCCTGGCGCAGCTGGCTGGCAACCGGGGACCCTTACCCGAGGTTGTAGCTGCTCCTTTCGACTGCGCCCTGCCCGGTGCTGCCGCGGCCTTGCCTGGCGCGCCGGCCGTGGTCCTCTTGGGCAGCGCCGGCTGGTTGCCCAACACGCTCGGCGCCCGCTGGTTTCTCGCCCGGGTGTGGCCAACCATCGCAACGGCCTTGCCTCAGGCCGTCCTCCATGCTTTTGCCGTGGAGGGAGCGCGCGCGCAGCCCGGCGTGGTCTGCCATTCCGCGCCCCAAGACAGCCGCGATGCCTTTGCCCCTGGCGCGATCGTGGTCGTCCCGCTGCATGTGGCGTCCGGAGTGCGGATCAAGATCCTCGAAGCCTGGGCTCGGGGCCTGCCGGTGGTGGCGACCCCGGAAGCTGCCCGCGGTCTCGGGGGGGGGGGCCGGTCCCCCCAAGACGGCGTCGAACTCCTGCTGGCGCGCGATGGTCCCGAGTTTGCCGCGGCCCTGACCCGGCTGCAGGCAGAACCCGAACTCGTCAGGGCCCTGATTGCGGCCGGACGTCAGCGCTTGCGCACCACCCACGACCCCTCGCGAGTGGCTGCCGCGCTCGAGAACCACTACGTCGAGTTGCTCACCCGGACCGCCAGAGCTCGTCCTGGAGATCCCTTGCTTCAGCCCCGCAAATAGCGTAGCCTCGTCCCTGGGAAGGAGACTGCGAAACATGAAATCCTCGTTCTTCCAACAGTTTTGGGAATTCCTCCGAGTGCGCAAGAAGTGGTGGCTGGGACCGATCGTCGGGATGCTGCTGCTGCTCGGGGTGCTTTTAGTGCTGGCCCAAGGTTCGTCGCTGGCGCCGTTCATTTACACCCTCTTTTGACCGGCTTGCGCGCCACCTCACCCATTGTTGGCTTGGTTCCGGCCGCGGGAAGAGCCGAGCGGCTCGGTCGCTTGCCTTGCAGCAAGGAGATCTTGCCGCTCGCGTGGACCCGCGCACAACCGGGCGAGCCGAAGGTGCAAACCGCTTGCGAGTTGCTGCTCGAGGGTTTTAGCCGCGGCGGCATTGACCGTGCTTTCATCCTTTTGCGCCAGGGTAAGTGGGACCTGCCCGCCTACCTCGGCAGCGGCAAGACCTGCGGCTTGAACTTGGCGTACTTGGTGCTCGCGGACACCGCGAGCGTGCCCGAAACCCTGAGTTCGGCCTTGCCTTTCGTGCGCGAGGCCCGCGTTGCTTTGGGGTTTCCCGACCTACTCTTTCACCCTTTGGACGCTTTCCAGCATTTGCGCGAGCGCCAGGAACAAACCGGCGCGGTGCTAGTGCTCGGCCTCTTTCCCGCAGCCACCCCGAGCAAGGCTGACATGGTTGAGTCCACCGGCGATCGGGTTCGGCG
>CAZCOV010000220.1:0-11108 GCA_964499975.1 uncultured Thermoanaerobaculia bacterium
GGAGAAGCTGCGGGCGCACATTCAAACGCGAGTCTCTGTGTGGCGCGCGCTCGCCCAGCCAGTAGGAGATCTTGTCCGCCAGGTCTTTCAAGGCGATCGGTTTGCCCAGGTGATCGTCCATCCCAGCTTCGAGACACCGCTCGCGATCGATGGCCAGAGTGCTCGCGGTGAGGGCGATGATCACGGTGTGATGATCGGCGGGCTCGCTGGCGCGAATGGCGCGGGAGGCGTCATAGCCGTCCATGATGGGCATCTGGCAGTCCATCAAGACGAGATCGAAGTCGTGCTCGCGGCAGGCGGACACGGCTTCGAGACCGTTCTCGGCCACCACCACCTGGTGGCCGAGGATGTCCAGAAGTGCCCGCTGGATTTTCAGGTTGGTTGCGTTGTCCTCGACCAGCAGCACCTTGGCTGGCGGCTGGCTGGCGATCTTCGTTTCTTCCCTCCGCGGCGGGGTCTCCGCGGCAGGCAGCCTGGCCGTAAACCAAAATCGGCTGCCGACCCCGGGAGCACTTTCGAAACCCGACTCTCCCCCCATCGTCTCCGCGATGCGCTTGACGATGGCCAAGCCGAGCCCGGTGCCCCCGAAGCGGCGAGTGGTGCTGGTATCGGCCTGGGCGAAGACCTCGAACAGCCGGCTCCGGCAAGCGGGATCGACGCCGATGCCGGTGTCTTCCACCGCGAACTGGTAATGATCTCCCAGCCGCTGCACACGGAGGCTCACCTTGCCCTCGGCGGTGAACTTCACAGCGTTGGCGACCAGGTTCGACACCGCCTGGCGCAGACGCGTCGGGTCGCCAACCACGAACCTGGGCACTTGCGGCTCGACCGCGGCGGAAAGGTCGAGCCCTTTGCGGTCCGCTTCCGGCCGGTGGATCGAGGCCACCTCGTGGACCGCCTGGGGCAAGTCGAGCACCACCGATTCGAGCTCCATCTTGCCCGCCTCGAGCTTGGAGTAGTCGAGCACCGCGTTGACCGTGTGCAGGAGCACCTCGCCGCAGGCGCGCAAAGTGTCGACATGCTGGCGTTGCTCGCCGCTCAGTTGGGTGGTCAAGAGCAGCTGCGAGGAGCCGAGCAGACCGTTGAGCGGGGTCCGCACCTCGTGGCTCATGTTGGCGAGGAAGTCCGACTTGGCGCGGTCGGCGGCCTGGGCCTCCTCCATGCTCGCTTGCAAGGCTGCGGTGTGCTGGCGCAGCGCAGCTGCGGAGCGCAGGTGCTGCCAGAGCTCCCGGTGGATCTGGTGGCTGAGGCCCAGGCAGTAGGTAACGTAGACCAGGATGGCGCCGGCCGTCGTCCACTCCAGGCTGCCACCGCGTAAGACCAGCGCCAGCGCCGGAGGCAGATTCAGCCCGATGATGAACACCGCGCTCAGCCAGCGATCCGGCGCGAAGGCGAAGATCGAAGCGCTGCCGAAGGCGGCGACAATGGCCAGGGCCAGGACACTAGCCCCTGCGAGACCGTAGTCATAGACCAGCAGGCCGGCCAGGCTGCCGACGGAGACGCCGCTCGATACGGCGACGACCCGGAACCAGAAGATCCAGGCCTCGGCCTCGGCTTCTGGCCGGCGCCGCCGCCAGAGCGCGAGGAAGGCGCGAGCCGTCGTAGCCAGAAGCAGGACGGCGCCGACGACGTTGCCGGCTAGCGGCCGGGGCCACTGAAACGACACCGACAAGCTCAGGAGCAGCCAGGCGATGAAGTAGATCGGGATGCCGGGAAGCGTGCGATTCGCCAGCACATCGTACGCCTGCTGGCGTAGCTCTACCATTCCCGCGTCGTGAGCCGAATCGGCCGCGTCTGGCCCGGAAGTCATCGCATGGGCTCTCCTGTGGCGATGCTGACAATTGACATGACAGTTGCCAATGACAATTGACTATTGACAATCGATTCGGCTGCTAGCACGGCCTCTGACGGCAGCCAACCGCGGGTTACCGCGATGAGCACCGGTTCAGGGTAACCGAAGACGCTTGCATCCTAGCACGCTCTGGGAATGGTTCAGACCACGGTCATGTCAGAATTGCCTGACAGTCCAGGTGAGATTGCGACGGGGAGGGCAGGGGCTGCGGATGCGTGCTCAGGGGAATTCCTGAAGGGACCGGGTGCTCCGCTTTCGTGAACAACGCCTGGTGCGGACCCGCATGCCAGGTGGTGTGGGGGCTGGGGGTAGACACTCCCGGCTACCCGATTAGACCAGCCTATTCAACCTCAATCGCATAGCTCACCATCCACAACTCAAGTTGCTCAAGCTGGGCCTTCCAACGAAGCTTGAACTGCTGCATCCAGTGGCGATTCTCATCGGAATCGGGCACATCCACAACAATTTAACAAGATTGTCCCGATAGACTACGCCTCTGTGCCGCCAGTGCCCTTCCACTTTTTGTGTCTCGTAGCTGGCTGCACCAAAATGATCCACTATCTCAAGAACCGCATCGGCAAGCCGCTCCGATGGCACATCACGACCGTCATTGAACTGGAGAGGAAGCAGAACCTCGAATCGCCGCCACTTGCTGTTCATAGGTCGATTTGCCCTTCACCGAGAACGGGATATTCTGATCAGCCATAGCTTCGAGTGCCGCTTCCGGCACGATGTGTTCTCCAGAGCGAAGCACGCGACCAGAGAATCTGCCTAGCAGATATGCAAGTGCCCGTTTCTCCGTGTCACGATCTGGAAAAATGATCGTCACCATCGTATAAAATTCCTCCTGCCAAAGCCTGCATTAGTATTCCCGGCCTAACGCCTCGAAGCCTCAGCGGCGCCGTCAGGCTTCCGCTGAGGGCCCGTGTTGGCCGCATCACCGATACATTGCGATATTTGTATGCAGCTTCTCCTCTACAGCGGCCGCTCCAATTCTACTCCGAACACCGCTATGGCTAAGAGAGTCGCCTCTGCGGCCATTATGATGCCCGCTCCAAGCTCTCATTAGAACAACTCAACTATCCCCCAAATGATCAATGCGCCGACAAGAATACTGGTCAACCAACCTTGGAGCGAAGCGCTATGGTAATCCTCAGGTGCCTGAGTGCCAGTCTTCGCCATCGCATTCCTCGCTAGCTCCTTGCCAGCAAGCTGCAAGATAAACGCACATGCAAAACCCACAACACCCATCAGCAGCGAACCTTTAGCAACTCCAAGCATCACTCCGGCTACGAAGGCGAGAACAGCTGCGCTTGTGACGAAGAACTGGCCTTCTTTGGTCAAAATCCTCTTCCGGTTCATTCTCTGCCTCATTACTTTGAGTTTACCGAAGACGGCCTCCTGTCAAGGGAAAGCCAGACCTAATGTAGCCAAATTTTCGCGCTGTCACCGTGCGGACTGACGCCGCTATCCGTGCCCAAAGCGATTTTACCCCCGGCGGATCGTCAGACCGCACTCTTCTCGCCTGCGGGCGCGGCGTGGAGCCTTAAACCCAGGGCGGATACGACCTTGAGGATGGTGGCAAACTCCGGGTTGCCTGTCGGTGCGAGCGCCTTGTAGAGGCTCTCTCTCCCAAGACCGGCTGCGCGGGCAACGCGACTCATTCCTTGTGCGCGGGCAATGTCTCCCAGCGCTGCGGCTACCAGTGCGGGATCGCCTTCTGCGAGCGCCGCTTCGAGGTAGGCGGCCATGTCTTCTTCTGTCTGGAGGTGCTCTGCCGGGTCCCAAAGGGTCGTCTTGGTCTTGGCCATGGAACTCGCCATAGATGGCTGTCTCGTAGGTGGTTGTCTTATAGGTGGCTGCCTCGCGAACTTCGATCACACGTTCAGTGTATCATACGGGATACAGGCTTCCTGGCTGCTTGGGGCCGACCCAGCGTGGTACCCTATCCCATGTACAGCGCCGTCGCCGCCATCATCAACGTCCGCGCCAGCCATTGACTGGTGGGTCAGTGGTATCTTGATCAAGGTGAAGGAACGACTATGGCACCCGTTATTGATCTCTACCAGGCCACGAGCGCCTTGTCGCAACTCGTCGACCGCGCCGCTGCTGGTGAAGAAATCGTGATTGCCAAGGCGGGAAAGCCCCTGGCCAAGCTGGTCCGCTTCGACGAGCAGAAAAAACCCCGCCAGCCCGGAGGATGGGAAGGTCGCGTGATAATTTCCGATGACTTCGACGACCCTTTGCCGGAAGACCTCCTGGCTGCATTCGAAGGCCGCACATGACCAACTACCCCTTGCTCAAGCTGAAGCGAGCCCCGTTGCGGTAGAGGCATCCCGTGACGTGCCGCCACCTGTTCATTACAACGTAAACCGTGGGTATTCGAATCAAGCGTGTGGGAGACGCCCCACAAGCCCCGCCCAAAACCGGCGAAGTCATCCTCTACCAGACCGGTGATGGACAGACACGCCTGCAGGTCCAGCTGTTTGGTGGGTCGGTATGGTTGTCGTTGAACCAGTTGGCCGACCTGTTCCAGCGCGACAAGTCGGTCATTTCCAAACATATTCGCAACATCTTCCAAGAGGGCGAACTCGACCGGCCGCGAACTGTTGCAAAATTTGCCACAGTTCAAGCAGAAGGCTCGCGGCAGGTCCAGCGTGCCATTGAATACTATCGGCTGGAAGTGATCCTGGCGGTCGGCTACCGGGTCAACTCCCCCAGGGGCACGCAATTCCGGCAGTGGGCGACAGCGCGTCTCGAAGAGTATGTCGTCAAGGGCTTCACCATGGACGACGAGCGCCTGAAGCAGAGCGGCGGCGGCGACTACTTCGATGAGCTGCTGGCCCGCATCCGCGACATCCGGTCGTCGGAGCGGATCTTTTGGCGGAAGATACTTGACATCTATGCCACCAGCGTGGACTATGACCCGCGAGCCGAAGCCTCGCAGCGTTTTTTCCAAATCGTGCAGAACAAGATGCACTGGGCCGCGCATGGCCAAACCGCCGCCGAAGTGATCGCCAGCCGCGCAGACGCCACGCAGCCGAACATGGGCCTGACGACGTGGGCGGGAGCGGCCACAGGAAGCCAGGTCAAGCGAACTGATGTTGGGATCGCAAAGAATTACCTGGATCGCGACGAGATCGAGACGCTCAACCTAATCGTCTCAACCTATCTCGACTTCGCCGAGTTGCAAGCCCGCAACCGCAGACCCATGGCGATGCAGGATTGGATCGCGAAGCTCGACGAGTTCCTGCGGATCAGTGATCGCGAACTGCTGGCTCATGCCGGTACGGTGTCGCACGAGACCGCCGTTTCCAAGGCGCTACAGGAGTATGACAAGTATCGCGCACTTGAGGATCAGAAGCCCCACTCGGTCGATGCGCACTTCCAAGAGGCGATTGAGAAGGCGAAGGCTTTAAATTTAAGGGCTCGGCAAAATCATTCGGAGAAACGCACAGAGTGATTCGTTTGACCTGATGTCCGACCCTTCCGCCTCTGCGCCGGGGCGTTCACGCTTCCAGACGACTTCGACCCGCCGCTTTCGGAGCAGGTCCTCCGGGGGTTCGAGGGGTGATGAAGCAAGCCACTGCCCCCCAGCCCGGCCGGCACCCGCATGCTAGGTGGTGTGGGGGCTGGGGGCTCTAGACACCTCCGGCTACCCGATTAGGCTTTTGACGGGCGTGGAGTTCCGCCCTTGGTCTTGACTATAGGAATCAAGTCTTTGTTCACCGAGAAGGTGAATTTAATTACGTCTCCCTTCTTGGCGTTCTTGAATTTTAGATAATATATGTCTGATCCGACATGATCTTCGAACCATTGAGCTTCAACCGATTGTTTGGGAACGACCACCCGGTCACGTTCAAGCTGGGATGTTACATCGAAAATCGGGGAAATTTCGTAAGGAAGTGACGCAAAATCGACAATTAGCAGCAAGATCTGTCCGTCATATTGTGCTGTCGTGCCATACCACCACTGGTCGGCAGTCTGGAGTCCGTTTATCATGGTCCCGACTGCGGCAAGCTGGGTGCTCGGATTAGGGTGCGAGAATGTAAAAACCTTAGCGCTATCGCGGGTGTGTGGATGGTTGTCAGCGTCTCGATCCAGAACTGGCATAATTTGGATTGCATCGACAAGCCCGGAAGACGTAAGTCGCACCGGTTCCAACTTTTCCTTGTGACTGCATTGTGCGCCGTTCAAGCACCAGGTCTCGTCGAATACAGGTTCGGAGACTCCTTCAATGGTGTGGTGGTGACGAACATAATATGGTGCATCGCCCCGGTCTCGGAACCGAAGACGGATGACACGGTAATACGTGAACTTGCTGTACTCCTTTGCGAACCGTTGACGGTAAAAAGTCCAGACGCGAGACGCGACTGCACCAATGATTACGCAAATAACCCATGCAATGATATTGAGTATAATTTCTTTCATTTACGGCCTGTGGCGGCGTTCTGCTGAGCGTCGGAAAAAATGTAGTTGCCACTCAACAGGGGTCGTTGTGGAGCATCGGTGGTGTTCCAGAACTCCTCACGAAACTCTGAAGAATAAAAGGAAAGCGCATCTGTAATCAGTTGAACGTAGCGCTCAAGCACAACCCCCTTGTTGGTCTTGTTTGCTTCTGGCACGACATATGTGAACGCCGAAACAAATGAGTCGTGAAGGTGCGCCAGAATCGATACACGTTCATACTGACGTTCCCGGACGTCGAGCAGCGATAGCTCGTGGTCGGTCACTTCGATTAATGCTCCATTGCACTTTGCGTTTGGAGCAGGAGACAGGTCTAGGAAAAGCGCCTGTCGCAGCTCAACGCCCCTGGGCTGAGTGACATGCACACCCACGCCTGCTGTCCAGGTCCGGCGATATCCGATGACATGCGCGCTGCGCAGATCGGCGACAGAAAGCGAGCGTTTTAGCGTTTTGGAGGCGCTCTGCGGTGAAAGTAAAGAGCCGTATCCGAAAAGTAGATTCATGTGAGTTACGGGGAAAAGGCCCACCCTAGTATGTCTGTTTCAGACAAAATGCTAATTAAACATCCGAGTCGACACCATTGAGTCTTCCACCCGGTCGACCCTACTCTCTCCCCTTGGACAACTTGCCGACTCTAAAGCAAATGCTCTGTTGTGTCAACCGTCCTGGAACTCAGATCGCCCTGCCAGACCGCTGCACCTCTTGCCTGCTCGGCATCGCAGATGGTGGCGCTACGGACGCTTGTAGATCTTGCCTTCTTTCATCACCAGGCTGACGCGCTCCATCACCGTGATGTCAGCGCTCGGGTCGCCAGGGACTGCGACGAGATCCGCGAGTTTGCCGACTTCGAGGGTCCCTAGGCGATCGTCGATGCGCAGCAGTTCGGCCGCAGTGAGCGTGGCCGAACGGAGGGCAGCCAGCGGCGGAATGCCAGCTTGTACCATGTAGCCGAATTCTTTCGCGTTGTCACCGTGCGGACTGACCCCGCTATCCGTGCCAAAAGCGATCTTGACCCCAGCGCGGTAGGCGCGGCCAGCGGTGGCCAGGATCTGCGGCCCCAACTCTTTGGCTTTGACCCGCACGATCGGGGGGAAGTAGTCGTCGAGCTCGGCTTTGGCCGCAACGAACAAGCCGGCGGAGATCGTGGGCACGTAGAACGTGCGATGCTTTTTCAGCAGCTGGATCACTTCGTCGTCCATCAAGGTGCCGTGCTCGATCGAGGTGACCCCGGCGCGAATCGCCCGCTTCATGCCCTCGGCGCCGTGGGCGTGCGCTGCGACCGTGAAGTCGTAGTCGCGCGCGGTTTCGACGATCGCTTTGATCACGTCTTCGCTGAATTGCGGGTTCTGACCGCTCTTGGCCACGCTCAAAACCCCGCCGGTGGCGGTGATCTTGATCAAATCCGCGCCGTCCTTGTAGCGCTGACGCACGGCTTTGCGCGCGTCGTCGATGCTGTTGACCACGCCTTCTTTGGGTCCAGGATCGCCTTGCAGGTCAGAGCGCATGCCGTTGGTGGGGTCGGCATGTCCGCCGGTCGAGGCCAGGGACTTGCCCGAAGTGAAAATCCGCGGACCTGAAACCCAGCCGCCTTCGATCGCTCGCTTGAGGGCAAGGCTCAGGTTGTAGCGGTCCCCCAGGTCGCGCACGGTGGTGAAGCCGGCCAAAAGCGTGCGCTCGGCATAACGCGCTGAGCGGAAAGCGTAGTCTCCTGGGTCGAGCAGGAAGCGCTCTTGGTTGCTGTCCTTGCTGCGTTCGTCGGTCAAGTGGGTGTGCATGTCCATGAGTCCGGGCAAGCAGGTGTGGGCGCTCAAGTCCAGCAGCTCTTCCCCTTCTTGCACGGCGCGGTGACGCGGTTCGAGCGCAGTAATCTTCGTCCCCACCACCACAATGGTGTGGGGTCCGAGCACTTTTTCCGCGCGCACATCGACCAGCTTGCCGCATTGGATGATGGTGGTCGTCAGGGTCGCTTCTTCAGCGCGGGCAGCCGTCGACGCGAAAGCGAGCAGTACGGTCGCGGTCACGGCGACGGTTGCGCGCAAAGTCGACGGGACAGCACCGGGGAACCAGGTCTGGCAGAGGGAGCGGTGGTGGAACAAGAAGCACCTCCATGGGTTTGCGCCGCGTTAAGACGACTCGCTGTTACCAGATTCTATCTTTCATTCCCGCCCGCGAACATCCAGATGAACTGGGCGAGACCCGTGAGCAAGCCGAGCACTGCGCCGATCACGATCAGTTTGGTTTCGTCTTCTTGAAAGCAGGGGCGCAAGAGGTCCTGGAACTGGTCTGGGGGAAGGTTTTCCATGCGCTCACGCAGCAGGGCTTCGACGACTTGTGCGCGCTCGCGGTTGAATTCCCAGTGGTTGAAAGGTTCAAGCGACAGGGCGATCGCTTTTTCCCCCACGGCTTCTTTGATCTTGGCGAATCCCTCGAACCCGACCATCAGCTGGGCCGCGGTGCGCGCCGGCCCCACGGCTTCTTCGACCAGGGGTTTGAGGTGCTTTTTGATCAGCGCTTTGCTGTTTTCAGCGCGCGGTCCGACCAGCATGGCTTCGATCAGGTTGCGCACGGTCACGATTTCGCGAGTGACCAGGTTGCACCACACGGCCGCAACTTCTTTCTGGCGTTTGAGAAAGAGGCCCTGGAACGTCCAGGGGCCGAGCTGGATCGGATGGAGCGGACGGAAGACCGCGTTGAGCGCGATCCAGTTGGTAGCCCAGCCCACGATCAAGCCGAAAACCGGCAGCACCCAGGCCGCGGGGTAGACCACCCAAACCCAAAGCTGGACCAGACCGAAAAGCAGGCCGAGGTGGAAGCCGGAGTTGATGATGAAGCGAAACTCGGCCGCCCCGCATTCGAGAAACAGGCGGTTGAGCAGGGCTTTGTCGCGGACCAGGTGGGTTTTGAGCATGTCTTTGAAGTCGAGGTAGTCTTCGACGTTGCTTCCGACTTCGCTCAGCAGCTGGTTGACCCGCAGAGGAAAATCCGCGCGGACCCGCGCGTAGATTTGGGCTTTGACCACGGTGGGCAGGTTCTCCCACAAGACGGCGTGGTCGCGCAGCAGGATCTCGTCGGTGTAGGTGTCGAGGCGGGGGGTGATCACTTTGACGATCTGCTCGGCGATTTTTTGCGGCTCGATCTGCGCGAACAGCTCGGGCAGGGTGCCCAGCCGGCTCATGGCTTTGTCGACGAAGATCGTCGCCATTTTGCTGGCTTTGGCAGGGATGATGCCTTGCCAGCCGAGCCAGGGCCGGATGCCGATCCATTCGAGGGGGGCGAAGGTCATTTCGATCGCCACCCAGTTGGTGCCCCAGCCGACTACCGCCGCAACCAGCGGAATGCTCGCCAACTTCCAAAATTCGACGTCGAACAGGAATTGCATGCAACAGCTCAGGGAGTGGCGCGGTCGACCAGTTGGTGGACCTTGCGCTGTAATCGGTTGAACTCGGCAGTGAGTTCAGCCGCGCCTTGGTGGAGTTGCTCGGTCGCGGTGGGCGCTTTTTGACTGCTCGTCGCGATCAAGCCGGAGCAGATCTGGCTCATGCGGGCAGCGCCCAGGGAGCTGCACAGGCCGCGCAAGCTGGCGGCTTCAGCCAGAAGCGCGGCAGGGTCAGCGCGTTCGACCGCTTGTTGCAGGGCCTGCACTTGGTTTTGGGCGGTCTCCAGGAAGAAATGCGCCACTTCCGCCTGGACGTCGGTTTTCCACGGGGATTCGAGAGCTGCGAGGCCAGCGAGGATGGATTCGTCAAAATCAGCGGCGGCCAAGGGCGCGCTGCGATCGGCGCTCCCGGTGTTGACCCGGCTGCGGCCGTGGCGCTCGATGGTCGCTTGCAAGTCCTCGGCGCGGACCGGTTTGCTGAGGTAATCGTCCATGCCTGCGCTGAGGCAGCGCGCGCGATCTTCCGGGGTGGCGCCGGCGGTCATCGCGACGATCAGCGGACGCTCCCGGCGGTCCATCCGGCGCAAAATCTGCCGGGTCGCTTCGACGCCGTCGAGTTCGGGCATTTGCACGTCCATCAGCACCAGGTCGTAGGGTTGGCGGTCAAGCGCGGCGAGCACTTCGCGCCCATTGGCAGCAAGGTCTGCGCGGTAGCCCATGCGTTCGAGGAGGAGGAGCACCACTTTCTGGTTGACGACATTGTCCTCGGCGACCAGGATGCGCAGGGGTAGGCGTTGCCCCAGGCTGCTGTCGAGGGGCAGCCGCTGGGGGCGGCGACTCACCGGTTCTTGCGCGGCTTCGACTAGGACGGTGAAGCGAAACGTCGAACCTTGTCCCACTTGGCTTTCGGCCCAGATCTCGCCACCCATCAACCCGACCAGATGCTTGCTGATTGCTAGCCCCAGGCCGGTACCCCCGTACTGCCGAGTGGTGGACGCGTCGAGCTGGTTGAAGGACTCGAAGAGCCGGTCGATTTGATCCGACGGAATCCCGACGCCGGTGTCTTGCACCGCGAACTGCAGCCGCGCCGCGCGCGGACCGGCCGCTTCTGCCCGCACCGTCACGCTGATCCGGCCGACGTGGGTGAACTTGACCGCATTGCTCAGCAAGTTGACCAGGATTTGGCGAATGCGGGTGGCATCCCCGGTCCAAGCGTCCGCGATGTCCGGCGCGATGTCGCAGTCGAGGGCGAGTTTTTTCTCCGTGGCTTTGGCCGCGATCAAGTCGAGCGCCACGTCCACGCACTCGCGCAAGCTGAACGGCTGGTGCTCGAGTTCGAGCTTGCCGGCTTCGATTTTCGAGAAGTCGAGGATGTCGTTGATCAGCGCCAGGAGGGTGTCGCCGCTGGTGCGG
>CAZCOV010000221.1:0-9505 GCA_964499975.1 uncultured Thermoanaerobaculia bacterium
CGAGGTTGATCGAGTCGATTTCGCCGACTTGGTAGGCGGTGTCGGCGGACAGGCCGCGCTGGTGGCTGGGCGGGACCTGAGCCAAGATCGGGCTGGTCAGGAGCAGCAGGGCCAGCATGCCATTAACGTGGTGTCGCATCGCCCGATTATAGGTTAGATTTAGTGGTCAACCCGACGGAGCGGCTTGGCCGCGGACCACGCGGGTGCTGCCGCTTTGGGGGTCTTTGTCGAGGATGATCAGGTCTTCGAGGCGCTCCCGCATTTCCGGGACATGGCTGACCACTGTCACCAGCCGGTTGGGCGCGTCGATCACCAGCCGTTCGAGGCCTTCCATCGCCAAATCGAAATGCTCGGGATCCAGGCTGCCGAACCCTTCGTCGAGAAAAAAGGCGTCCAGACGACCGCCGCGACCGGTGACGATCTCGGCGAGCGCGATCGCCAGCGCGAGGGAGGCGAGAAAGGTCTCGCCGCCTGAGAGGGTCTCGGCCTTGCGCACGACTTCGGCGTTCGCTAGGTCGACGACTTCGAACGTGCCGTCGTCAGAAAACCGATAACGCCCGCCCGACAGCTGCTCGAAGCGCTCGCTGCCCAAAGCCGCAAGGCGGGTCCGCTCTTCGTCGAGGAGGAAGCGGAGAAACCGCGACGGGGTCAAGTCGTCGGCGAGTTGGTGACAGACCTGCTGCTCGGCAGTGGCATTTTCGAGTTGGGTTGCCAGCGCGGCGGCCACGCCGAGCCGCCGTTCGAGCTCAGCCACAGCTGCCGCAGCGCGGTCCGCGGTCGAACGAGCAGCGCGCAAGTCCGCTTCGAGGTCCGTATTGGGGGAGAAGTCGATCAGGAGCGCTTGCTGGGCCCGGACCGCGTCGGCCTGCGCTTGGGTCGCGGCGGCTTGGGCGGATGCCGCAGCTGCTTGCGCTGTGCCGAGACGTTCGCGGACGAGCGCGTCGAGGCTGCGCAAGGTGGGGTCCGCCAGTTCGTCTGCGCGGTGGCCGAGCTGACCGGCGAGCCCGGCGAGTTGATGGGTCAGCCGCTCCTGCTCCCGGCGCAGGGCCGTGGTGGCGTGGCGCTGCGCTTCGACGCTGAGCGCTTGGGCGCGCTCGGCGGCGCGCGCGGCCGTGAGCTCGGCATCGGCCGCCGTCAGCCGCTCGCGGGCAGCGCACAGCCGGGTGCGCGGATCACCTTCCCCGAGCAACTCGCGGAGCCGATCCGCACTCGCTGCGACGCTGGCTTTAGCTTCGGTCTCCTCGGCTTCGGCCCGGGCCAGCTGTTCGACCGCCACGGTGAGGGCGGCGGCAGCACTCGCATGTTTCTGCCGCGCCAGCTCGACAGCATGCGCGGCTTCCAGCTGCGCGGCCTCGGCTTCCCGCGCGCGCAGCTCCGCCGTCGTTACCCCGGCGGCCAACGCCTGATGCTGGGCATGAATCGCCATGAGCGCCGCCGCAAAATCCTCGTGTGGCCCGAGGTGGGCCACAAGTTGCGCGTGCAGCCCGGCGCTGATCGTCTCGCGCGCGGCGAGTTGCGCTTGGGTGTCGGCCACTTCCTGGCGCGCGTCCAAGTGCGCGCGTTCAGCGGTGCCCGCGGCGGCTTGGCTGGCCGCAGCCTCCTTGGAGCGGACCAGCAACTCCGCGGCGGCGGTCTGTTGCCGCAGCCGTGCCTGGTCGCGGTGGGCTTCGGCAGCTACCAGTTGCACCGACAGCCGGAACGGCGGCAGCTGCGCGACGACTTGCTCGCAAACCGGGCAGGGCGCGCCCAGCTCCAAGCGCGATGCCAGCGTCAAGGCCATGTCTTCGCGGTGCGCCAGCTTGACCGCTTCGTCCGCCCGCGCCAGCCGCTCGTTCGCTTGTGCGGCTTGACCACGGGCCTGCTGCTCAGCCGCGGTTGCAGCCCGGTGCGCGGCCACGCCTTGGTGCCAGTCCTGCTCGGCTTGGGCGAGCTGGCCTTGCTGGTCGGCCAGCACAGCTTTGAGCCGGTCGGTGGCGACGCGTTCGCGTTCGAAATGTTCAAGCTGTTGCCGGATCTCGGCCAAAGCGGTCGCGTCGCCTTGGGTTGCCGCGAGGGCGGCCAGCGCTTCCTGAGCCGTCGTCAGTTCTGCAGCGCTTGCTGCTGCGGCGCGCGTTGCGTCCGTCCAACAATCCGCGGCCACGCGCTGCGCGTCAGCGGCTTGGGCGAGATCCGCTTGCCGCGCCGCCACTTCTTGCGGGGCCGCTGCTCCGATCTCACGCCGCCGGAGCAGCTGATTTTGCGCCTGGTCAAGATGTTCGAGCTCCTGCTCGGCCTTGACCAGATCTTCCCCTGAACCACTCGCCCGGATCACCGCCGCGACCACAGCTTCGGCTTCCAGGGTGTGCGCGACAGCGCGCTGCTGGGTGGCTTCTGCTGCGTCTTGCGCCAAGCTGGCCGCCTGGAGCTGGGCGAGCTGTTGCGCCACTTGCTCGGCGGGCGGCAGCTGAGCCGCTAACGCAGTGAGCTCCTGCTGGCGCTTGACCGCAGCTTGGAGTTCGCCCACGGCGGCCTGCTCCTGTTGCTTCAGCCGTTGCAACTCCAAGACAAGCCCACTCATGCGTTCAACGCGCGCTTCGCTCAAGGCCAAAAGCTGCTGGTTCACCGCGAGCTGAGCGCGGTCATCGGACACTGTCTTGAGCTGGCCGGCGAGTTCGCGCACGGTGAGCTCGGCCGCTTGCCGCCGCTCTTTGGCCAAGGTGTGCATGGCGTCCAGCCGATCAAAACCAAACACTCCTTTGAGCACCTGATCGCGATCTCCGGGGGCCGCGTGCAAAAACTCGGCAAAGCGGTTCTGCGCGAGCAACACCGAACGACAGAAAGCGTGGAAATCGAGCCCCAGGAGTTGTTCGATGCGCTCGCCGACTTGGCGTTCGCGTTCACAGTCGAGCACTGGACCGAGCCCCGCAGACAGGACTCGGTAGAGCGCATGCTGCCCCGGACCACGGCGGGACAAAACCCGCAGCACGCGGAATTCCTGACCTTCCACTTCGAAAGCGAGTTCAACCCGAGCGGCCTCGTTGCCTTCGCGGATCAGCGTCTTGTTCTCGCGTTCGAAAACCGGTGTCTTGCCGTAAAGGGCAAACGTGATCGCGTCGAGGATCGACGACTTCCCGCTGCCGATCGGACCGACGATGCCGACCAGCTGGCGTCCGCGCCAGTCGAACACGGTGCGCTGGTCGTAGGACCGGAAGCCTTCGATCACCAGCTCAATCGGGCGCATGACCTGCTTGGTCGAGCACGTCGCGGAAAGCTGCCAAGAGCTCGGCCGAGGGCTCGGCTTGATGGGCGCGACGGAAGTAGTCGGCGTAAAGGGCATCCCAGGGTGCATCGCGGCGGGCCGCGCGCCGGTCCTGCGGGCGGTCGTACTCAGCGCGCACCTTGACCAAAAAAGGAAAAGCCTGGCGTGCGCGGTCCGCCAGCCCAGGATCCGGGCCGGTGGTGCGCACCGCGAGCTCAAGAAACGCTTCTTGCAAGGTCAAATCCGCGGTCAGCGCTTCCCATGTCCCGCTGGCTTGACGCAGCCGTCGTCCGGCGGTAAGCCGCCGCGAATGGACTTGGGCCGGGGCTTCCGGCGTCAGCTCGACTAAAACCACGCGCTTGGCCTCACCGGCTTCGCCGAAGTCGAGTTCGAGCGTCGAGCCGGCATACGCGCAAGGGACTGCGGCTTGGGGCAAGGTCTGTGGGGTGTGGACGTGTCCCAGCGCCACGTACTGGGCGCCGTCGCGAAGGATCGCCTGGGCGGATGCGCTGTACGCTTCGCCCAAGTGCAGCTGACGCTCGCCGCGCGGTCCGCCGTGCCCGCCCAAAGTCGCGCCCTGAACCATGAAGTGACCGGTCAAGAGGGTCACGGTGCGGGCATCGCGGCGCTCGGCCAAGGCCTGAAGGGCTGCCTGGCAAAGCGCTTCGACCTGGGTGGCATAAGTGCGGTCCCAAGTGCTGGCAGGGACCAAAAAATCCACGGCTTGGCCCCGCCGCAGGAAGGGCAAGCCAGCGATCAGCGCGCGCTCCCCGCGGATTTCAAATTCGAGGATCCCACCGTCGGCAGGGGGTTTGGGATAGCCGAGGAGGTGAATGTTTTGCGCGCGGAGGAGCGGGGCCAGCAGTTCGAACAGTTCGGGGGAATCGTGGTTGCCCGCAATCGCCACCACCGGCCGCGTAGGGCGCGCGAGGTCTTCGAGGGCCCCGAGCACCAAGCCGAGAGTATCGATGCCGGGATTGGGACGGTCGAACAGGTCACCGGCCACGACCACCAGGTCGACCGCCTCGTCATCGGCGATCTCGACGAGTTCAGCGAGCACGGCCGCGTGGTCGTCCCGTCGGTCAAAACGGCCAAGCCGTTTGCCCACATGCCAGTCAGCGGTGTGGAGGATGCGCATCCGTCGGTTACTTGGCGACAAGCCACTCCAGCACTTGATCATCCAGAGCCTTGGCAGGACCCTCCCCCAACTGGATGCGCGGGGGGAAGCCGACGTGTCCACCGCGATCCGTCCAGTAGACCTCCAGTTGGGACAAACCAGGGGTCAGGGCGGCCCTTACCGCTTGGGGATGGATCATCGGGTCTTTTTCCGTGGCGATCAAGAGGGCGGGCACGCGCAAACGGTCGAGGTGCGGTCCCACGCAGGTCTGGCGGTAATAGTCGGCGGTGTCAGCAAAGCCAAACCGCGGTACGATCACGTTTTCGTCCCACTCGCGCAGGTAGCGGATGCGCTGAACTTTTTCTGGAGGAACCGCAAGTTTGCGTCGCCTGGCCACCGCGGTGTAGATGTCCGCGAGGTGACTCAGGATGTAGCGGCGATATAGCCAGCATTGGGGCTGGTCAAAGAAGGTGACCGCTCGCTCCAAATCCAACGGCGTGCTGATCGCTGCCACAGCCCGCACTCGGGGATCTTCAACTTCCGTCGCGAAGCGCAAAACGAGGTGTCCGCCGAGCGAGTAACCGAGCAGGTAAATGCGCGAGTAACGCGCGAACCGAGGATCTGTGAGGATCGTGGCAAAATCGCTAGTGAGCCCCGCATGGTGCAAGTCCTGACCCCGGCGGTCGCAGCCGCGAAGATTGAGCCGCAAGCTGGAAACGCCGAGCGCCTGGGCACTGTGTGCCGCGTTGACGTTGTAGCGGCTCGTGGCGCAGCCCCCGATCCCGTGGATGAGCACCACCAACACCTCGCTCGCGGGTTCTTCCTGGAGTAACCCGGTCAGTTCTACCCGACCGACATCCGGGTCGACGACTTGACAGCTCCAGGGCGCCGCTCGCGGCAAAGTCAGCGGACGAACAGCTTGCTTCAACAACGGATAAACTGTCCAAAAATGACCCATCAAATTCATGATCTTCCTCGAAACGCGCTATTATCTGTTTTCGTCAAAATGACACCAAGGTTCGCTTGGCGCCTTGCCCTTGAGCCTTGCACTAGAACCATGCCGGACACAACTTTTTCTGCGCTTGCTACGGAGAATTACCCTGCCAGGGGTCAGCGCTTTTGGATGGCATTTTGCCGGCTGATGCTGCGGATCTTCTACCGTCGTCATGAAGTGGTCGGCCTCAGCCAGCTGCCCGCCACGGGCCCGGCGATTCTCTGCGCAAATCATGCCAACGCCCTAGTTGACGCGGTCGTGATCCAGGCCACTTGTCCGCGTCCCATCCATCCCCTGGCGCGCAGCGGGCTGTTCCGCCGTTTCGGCTTGCGCACGCTGCTCGACGCGATCCAAGCGGTCCCGATTTATCGCCGGAGCAGCGGCCAAGGCGTCGACGTGCGGCGCAGCAACGAGGAGTCCTTTGCCCGCTGTTTCGAATATCTGGCGGCCGGCAGGGTGCTGCTGATCTTTCCCGAAGGGCAAAGCCACTCCGACCCCACCTTGCGTCCGCTGAAAACCGGCGCGGCCCGCTTGGCGCTTGGTCAGCTGGAACGGACCGGGATCCTGCCCAAGGTGTTCCCGGTGGGGCTCACTTTTGCACACAAAGGGCGGTTTCGCACCAGCTTGCTGGTGCAGTATGGCAAGCCCGTGCAGCTCGAACCCACGCCTGGCTTAGCCCCAGAAGAGCAGTTCCGCCAAGCCACCGCAGCGATTGAACGGGGACTTTTGGGGGTGACCCTCAGCGTCGACTCGTGGGACGACCTCGAACTGCTCCGCCATTTGCAGAGCTTCTTTGCTCTGCGGCGCCAGCGCCAACAGGGTGAGCGCCGCTTCACCTTCCGCTTTCGGGTGCTCAAGCGGCTGATCGCGGTCCAGCGCAGCTTGCGCCAGCGCTTTCCTGCCGAGCTGCAGGCCCTCACCCAAAAACTCCAGCACTTCAAACAGCTGTGTGAGCGCTACGGCGTCCAGGACTATCACTTGAACTTGCGTTATCGTCCGAAACAAATCATCCGTTTCCTCTGGCGCGCCGGACTCTTTGCCGTGCTGGTTTTCCCGCTCGCGTTGTGGGGCCTGCTCAACTCGGCCTTGCCGTACTTCTTGACCCGTCAGGCGGTGCGGCTGATCGCCCGCGGCCGCGATCAGTACGACAGCGCGGGCATGGGCGTGGGGTTGTTCTTGTTCCTGTTGTTTTGGAGCGGTCAGACCTTCATCGTCCACTCGCGCTGGGGGCTCTGGCCGGCGTTGGCATATGCCGCAAGCCTGCCGCTCACCGGCGCAGTCGCGCTCGCGGTCCACCGGGAGCGGCTGTGGCTCAGCGAAAACCTGCGGGTTTTCTTCCTGTTCTTGCGCCGCCGCAAACTGCGCAGCTACTTGCAAACCAAACGCGCCGAACTCGAATTCGAACTCGCCCGGCTAGGCCGTCTGGCCCGCCACTTCGATCCAGGAGCGGAAGAACGTTGACGCGCTTTTGGGGTTGCTCTACAGTTGCGCCGAGCTGGCAAACCCAACGAACCTGGGGCTCTTGCCCAAAAGGAGGCGAGGATTCATGGGGCAGCGGCGACGTGTAGGTTTAAAAACAGCAGGGGGCGTTGGTCTGGCCCTGGTGTTCTCGGCCCAGGTGGGAACTGCAGGTGGCTTTTCGGTGTTCGACCAGAGCGCCCAGACGATGGGCATCGCTGCTGCTGCAACCGCGCTGAGCGAACGTCCTTCAGCGCTTTTCTACAATCCCGGGGGCGCGGCTTTTTTGACCAAGAAAGCTTTTGAAGGCAGCCTCCAATATCCGGCGCAAGTCGACGTGTCGTTTGCCGGGGTGCCACCCAACGGCTCGGTTGCCAGTTTCTTCGATCAGGAGGCTGGGACGAGCATGCGCTTCAGCGGCTACTGGATTCAGCCGATCAAGAAGACCATCAATTTTGGGCTCGCGGTGTTTTCCCCTTTTGGCTTCACCAACGAGTGGGGCGAACCGGACACCTACGCTGGCCGTTTCGTCAGCTTGCGCTCGGAGCTCGAGACGCTCGATTTCAACCCCAACCTGACCTTCCGTTTTGGCGACAAACTGGGGATCGGGGTGGGGGCGATCGTGCGCGTGGCGCAGCTCACCCATGGCCGTCGCATTCCCACGATCGACCCGCGCACCCGCAACACCGTCGACATCGCAGACTTGGCGATCGATAGCGGGCAGGAAACCGGTTACGGCTGGAACGCCGGCCTGTTGTACCGGCTGAGCGAAGGTTTTTCCTGGGGCTTTTCCTACCGCAGCCGGATGACCATCGACTTTGCTGGCAGTGGTCGCCTGACCCAAATCTTGACCGGCAACCAGCAGCTCGACGACGTGGTCCGGATCTCCAACCCCTTTGATCAAGACTTGCCCTTGACCACGGGTCTTAAGTTTCCCGACGTTTTGAGCACCGGACTGGCGATCGGCAAGAGCGACGGTTTCCAGACCACCCTCGACGTCAACTGGACGGGCTGGTCCCAGTTCGACGAAGTCGACGTGACCTTCACCACCTTCCCGGTGTTCGGCGACACGTTTCGCCAGAACTTCGACGATTCCTTCACCTACCGGGTGGGATTCCAGCTGACCACGGGCAAGGGCAGCGCATACCGCATTGGGGTCGCGCTCGACGAAAGCCCGCAACCCCTCGCGCGCGTTGGCCCTTTTCTCGTCGATGCGGACCGCACCATCGTGAGCGCTGGCTGGGGGAAAGATTGGCTCGACTTTGCCGTGGTCTACCAAGATGCCGACGAGCGGGTGGTCACCGGCAATGCCGACGGCATCAACGGCACCTACGCCTTCAACTCGCTCACCGTCGGGCTGACCGTGAAGAAGAAGTAGCACCACTTGGCCCGTGCCGAGTTTGCGCGAGGAAGTGCCGACCTGCTCCGGTACTGCTGCCTCGCGCTTGACCTTTCATAATGGCACTAGGTTGGAGCGCCGAAAATCAAGTAGTACTCCTTAACCAAGGATTCCATAGCGCGAGAGGAGCGACCTCGGTCACGAGCTGCTCGAAGTAAGCGCGAAGGCCCTCCTGAGGGTCCAAAACTTCGCTTCGAAAGCAAACGTTTACGACTTGGTCCAAGGAGATGAGGTTTTGTACGCGCTGCCGGATTTGGTGGGTTCCGAGATCCTCGCACAGAGCAAGGAGGATGGCTTCCAATACGACGATACGGCTTGCCAACGCCTGCGGAAAAGGGTCTACATTCTTCAAAGCCCGCAAAGCCCGTTTATCGCCTGAAACCACGACCAGCCCATGCTCTGCTGCAGACGCGAAAATTCTGGCCTCTCCTGGATCAATGGCTGTCATCGAGATCAACCGTCCTAGCCACACTTCAGTGGGGTCAGGCAGGATCGGTAGAACCTCCGCGATGGGAATCAAAGAATCGCAGTTGGTTGGGCCGAACGCTTTGCGGAGTCGCCCCCTGCGAAGCATGGGCACCAGCGCTGGAAGCCGACCACAGTCGCTCTCTCGCCCACCCAGCAAACGAATGGCGTCGCTAAGGACTCGTCCCACTGCCAGTTTGCAAAAGGCATCTGTGTCAATCAGCAGTCGCATTCTGCTCCGGGTCCCCGTGGACGCACCGGAGCAAGACGCGGTCACTCTCGCTGGCGGCATCGAGATCGACATGGTGATCGAAGTGCTGCCGGAGCTGCCGCCTTGCTCCCGCCTCCCGCGAGAGCGCCTTGACCGCCTGGGTTGCCATCCTATAGTGGCCGCTCTGGCGAGCCCAACTAAAAATGATGAAACCCGCATCCGCGCCGTTACGCATTTCCAGCTCGGAAGCGCGGCTGGCGAGTTCCTTGAAATTCGCTGCTTCTACCCGCGGAGCCTGGTCAGCCCCAAGAAGCACTCGCCGAGCAAACCGATCGGCTCGCCGCTCGAGTTCACTATCGTCGCCGATCCCTTCTTCTTCGTCGACCACCGGCTGGTCGGGCGCGCAATCAGCTGCGGCAATATGCCCTGCCTCGTGCGCGACGACAAAAGCCACGCGCCCCGGCTCATCGTGCTTGTGGCCGAGCAGCACCACCGGTCGGCCTTCGGCGATGCAGGCAACCCCCTGAAAGCTGGGAGCCGGAAGCGCATGGAGAGGGACCACCGGGATACCTCGCAGCCACAGATCGTCCAGAATGTCTTTCAAAGTCACAGCGCGACCGACT
>CAZCOV010000221.1:9515-11092 GCA_964499975.1 uncultured Thermoanaerobaculia bacterium
TCCATCTTGAGGAAGTGGCGTCGGAGCCGCTACGCTGGCCTTTAGGCTGCGGACAACGGCTGCTGCAATTTGCAAGGCTGAATGGATCGCGGGGCTCAGCCGGCCAGGGTCTACGTCGCGAACTCGGCGCAGTCGAGCTTTGGGGTAGGGAGGCAAGGCCAGTGTTGCTCCAGGGTCGCGAACCGCTGCGAGCGACAACCCGAGGAATCTTGCGACCCGGAATTCGATGTCTTTTAGCAGGTTGGGGTCATCGACACAACTCTCGTCCCACCAGTCCGGCAGGATCGCCAGGCGAACAAAGTCCCGCTTGAACCCAGCTCGGGACAAGCGTTGCATCAGCGTCTTGAAGGTGTGGTCGGCCAGCGGACTCTCCCCTTCGTCAGGCTTCACAAGTCTTGGATTTTTGTCGCCCACCAAGGAAGGGAATGGCGACGTGCGTCAGCCACATGGTAACACTGTGGATTCAGATCTGCGCATCAATCTCGACCCGCCGACCCGCCGGGCGCAACGAGTGCCGCCGGACGCGCCGGACGCAACGACCCGTGACATGTCAGAAGATTTGTTCTATTATCATTGAGGCTTCATGAGCGGCGCAGCTCAGAACCCTTCATCTAAGGAAGAATCGATGACCAGCCCATTGATCGCAATTGTCGGAGACATAAACGCCAAGCGCACACTTGACCCTCCACTAACGGATAGTGCCAAGGCTAAGAAAGCTGCGGAGGAGTTGGGAGAAGAACTCGCGAAGCGTGGTGCGAGACTACTCGTTTACGGTGGACCGTACCTTGAAACAGATGTTGTGCGTGGCTTCGTCAAGGCCAAGCCCAAACAAGACCACAGCATTGAGATGAGATATACCAAGGACAATGAGCCACCGCCCTTTCCCGAAGAAACGACTCACCCGAAGCTTTTCCGGCGGCAAGCGGAGAGAGGCGCCGATTGGGAAGTTGCATTCTATCGAGCGATCACGCGTGCCGAGGGCATCATCCTGATGGGCGGAGGCAATGCCACAAAAATCTCCGGGCAGATAGTGATTGGTGCCCGCATACCGATACTGGCGCTTGCCGAATTTGGCGGAGGCGCAGCCAAGGTTTGGGATACGCTTTCCGTAGGGGAAGATCTACCCACCCGGACCGAGAGGGACTTAATGGCAATGCCCTGGGGGGCTGAATCAGCGGCGGCCTGCATCAATGCGCTGTTCGCCCAGCGGGAACGACGGTTGATTGCCGCTGGGGCGCCGAGTCCAGGTATGTCTGTTCTCACATTGGTCCTGTTTCTAGCCGCACTCGCGATCGTTCCGCTGGTGTGGGGCCAGAACGCGTTCACGGTATGGATGCTCTTTTTCGTCCCACTTATTGCTGGTGGGGCTGGAGCCTTGATCCGACTGATGTTAGACAGACAGCGGGGTTCACCGACTGTACCGGGAAGTCTGGTGGCGGTCGTTTTGGGGCTCGTGGCAGGTGGTATTGCTGGCGTTCTGTTCGTCACCGCTCAGCTAACTGCAGATCCCAATCTAACCACCGCCTCAGACCTTGTCCTATACGCACGCAGGTCGATCCCTTTCGCGCTTGGCGTCG
>CAZCOV010000222.1:0-11013 GCA_964499975.1 uncultured Thermoanaerobaculia bacterium
CGCAAGCTCAGGGCAAAAACCCCCGAGGCCCCCAAGTCGAAGTACTGGGTCTGCTACTCGGCTGATACCGGCTACCCCTCGCTTGTCGCCTCACACATCTCTACACCAGAGGTAGTGTCCAGCAAAAACATGTTTCGCTTTGAACATGAGGGCTGCCATTTGTGCTACTGTTAAGTCAGAGATTCCTTCCCGGACCTCTACTCCCAAATCGACTGGACCGCGGGCTATGAAAATCTCGAAACCGAGCTGCGCGAGATTGTCCGCGATGCCGGCACCGGCAAGCGGGTGATCGACAAGCTGGTCAAGGTCCGTACCCTGAACGGCCGGCCGCTCCACGTCTTCATCCACCTCGAAATCCAGACCGACCGCGACGGCGAGTTCCCGCTCCGCATGTTCGTCTACCACTACCGCCTCTTCGACTGCTATCCCGAGTCGGTGGTGAGCCTTGCGGTCTTGGGTGACGACCACCCCAACTGGCGTCCCGAGCGCTACGAGCACGACCTGTGGGGCAACCGCCTGTCGTTCACGTTCCGGACGGTCAAACTTTGGGATTACAATAGCCGTTGGGCGGAGCTGGAAGCGGATCCCAACCCGTTTGCCACGGTGGTGATGGCCCACTTGCAGGCCAAGGGCACGCGGGGCCAGACTTCCACTCGCCTGAGCTGGAAGCTCCGGCTGGTCCGTCGGCTCTACGAGCGGGGCACCGCGCGCCAGGACGTCCTGGAGTTGTTCCGCTTCATCGACTGGGTGCTGGCGCTACCCCAGGAACTGGAGCAGCAGTTTCGCCGTGAGATCTCGCAAATCGAAGAGGAATACCGCATGCCATACGTCACCAGTATCGAGCGGATGGGCCGTGAAGAAGGACTCCTTGAAGGACGTCATCGCGGGTTGCAGGAGGCGCTGTTGCGCCAGAGCGAGCGCCGTTTCGGTACGTTGCCCACGGCTTTTCGCCAGCAGATTGAGCAGATCGACTCGGACGAGCAGCTCTACCACCTGCTCGACCGCATCTTGACCGTCTCCACTCGCCAGGACCTCGGACTCGGCTGACCCTCGCGACCCTGGTTCCGCGTGCGCGACGCCAACACGACTCGATAGTGTCGCCGCCCTGCTTCAGAAGGGGTTGCCAAAGCTGAAGAAAAACGCAAAATCGCGCTCGCCTGGCTCACGATCGACTTTCCACCCGACGTCGAGACGCAAGGGGCCGATCGGGGAGCGGTAGCGCAGCCCCAGGCCAACCCCCAAGCGCAAATCAGCTGGTGCGAAGTCGCGCCAATCCGCCCAGACGTTGCCGAGGTCGGCAAAGGCAGTGCCACCCAAAGAGCCAACCAGGGGGAAACGGTAGTCGAGGTTGAGCAAGAAAAGACCGTTGCCCCCCGCCTCGATGCGCCGCCCGGAAACGTCGATCAGGGTCTTACCGAGAATGCCCAGTTCGTCGCGCCGGAATGCGCGGTGGGTGGTGCGTCCGCCAGCAAAGAAGCGCTCAGACGCCGGGACCAGACGGCTGGGCAGACCTTCCGGCACCAGCACGTCAGGCTCGGCATTGGGGTCGAGCGGCTCGATCGCACCCGCGCGCAAGCTCAGGGCAAAAACCCCCGAGGCCCCCAAGTCGAAGTACTGGGTCTGCTGCCAAAACGCTTTGACGAAGTCGGTCTTGGCGCGGAGCAGGGGAAAAGCGTATTCGAACTCCACCGTGGTGCTGAAGCCGCGGCTGGGTTCGACGGGATCGTTGCGGCGGTCGATGAAGATGTGGGGGGTGAGGCTCGAGATCTCGAGCTCGCGGTCTTGCCGTTCGATCTCGCTCGGGTCGATGGATTCGGCGGACAAGTCGACCCGTCGATAGTTGTAGCCGAGGCGAAAGCGGAAGCGGCGAAAGTCGCGGGTGAGGGAGATTTGTGCCCCCAGGTCGTCGACCGTGAAGGACTCGCGCTCGTCGCGCTGGCGAAACAGGCTGTAGGTGACTGGGGTATTGCCCAGACGGATTCCGGGCTGGTCGTAGATCAAGCGAAAGCGCGCGTTGTTGGCGTCTCCGCGCAAGTCGAACTGGAGCCGGTCTGCCCGTCCACTGACGTTGTTACGCGCGGCGCTGAGCAGCCCCCCGATGCCGTCGTCTGAGTGGTAGCTGAAGCCGTAGGCCAGGCGCAGACGGCGCCCTTCTTCGAGCCGCACCAACACGTCGCGCCGTTCGCCGTCTTCGCGCACCGGCATCAGCTCGACGTCGACGTGAGAGAAGATCCCCAGCCGGTAGAGGTCGCGTTCGAGCTCGAGCAAGCGCCGCCGGCTGAGCGGATCCCCGGGCCGCAGCGCGATGAACCGGGTCAAGACGTCGCTGTGGGTGATGCTGAGGCCGCGCAAGAGGATGCGATCGAGCACTTGGCGCTGTCCTTCGCTGATCACAAAGCGGACGTCGACTAAGGTCTTGGCCGGGTTCCAGTCGAGTTCGGAGGCGACGTCGACCGTGTTGTAACCGGCCTCTTCGTAGCGGGTGCGCAGGGTGTTGATGCTGTCGGTGAGCAGGGCTTGGTGGAACGGACCGCCGGGCTGGAGCGGCAGGTCGCGCAGCAGCTCGTCGCAGGTGAAGTGGGCGATACCTTGACAGTCGAGGTTGACGACCCGCTGGCGTGGGCCCAGCTCCACCGGGATCTCGAGCCGCAGGGAGGTTCCCACCTGCTCGACGCGGGCCGGCATCACTTGCGCAACACTGAAGCCTTGGAGCACGAAAAAAGAGTGCAAGTTGGCGAGATCCGCGACGAGATCGCGATCAATTAAATGGCCGCTGCCGCGTTTTAACGGCTGACGGGTGGAGGTCTTGAGCAAGCGCAAGAGTTCGGTTTTGGGGAAAACGTCCTGCCCGACCACGTCGATTGCGGTCAAGTGGAGGATGGGGCCGGGGTCGACGGTGAAGGTCACCGCGATGCGGTCAGCGCTGCTCTTCGCTTGCGCCGAGACTTGCGCGCGGTAATGCCCTTGCTCTTGCAAGTGAGCGCGCACCCGCTCTTGGGTCTGGACCAGCAAGGCGGCGTCGTAGGTCTGCGCCTCCAGGTAAGAAAAGAGCCCGGCTTTCGCCAGCTTGCGCTGATCGGCGCCGACCACTTGGAGTTCGATTTGGGGGCCGGCCGTGATCTGGTAGGTGAGGTCGAGGGTGGCGGTTTCGGGATCGAAGAGCTGGTCCGGCTTGGCAACCCGGGCGCCGAGGTAGCCGTGGGCGAGGAAATCGGCGCGCAGGCGTTCGAGATCGCCGCGGATGCGCGCGGGATCATACGGGGTCCCAGGTTGTGCCCGCACGGTCGCGAGCAGGGCTTGCGGGTCGCTGTGGCCGAGGTCGCCCGCGAAATGGACTGCACCGATCACCGCGCGCGGACCGCTTTCGATGTGAAACGCCACATGAACTTGCCGGCGTGACTGGAGCGGGGTGACTGCGAGCGCGACTTTGGCCGCCAGGTATCCTTCTGCCGCGAGCAGGTCCTGCAGCGCGTAAACGCTGCGCAGCATGCGATCTTCAACGAGCGGCGCGCGGGCTTGCTGCTCGACCACTGCAAGCAGCGCGGATTTCTTGAGCCCGAGTTCACCGACGAGCTCGACTTGATCGACCCAGGTGTGGCTGCGCAACACCACCACGGCGACCACCCCTTCAGCCGGGGCCGGCCGCGCCGGGGGCGCCATAGCCTGTGCCGGCCGCGCCGGGGGCGCCGCAGCCCACACTTCGACTTCGGCGAACAAGTCTGTGGCATGGAAGTTCGAGAGCGTTCGCCGTACCCGCGCTTCGGTCAAGGGATCGCCGGGCGCGAAAGCGAGCAAGGATGCAAAGTCGACCGGCCGGACGAGCGGCGCGTCGAGCCGCACTTCGATCGCCAAGACCGTGGGGGCGTGGCTCACCAGGGAGTCCGCGGGCAAAAGCTCGGCGGGCGCGTCCGGCACCACCACCGGGCCGGTGGGCTGACCGTAGACGCCGGCGCTCGTCAGCACGCCGGCCCAGAGGCAAAGCCGGGCGAAGAACCGCGCCCGCAGCTCAGAAACTTTTTTCCCAGCGCGCATCTGCGGAATAGCTGTCGTCGCCGTTTTGGGTCAAGATCAAGGTCAAACCATCGCTGACCTGCCACTCGATGCGCAGGCGCTGATCTTCGGTAGACGAGGGGTCAATCGAGTAGCTGACGAAAAGGTCTTTGGACAGGCGCTTGCCCACGGTGAGGCGGGCGGTCGACAAATTGTCACCGCTGCCGGTCAAGGGGTCGATGCGGAACTTGTCGAACCCGAACAAGCTGTTGACCCGGTCGCCGATCACCGAAGCGGCTTGGCCGTAGAGAAATGACGCAGCGCTGGTGCTTTGATCTTCGTCGAGCTCGTGGAAGCGGCGCACCACGTCGGCATCGGTGTGGATGTCGCCGCCGGTCGAGAGCAGGCGGAAGACTTCGAGATCGGGCAGCGGCGGTTGCGAGGAAAAGCGGGCGTCGAGGCGTTCGAGGGTGCCGCTCAGAGCCAAGCTGATCTCGACTTCGCGGACTTTGGTGGTAGCCACCAGGTCGACCTCGGGAGCCAGCTTGTAAGGGTTGGCGAAGGTCAGCCGCCCGCGTTCGATCGCATAATCGTTGCCGCTGTAGACGAGCAGGCCCGCGGGGTCGATGTCGACTTTTCCGTAGAGCACGGGTTCGAGCAAGTTGCCGCGGACCACCAAGTCGACGCTGCCCGCGAGGTTGGCCAAGTTGTTGCGGACTTCGAGCGCATGAGGGGCGTCGATCGCGAGGTTGAGCTGGGTGCGGGAGCGCACTTCGGCCGCACGCTGGACCTCCAGGCGCTGGCGTTCGAAAAAGCCCTGGAGCAACTGCGCCAAGCCCACGGGAAGGTCTTGGAAATACTGGATCTTCTGCAGCTCAGTTCGGCCCGAGAGGAGTTGGCCTTCCGCAGTCGATTTTAGGTTGAGCTCGGCATTGCCTTCGAGTGACCAGCCTTCGGGGTAGCGCAGGCGCAAGTTGCGACCGCTGAGCTGCAAGCTGTAGTCGAGCGGCTGACCCGCCCGCGGCAGCGCCACTTGCCCGGCGACTTCGAGGTTGCCCCCCGCCAGCCTAGCCCCCAGGCGATCGATGACCACGGACTCGGGGTAAAACAAGATGATCCCGCCGAGCTCCTCCAGGCTGTGCGGAAAGACCGTGGGCATCATCAAGCGCGCTTGCCGCAACTCGGCTTGCCCGTCGAGATAGGGCGCAGCCAAGGTGCCACCCACCCGTCCGAGCACGTCGAAAAAACCCGCGACTTCGAGTTCGGGCTGATAAAGCTGCAGCCAGCTGGCCGCGAGCGTCGCTTGTAGCCGCAAGTCGAGCGGAGCGCCCGCGGCGTAGCCCACGACCCCGGTCAGGAAAAATTCGCTGTCGCTGGCTTTTTCTCCGAGCAGCAACGACGAAATGCGTGCGTGGTCGGGTGCGAGGCGGAGGACCACGGGTTCGAGGTTGACCAGGTGGCGATCCCGGTAGTCGACCGCGAGCTCCGCGAGTTCCAGCTGGAGGGTGAGGTCCGGGCCTGCTGTGGACGGCGCGGGCGCGGCCGCACCTGGGTCCGGTGCTACCGTGAAAGCGCCGCTTTGGAGCCGCAGGTTGCCGCGAAACGCGCCGCCCACTTCTGCGGGGACCTCGTTGAGCGCGAGTTCGAGCAAGCCTTTGAGGTCGCGGCTTTGCACTTCGAGCGCGAGTTCGCTGCCGTCGCGGGCGAGAGTGCCGCCGCCGGCGAGCGAAATCAGTTCGAGCAGGTGGCCTTGGACGTGGACGCGGCCTTGCTTGAAAGTGAGCTCGACCAAAGACTCCCCGCGGCCGAGCGGGCGCTCGCCCAAGCGCGGCTCGCGCGCGACCACGGCCACCGCGAATTGGGGTTGGGTGAAAGCGCCGCGCAAGCTCGCGCTGACGTCGAGCTGGGCGTTCAAGTCGGCGCGCGGCAAGTAGCGGACGAACGGGGCCGCCGCGAGTTCGAGCCCTGAACCGCGCGCTTCCAGGTCATAGCGCGCGTGGGTCCAGTCGATCGTGCCCAGGCCCAAGACCGTGCCTGCGGGGGTGCGCAAGGCCAGGTTATCGACCCGCAAGCGGTCGCGGTCCCAGTCGAGCTGGGTCGCAAGCGACAAGAAGTCGATCGTCGGGTCGAACGGTAAGGCCAGCGATCGGGGCAGGCGCAGCACGCCAGGGGCGGCAGTGGCTTTCAAGCTGCCCCAGCTGGTCTCGCGCCCGATCGCGAGTTCGAGGTGGCCCGAGACCGCGCCTTCAAGCGGCAGTTCGAAGTCCAGCCAGGGACGGATCTCGGGGATCGGCCAGGCATGGCCGTCAAAGGTCAAGTCGATGGGCGCGGTCTCTTCTGGCACAAAGGGGATCTTGCCGCGCATCACCAGGGCTTGAGCGGCATCGCCGAGTTCGAGGTGGAGCGCGGAAATCTCAGCTGCGTTGAGCGACAGCGTGCCGCTCAACTGGGCCGCCCGCAAGCTCGGGGTTGCGACTTTGGCGAGCTCTAACCGCAGATCCGTGGTCGCGCTGCCGGAGGCCAGGAAGAGGGTGCCAGCGAGCAAGCCCTCGCCCGCGGTGGGCAACCACAGCAGCGGGTTTTCCGGGCTGCGCTCCCCCACCGGCAAGAACTGCGCGAGCTCGACTACGTCCGCGGACGCGATCTCGTACTCGAACGTTCCGGTTTCCCGCGCGAGGTCGTATTCGCCGCGGGCGAGCAAGCTCTGCCGCGCGCCTTGCAAGTTGATGGCTTGACTGCGGACGATCCCGCCCGCGATCTGCAACGGCGCATTGCCGCTCACTGCCAGTCCGGGCGCGGCCTCTCCGGGCGCAACCCCGACCTCAGCCTGGCCATCGCCGTGCAGGGGCAAAAGGCGGGGGAAGCGGTAATCGAGGTGACCGGCAAGGGTTGCGGCAAAGCCTTGCGCCGGGATGCGCTGGTCCGCCAGCAGCGAGTCGAGCGCCAGCCCTTGAAAGTCGAGGGCAACGTTCACCGGCTGCCCTGCCACCCGATGCTCGTAGTCGATCGTCCCGACCAGTTCACCACCGGCATACGTGGCGCGTTCGAGGTCGAAGTGCAGGCCATAGCGATCCGCGGACAGCTTGCCTTGGACGTCCTGCAGGTGACGGTCCCACGCCCACAGCTCTCGGCCGCGGAGCTGGCTGCGCCAGCCGAACACCCGCGGGCGCCAGTCGAAGGTGCCGATGAAGTCCACGTCGCCGCGCAGGTCGTGGAAGTAGCCCAGGTGGTGCAAAAGCTCGCCGGCGGCCGTACCCTGGCTTTCGATCGAACATTTTTTGTCGAGCGGGTCCGCACGCGGCCAGCTGCACGACCCGTGCGCGCTCGCGACCAAGCCGGGCGCGGTGATCCGCGCACTCTCGATCGTGACCAGGCCGCGCTGAACCGAGCCGCGCGCCGCCACGGCAACCCGCTGGGGAATAGCGTGCGGCAAGCGGACCTCGACGTTCTGACCGGCCACCTGGCCGGCGATGAAAAGGTGCCCTTGCCCTTCCATGTGGGCCTGGACGACATCCGCTGAAATCGACAGCGGCACAGCTTTCTCGTCGAGCGAGAATCGCGCGCCGGTCACTTCGACCCGCTCGATCACCACGTCGAGCCGCCGCTTTTTGCCGGCAGCAGCTTTGGTTTTCTGGGCGAGCTGGAGCACGTTGCTTTCGCCGTCCGGGAAGAATTCGAGGTTGAGCTGCGGCTCTTGGACGCGGACTTGGCGCAAGCGCAGCACCCGGTTTTCCAGGGCATCGAGGTCGGCTTCGACCAGCGCCCAGGGCACGGTGAGAAACGGCGGGTCGTCCGGACGGATGCCGCTGATCGTGAAGCCCGAAACTTCGACCGTGAGGGGCAGCAGCTCCAAGGAAAGGTCGGCGATCGTCACCTGGCGGTCGAGCAAGGCCCCGAGACGGGCGGCCAAGAAGGTGCTGAGCTGGGTCCGGACCCACGGGGTTTCAAGCCCCAAGCGCAGGCCGAGCAACAAAACCGCAAGCCCAGCTGCACCCCACAGCAGCGGCCGCAGCACCCAGCGACGAAAACGTCCGGGACGGCGACGGTAAGGGCCAGCTGGCAGCGCGTCCGGGTCCAGCGTGTCCGGGTCCAGCGCGTCCGGGTCCAGCGCCGACGGATCCGCGGACGAGTTGCTGCGCGCGGGTTCCGGGTCCACCTCAACCGCCCCACTTGAGCTTGTTGCGCAAGTTTTCATAAAACGACCGGTGCGCGACCCGGATCAGCAGCACTCGCGCTGCCGACCGGGTCACGACCACCGTGTCGCGGTCGCCCAAGCTGCTGCCTTCCTGACCATCGACCGTGAGAAAGACTTCTTCTTCCTGGCTCTTGAGGGTGACTTCGATCTTGGCTTGATCAGGGACCACGACCGGGCGCAAGTTGAGGGTGTGCGGGCAGATCGGGGTGACCACCGCGACCGCCAGCGCGGGATAGACGATGGGGCCGCCGGCCGACAAGTTGTAAGCGGTCGAGCCGTTGGGGGTGGAGACGATCATGCCGTCGGCCCGGTAGCGGGCGACTAGGCCGCCGTCGATCCGCAACTCGATCTCGATGATGCGCGCGAGCGCGCCCTTGGTGATCACCGCATCGTTGAATGCGCGGAAACGCGTGACCGTGCCGCCCACCCGCCGTAGTTCGACGTCGAAAAGCGAACGCTCCTCGATCGCGAACTTGCCCGCCAGGATCTCGACCAGGCTGGGATAGAGCTCGAGCCGCGACAGTTCGGTCAGAAAGCCCAGACGACCCAAGTTGACTCCGAGGATCGGCACGCCGGTCACCGTCCGCGCGACCGAGAGCAGAGTCCCGTCGCCCCCGAGGACGATCACCAGGTCATTGGGGGTGGTTGGGTCAAAAGCCGACAGGTGCCCCAGGCCAGAGGCGCGGCCCGTGGCGTCGTCGAGCGCAACGTGGATCTCGCGGCGTTCGAGCCAGTCGGCGAGTTCGGCTGCGGTGCGGATGGCCTCCCGGCTGGCCGCCCGGGCCACCACTCCCACGCGCTTGATTCTCGGTTTTTCGTTCATGCTCAGTCGTTGCTCAATCGACGCTCAAAGGGCGCTCTGGGCTGGGTCAGGCCGCTGGAGCAGGACGAAAGCTTCGCGGTTACCGTCCACCCCAGCGACCGGCGACTCGAACCGGCCGTGCGACTCGAGGCCCAGCTGGACCAGATCCGCTTCCCGCTGGTTGAGGATCTGCTGCCGCAGGCCCTCATCGCGGACGATACCACCCTTGCCGACTTGCCCCTTGCCCACTTCGAACTGCGGTTTGATCAAGGGCAAGAGATAGCCCCCCGGCCGCAAGTGGAATAGCAAGGCAGGTACCACCTTGGTGAGCGAGATGAAGGAGAGGTCGAGGGTGATCAAGTCCACCGGCTCCGGCAGGTCTTCCCGCCGCAAGTAGCGCGCATTGACCCGTTCCATCACCACCACCCGCGGATCTTGTCGGAGGCGCAAATCGAGCTGGCCATAACCCACGTCAATGGCATAGACGCGGCGTGCGCCCCGCTGCAGCAAGCAGTCGGTAAAACCGCCGGTCGAGGCGCCCACGTCGCAGCACACCCAGCCTTGGGGCACCAGCCGGAAATGCTCGAGAGCGGGCGCCAGCTTGCGCCCGGCACGCGAAACAAAAGGCTCTTTGGCGGCGCGCAAGCGGACCAAAGCGTCCGTGGACACGGCGGTCCCCGGCTTGTCGCAGCGCTGCCCGTCGACTTCGACCTCGTCCGCCATCACCGCTCGCCGCGCCTGCTCGCGGCTGGGGTAAAGTCCGCGTTCTACCAGCAAGACATCCAGTCGCATCGGGGTGCAGCGGACGAAGAGTTGGGGTTCATCACCGCTAGTGATCGCGGGCGGCCAGGTAGTGGATCAGGGAAGGGAAAAGCCCGCTGCCGCGGGGCAGCTCTTGCGCCAATTCCAAGGCGCGATCGCGCGTGGTTTGGAGCAGCTGCTGGCTCACTTTCAGACCGTAAAGTCCAGGATAGGTCAATTTGCGGGACGCTGCGTCCTTGCCCGCGGTCTTGCCCAGCGTTCCCGCCGTCCCTAAAACGTCGAGTATATCATCGGCGATCTGGAACATCAGGCCGATCGCATCGCCCAGTTCCGTGAGGACAGCGTCGTCTTCCGGGCTGGACGCCGCATAAATCCCTGCCAGCCGCACGCACGCCGTAAGCAAAGCCCCGGTCTTTCGTCGGTGGATCTGTTCGAGCATGGCCGGAGCGTCTGCGGGCCAGGATTGCTCCGCCGCCAGGTCGTCGGCCTGGCCGCCGATCATGCCGTGGGTGCCGATCGCCAGTCCCACCATCTCGACCGCCCGCCGCCGCAGCGGGTCCGGCGCGTCCGTGGGATGCATGGCCAACACAGTGAGCCCGAGGGTGAGCAGGGCGTCGCCCGCCAAGATCGCGGTGGCTTCGTCGAACTGCCGGTGCAGGGTGGGACGACCGCGTCGCAAGTCGTCGTTGTCGAGCGCGGGCAGATCGTCGTGGATCAGGCTGTAGGTGTGGATCATCTCGAGCGCAGCACCGCCGGGCAACAACCACGGGCGGGGAACCCCCAAGCTATCGCCCGCGAGCAAGACCAGGGCCGGACGAATCCGCTTGCCGCCCGCGAAGATGCTGTAGCTGAGTGCTTCATGGATGCGCGTCGGCGCAACTTGTGGGGAAGGCAGGAGCTCGCCGAGAGCGGCGTCGATCTCCTGCCGCGAGGCAGCGAGGAAAGTCGCAAAGTCATTCATGAGGTGGTCTCTGGCGGGTTCGCACACTGAGCGTCCGGGTCCGCCGACGCTGCAGCAGGGTTTTCCAGATAGAGCGGGACGGCGAGCACAAAGAGGAGGAGCCGCTGGATTTCAGTGTCGCACCAGTTGGCTTCGAACATACCGTTCAAATTGAAACCGATCAAGACCAAAAGCGACCCCAAATAAAGGTCCGCTCGCGCTCCCTGAGCCCCGCCTTCGCGGCGGTAAGCGCGGTAGGTCAAGGTCAGGCTGGCTCCCATCAAAGCCAGGTAAGCCGCCAGGGAGAGCAGCCCGCGCTCGGCC
>CAZCOV010000223.1:0-1323 GCA_964499975.1 uncultured Thermoanaerobaculia bacterium
GAAGTACGTCTCCAGGGGCAAGCTGGAGGCCGCCATCAAGGAGTACCGCAAGGTCCTTGCGGAATTCCCCAACGATGCCAATACCCTCAATCGGGTCGGCGATCTCTATGCCCGCATCGAACGTTTCGACGAAGCCGTCAAGCTGTTCTCGCAAATCGCCGAGCAGTACACCCGCGAAGGTTTTTTCGTCAAAGCCATCGCCATCTACAAGAAGATCATCAAGCTCGACCCGACCAGCCTCCAGGTCTACGAGAAACTCGCCGAGCTCTACCACAAGCAGGGCCTGATCAACGAAGCGCGCACCCAGTACCAGGTCCTGGCCGACTACTACCAAAAGCACGACAACGCCGCCTCAGCCATCGCGATTTTCCAGCGCATGATCGAGCTCGAGCCCGAGAATCCGAGCTATCACTTGCGCTTGGCCGAGCTTTACGCCAGTCAGCGCTTGTTCGACAAAGCGCTCAAGTGTTACCGTTCCCTGGCCGAGCTGATGCTCACCGAGGGCGCCAGCGAAGCCGCACAGGTCTACCTCAAGGCGATCGAGATCAACCAAGCCGTGGATCTCGATTTCGTCCAGGAAGCGGTCGAGAAGCTGCGCAGCCGGCAAGGCAACGTCGCGGCTGACCAGGTCCTGGCCAAGGCAGTTCAGCTCAACCCCCTGGCAGAAAAACTCCGGCTACGACTCAGTACACCTGCGCCGCCACCTTTAGCGAGTCCGGTGGAAGAAGACGCAACCGTTTTGAGTCCGCCCAGCGCTCATCCGCCGGCCATGCCCCCGCGGGACTACCCGCCCTCGCCTTCACCAGAACCCATGCCGAGCGCGTTCTTCGCCAGCGAAGAGAGTTTCCCCTCTTTTCTCGACGAAGACGAGGAAGCCGCTCCCGCCGAGGAAGCGGAAAGCGATGTCTTCACCCTCGACCTCGAAGACGACTCCGTGCCAGAGACCTTGGTCCGCCCGCCGCTAGATCTGGCGCCACCCGGGTCCGCAGCGCCCGCCGCGGCTGCGAGCTTCGACGAAGAATTCGAGTTTGTCATCGATGGCTTCGACGACGAGCCGGAAACCCTGGTTCAACCGCCAGCAGACTTGCCGCCAGTATCGGTGCTGGGCAAGGTCCAGGCCAAGCCGGAGATCGAGATCGACTGGTCGCTCGACCAGATCGAGGTCGGGTCTGCCGAGCCAGAGGCAGTGATCGAGCTGGAGCTAGAGCCCGAGGAGCTGCCCGCGAGCGCGGTGATCTTCGACGAACCCGAGATCTCGTTCGCTGACACTTTTGCCGAGCCAGCCGAATTGACCGTAGAGGAAGTGGAAATCTCAGAACCGGG